>CAYXSL010000001.1:0-72034 GCA_964466605.1 uncultured Verminephrobacter sp.
CATCGGGCACTGGATCGGACAATTCGTTGGCGACGGCACCCGTCACCGGTGAGTAGGCAAAGCACCCCGCGCGGTCGATGCGCGCTTCGCGCAGGAAATCGAGCAGGTGGTCAAACTCGGCCTCGGTCTCGCCCGGGAACCCGGCGATGAAGGTGCTGCGCACCACGATCTCGGGACACAACTCACGCCAGCGCGCAATGCGCTCCAGATTCTTCTCACCACTGGCCGGGCGCTTCATGCGGCGCAACACATCGGGGTGGCTGTGCTGCAGAGGCACATCAAGGTAAGGCAGGCACAGACCTTCGGCCATGAGCGGGATGATCTCGTCCACGTGCGGATATGGGTACACATAGTGCAACCGCACCCAGGCGCCATAACCTTTGGCGAGTTCGCCCAGTGAGCGCACCAGGTCGAACATGCGCGTCTTCACCGGCTTGCCATCCCAGAAGCCGGTGCGGTACTTCACATCGACGCCATAGGCCGAGGTGTCCTGACTGACCACCAGCAATTCCTTCACGCCGGATTCGAACAGCTTGCGCGCCTCGGTGAGCACATCGCCAATGGGGCGGCTCACCAGATCGCCACGCATCGACGGGATGATGCAGAAGGTGCAGCGGTGGTTGCAGCCTTCGCTGATCTTGAGGTAAGCGTAGTGCTTGGGCGTGAGCTTGATGCCGGCAATGCCAAAACCGCCGGGCACCAGGTCGATGAAGGGGTCATGGGGCTTGGGCAGGTTCAGGTGGACAGCGTCCATCACCTCCTGCGTGGCGTGCGGCCCGGTCACGGCCAGCACGCTGGGGTGCATCTCGCGCACCATGTTGCCGCCGCCTTCGGAGGCGCGCGCGCCCAGGCAGCCGGTAACGATCACCTTGCCGTTTTCAGCCAGGGCCTCGCCAATGGTGTCCAGGCTTTCCGTGACGGCGTCATCGATGAACCCGCAGGTGTTGACGATGACCAGATCCGCGCCGTGGAAAGTCTTGGAGGTCTCGTAGCCCTCGGCGCTCAATTGCGTGAGGATGAGTTCGGAGTCGGTCAAGGCCTTGGGGCAGCCCAGGGACACAAAGCCGACTTTGGGTGTTTTCGTGGGGGAGAGTGCTTCGCTCATACCCGTATTGTCCCAGTTCCGGGGTTGCGCTGGAGGAGGATGCTCTCCACCAGGGCATTTGCGGCCCGCGCGCCCAAAAAACTGGCCCGCTGCAAGCCAGCGCCGCCACGGATCTCCGCCCCACCAGCCCTTCCCCGAGGCGCTTCACCTGGCGCAGGCGGCTCAGCAGCGCAAGGGGTCTTATCGCTTGATGCCGAAAACCCCCAGCATCTGTTCCGTCTGCTTTTGCATCTGCTCCTGCATCTGCGCGAGCATGGACTGGGACTGCTCGACATAGCTGCCCATCATCCCCTTGACCATGGGGGATTGCAGGTTCATGAACTGCGCCCACATCTCGGGCGTCACGGTCTGGGACTGCTCGGCCAGCTTGGCCTGGATGTCGGTGAAGGCTTGGACGTTCTTCTCGAGGTACGCCCCCATGAAGCCCTGCATCGCATGGCCGTAGAACCGGATGATGTTGGCCAGCACGGCCTCGGTGAACATGGGGGCACCGCCGGCCTCTTCTTCCAGAATGATCTGGAGCAGGATGCTGCGTGTGAGGTCGTCGCCCGTCTTGGCATCGCGTACCACCACCTGCTGGTGGTCCATGACCAGTTGGCGCACCTCGGCCAGGGTGATGTAGGTGGAAGTGTCTGTGTCGTACAGGCGACGGTTGGGGTATTTCTTGATCACGCGCTGGGCAGACTTGGCGGCAGCGGCGCTTTGCGAATCGGGCACAACGAACTCCTCGGGGTTGCAACCCCTGTATTGCAGTGCAGCAGATTCTAGAAGTCGAACCCTGGCGGGCGGCGCAGGATAACCCTAATGGAGCACTTACCGAAGCAGCCTTGGCGCAGCGTACGGATATCGGCGTTGGCTGACATCGTCCTGTGCGCATGCTCCCGACAATGAAACCAGTCCATTTCAGCGGGAGCTCCCCCACCATGCCAGACAGCCGCCCTACCTCCAAGTTCGACAAAGCCGCACGCGAAGCGAGAAGAATGGGGATGCGCAGAAGATCACCCCGTCGGCCGACGGGCCCGCCGTCCCACCCCTCCCCGGGCACCGCCTGTGATGCTTGAGTTCCCCTCGCTCAGCCCCTGGGCATCCATCGCGCTCGTGGCGCTGGCGGCGGTGCTGGCTGCTGCCATCGCTCATCGCATTGCCGCCGCAGTGCTCCGGCGGGTAACGGCCCCCATACCACTGATTCACACCGTGGTGATCGCGTGCATTCCCGTCATGCGCGTGCTGTTGCCCTTGATCGCCCTGCAAGCAGTCTGGCAAGGCGCCAGCGACGATCTGCGGCATATCGGGGGTGTGAGGCATATGAACGGCTTGGCCCTCATTGCCGGGACGTGTTGGCTGGCCGTCACCGCCATCCAGGCCCTGGCCAACGGCATCGTGGCGCGCCACCCTGCAGACGTGGAGGACAACCTGACTGCCCGCCGCATCGCCACCCAGGCCCGCGTGCTGGCCCGCACGGCGATGACCGGGGTGGTGATGACGGGCGTGGCGATGATGTTGATGACATTCCCAGGCGCACGACAGGTCGGAGCCAGCCTGCTTGCGTCGGCCGGCGTGGTTGGGATCGTCGCGGGTATCGCGGCGCGACCCGTGTTCAGCAACATGATCGCCGGGCTGCAGATCGCCCTGGCGCAACCGATACGCATCGACGATGTGCTCATCATTGAGGGCGAATGGGGGCGCGTGGAAGAGATCACTTCGACATATGTGGTGCTGCGCGTCTGGGACGAACGCCGACTCATCATTCCGCTGCAGTGGTTCATCGAGCACCCGTTTCAGAACTGGACGCGCACCAGTTCCGCGATTTTGGGCACCGTGTTCTTCCATGCCGACTACCGGCTGCCGCTGGAACCACTGCGGGCCGAGCTGCAGCGGGTGCTTGACACAGCGCCCGAGTGGGACAAACGGGTGGGCGTGCTTCAGCTCACCGATGTGACCGAGCGCACGATCCAGATCCGCGTGCTGGTATCGGCCCGTTCATCCGGCTTGGCGTTCGACCTTCGCTGCAGGGTGCGCGAAGCCCTGGTGAGCTTCATCCAAAGGGAGCATCCGGATTGTCTGCCGCAAGTGCGTATTCCGGATTTGCCACAGACAAGCGCCCAGTCAGCCCTTGCCCCCGACCCAACCTGAGGAAATGCGACACGGCGCTGCACAGAGTCAACTGCTTCATTCTGAGTGCGGTTCGGCGTGTTGGCTGGCACAAATGCAATTGCGCAGGCTGTAAGGTGTTCAGTCAGACGACCTCACAAGGACATCGCCATGCAACAGACCCACGCACCTGCGCCCTCGCCCGTACCGCCCTTCCCGCCCGTGGACAACCCACCTCCGTGGATACCCAACTCTCCGCAAGGAGACCCACCGGCCCTGCCCGGCACGCCCCCTGTGCAGGACCCGCCGCCGCACTTCAACTGAACAACGGCCAATGCCAGCGCCATGAAATCAGGGGCGCTGGTGCATAACGACAAGGAATTTGATTGGCTGAAATCCAGAACCCGTACGGGCAGGAGATCACGGGGCCAGGAGAGGGCCCCACGGCTTGAACCACCCGTTACTTCGTCGGGCCTTGCCCACCTATCAGGGCCGCATGGTTGGCAGCGATGACTTGCGCAATGCCCAGGATCTCCGCCCGCGAGACGGATACGCCGGGAAACAACTCTGCAGCGAGGCTCTGCGCCTCCTGAATTTGCGCAGTGGCCAGCATGCAGGATTGGTGGAGCGCGCGTGCGAATGCGATGTTTGAATCGTTGCCCATGTCCGTTTTCTCCTTAATGCTCAAGGAGTATGACGGCTACCCGGCACCGTATCAACAGCGTCTTGGACAAACTCCGTTTTGGCCTGCAGTGCCGTCTAGTAACCCATCTTGAAGTAGGCCACTACCAGCACCGCCAACATGGCTACGAGAGCAGCCAACCAGAAGATGCGGATGTCGTACATACCGAGCTCCGGGTCGCTATGGGTGTCGGTGGGAGTCAGGGGTTGGCTGACGGCTGATGTAACGGGCGAAATGTTCATGCTGAACCTCTCTTGGTGGATGCCCAAAAGTACAGGGAGCACGTCTGCGGCCGTGTCAGACAAAAGCCAATCGCAAGGAAGAGATACCAGGGCAATTGGAGCGACTTTTGCGGCACACCCGCACAGCTTCGCGAGGCAAAAAACAAAAAGCCGCTCGGAAGGAGCGGCTTTTTTGCCAAGTTTTTACTCGCGTTGAAGCTGGTTTACTTCAACAAAAACTTGGTAGGCGCGATTGGACTCGAACCAACGACCCCCACCATGTCAAGGTGACCTGACTCGGCCGGAGAACCAATACCAGCGCGGCTTTCGCCTCTACTGTGACACAAGACTGTGACAAGAAATCATGACCGTGAGCATTTGGGCCGTGGCGCCGCCACCCTACGAGCAGTATCTCTATGTGAGCTATGGAACCTCCAAGGGCAACGTCGGTGTCTACGTGTGGCCCGCCACTAGCGGTACTGGCCCGATCATCCTGCACTATCCAGCTGCCGACCGTAGCCGGGCGCTCAAGGAGATTGACGAGTTCTCTGCACTAGTCATCAGTACGCGCCGGTTACTCGGCCTCGAGACGCCAACACTCACACCCCAGGTGCTATGACCCTGCTCCTCACCCACTCGACCGAGACCCAGCTGCCGGAGCTACCCAGAGCGATCACGGACTATGCGTGGTTCGAGCTGCAGCGCCGGGACGCACGTTGGGTCTTGTATGGGCGGCTTGGCATGAACGGCTACTCGTGCGAGCTGGTGGCCAGCTACCTGCCTGAGACCGAGTACCACATTGCCCAGGCGGTGCTCCTGAAGATCGACTCCCTGCACCTGCTCGCATGCATGCTGCTGGGCGTCTACCCATGGATGAAGGCATGACCGACCTACTTGACTTGCCAGAGTTCGAGTGGCCGCTCCACAAGATGCTGTTCTACCCATCCACTGCGATGGGTGGAAAGTACCTCATCTGTGCTCGCGGCCCTGGCACCTTCGAGCAATATGGTGCAAACATCGTCTGGCGCGAGAAGTTCGACACCGCCGAAGATCGGAACGCCACACTCGACGAAATTGTCAGGCTCCAGGCACTGACAGCCTCCATACTCCGCTGACGCGGAGCTTCTCTTTACCTGTTCACAGGTTCCGCGCCCCAGTGTATGCTGCAGCGCTGCGAATAGCCCCTCACTCTGCAAAGGACCACTATGGAAGCCCTACGCCGCGCCCGCCTCGTCTGGGCCCTCCTGTGCATCATCGTCGCCGGTGGGCTCGCCCTCGTGCAGTTCTTCGCCCCGCAGGCAAACGACCGCTTCATCGCACCTCTGCTCTGGTCGGGCGTGTGGCTCTGGCTGCCGTTCTACACCCGCTGGCGCGCAGTCGCCAAGGTCGCCGCTGTGTGGTTCCTCGGGTGCGTACCCCTCACGCTCCTGGCAGATGACCCGCGCCCGGGGCTGGCCGTCTTCATCGCCGCAGGGGTGGTGGTTACCACCGTGTTCTGGATTGCGTCAGGCCTGCGCCGCGCACCCAATACCTAATTCTTTTCTTCTTATATTCTTATACTTATATTTCAATATCTATAGGAAATAAAATTTAAGTAGTAGGTAAGAGAAGAAGTAATCTAGAAAAGAGTTTAGTCGGAGGACCGTAAGGGCATAAGTCAGTCCGTCGACAGATCGGCGCGCTCTTCATTCAGGTATCCGCTGTACAGCGCATTGGCCGGCATGGCCCGCAGCGCGAACGACTCGAACTGCTTGTTCCCACCCAGGACCTGCACCGCATCACCCAGTTGCTCCAGTGTCGGCCCCGCCAGCGCACCCACACCGGTCCCGCCGCGCTGCACGTCGGTGTATGCGTCGACCCCAAGCTGGCCTACACCCAGCAACCCCGCGCGCTGCACGCCGTGGGCGACATAGTCCTCCAGGCCCCAGTTCTTCTTCCACTCGGGTTCGTCCCCGCCGTTTTGCAGCATGCCCTTGGCAGCATCAGCTGCGATCATGATGGGCACGTAGCTGGCCAAGGCCATGGCCGGGGCGTAGTTCCCGTTGCGCATCTCGTGGCCCACGCGCTTGAGGATGGTGTGGTGGAATGCGTAGACGAACTGCTTCAGATGCGCCACCAGGGCCCAGTGCGGATCGTTCATCCAAATCGGCTTGTCGGCTGCATCGGGGCGCAGCACCGCGCCGTCCACCCAACGGTTCACCGCCGTGCGGATGCGGGCCTCTTGCGCCTCCGTGAGTCCGTCGGCCTGCGTCAACGCGACACGGCCGTTCACCACCTGCACATCCCCACGCATCAGGCCCAGTTCGCGCATCCAGCGCGCACTGTGTGCGCTGGCCGTGCCCGCCGAGTGCCGCTCCATGAACTTCAGGGCCGCCTCCGTGGCGCCCACGCGCATCGACCGGTTGAACTGCTCCATGAGGTTGAAGCGGAAGAAGGCGTCGTTGATCTTGCGTGCGGTGTTCCCCACCATACCCTGCGAATACAGGGCGCCCAGGTCATGCACCAGAGCGGCGTTGTCGATCACCCCGAGGGTGTCGGCGATGCGCGCACTCTCGTCAAGGCTCGTGTCGCCGCGCAGGCCTTTGGGGATCTCGCGGATGCCCCGCTTGAAGGTGTTCCAGGCGTCCTTCACCTCGCCGCCGCGCACCAGCACCCCCATGGGGTCCACCACGGAGCTGAAGATGGCCAGCGGCAGCAGCCGGATGTTCTGGTACACGATCATGTCGCCCATCAGGCGCCGGGCCGTAGGGTTGATGTCGTCGCCCAGCGTACCGTTGACGCCGCGCACGTATTTCTCGGCCGCCTCGACCTGAGCATCTGTGGCCCCCTCGTTCTTGGCCTTGGCCAGCATCGCGTGCAGATGGCTGCTGTCGTCGCCGAATCGCCGCGCCCACTCCGCCCGGCGGGTGGCCTGGGTCACGTAGCTGTTCAGGATCTGGTACAGGTCCTTCTGCATGAACGGCGCCAGCTCGGCGTCGGGGATCATGTCCAGTTTGCGGGCCTTCTTGGCCTGCAGCCCCGGGCGGTCCACCTCGATGCCCAGCTCTGTGCCCCCATTGGCGATGATCTTGTGCATGGTGTCGCCCTGCACGCCGTACTTGTCCAGCACGGCCTGGAACTCGGCCTGGTGCTTGGAGATGTAGGCAGCGTCGTAGACCCGGGGGAAGTAGTCCGGGCCCAGATCCTTGACGTCGACCCCCGCGGCGCGCAGGTAGGTCAGCTGGTCGGCCAGCACCTTGCGCACCTCCCGGGCGGCCAGGCGGGCCTCGGGTGTCGTGCCTTGCGTGCCCCCCGTCTGGAGGATCTCCAGGGCCTCGGCGATGGTCTCCTTGGGCAGGTCGGCCAGCTTGGCCCCCAGATCGTTCAAAACCCGCGTGCGCTCCAGGCGGGCGGCCGGGAGGTAGCCGGGGTCGGCCGTCTCCTCGGTCAGGGGCGCTTTGACCGTATCTGCAAGCTCCACCAGAGACGGAATCCGGCTGTCCCGCAGCCGCGCCGACCCCGCCGCTACCACGGCCTCGCCCAGCTCGGTAAAGGGCTTGGTGAGGCTCCTGGCGGCCTCCACGGCCTTGTTCCGGCCTGGGGCCATCACAGCGCGGCGGAAGGCGCCCGGACTGCCTAAATTTTGAGCAAATTCGCCGCCGCTAAATGCCTCCATGATATGAAGGGCGCGGTCTTCATTACTCCAGATTCCGAGCACCCGGCGCAGCGTATCTGCAATGCGTTGCAGAAGCGTCTGTGGCTGCCCCTTCAGGGCGGCGATCAGCTGGGCGTCACCGTCGGCCCAGAACTGGAACATGTAGGCCGCTCGTTCCTCGGGGTCCCGCAGCTGGCGCAGGGCCGCCGGTTCGCCCGCCAGGAGCTCGCGCAGGCGCTTGTTCACGGCGGGGCGCTGGGTGGCCCGCATCAGGACGTCGGCCACATCCCCGCTCCCTTCACGCATCAGCTTGGCGAACAGGGCATGCAGGGACTCGTGGTAGGCCACCGTGGTGGGGTTCAGGGCATGGACGCTCACGCGGATGATGTCGTCAGCGCCGACTTGCTCGAACTCACCTGCATGGGGCAGATTGGTGAGTTCGACCTTCACGCTGTTGCCCAGCATGGTGTTGATGGCGTCCAGCACCTGACGCTGGCCCTTGGGGGACATGCCCGCACCGGCCGCGCGCTGCGCACTGAAGTGGACGTAGTTCGTCTCGATCTTGCTGTCGTCGTAGATCACATAGTTCGGCGCGCGGGCCGTCGACCCGTTGCCATCCTTGCCGTTCACCGCGCTGTACTCGTGGCCCACCAACCCGATCTCCTGCAGCCGATCGGACGCCGCAGCATGGCCCCCGAGCTCCTTGCTCATGGCCTTGTAGATTTGGGCGCCGGTCATGGCCTCGTCGGTATAGCCCTCGGCCTTCAGGCGGCGCTGCACGTAGCCGCTCTGCTCGGACAGCGGCTTGTCCCAGTTCATCAGCTGGGCCTTGAGTGCCTGGACGGAAACGTGGTACGTGGGGCTGGTCTCCTTGGCCAGCGCAGTGGACATCTTCTTGTAGAAGGTGTGCACGGTCTCGCCCGTGCTCAGGTAGGTGCCTGCACCGAAACCCGCGTCGCCCTTACCCGAGCCAGCGAACTTGCGCCAGTTGAACGTACCGTCGTGGCGCACCGGGCTGTCGTGGGTCGCAGCGAAGCCCGCACGCCCCAGGTCGTTGTGGACCTGCGTGGAGAGCAGGCTGTACTTCTTCGTGCCCATGCCATAGGCGACGTCCGGGTCCTGCATGAGCTGGGCCAGGCGGTCATTGATGGTGTCGAGCACGGCGCCGCCCCGCCTTGCTTCGTTGAGCGCCTCGGCGGCGCGCTGCAGCCCCTTGGCGTCGGTCGACGCTTTGAGCTCCTTGATCAGCGCCGCATCACCAGAGGCTGCCTTCTCCAGGAACGCCGCCTTCTTGGCGGCCACGGCTTTTGGGTCGGTGGGGCCCTCCACCTCGGCGGGCTTGGCCTTTTCCGTCGGCGCCTCGGTTTTCGGTGGCACGATGCGGTCGGCATACTTGCGGGCGAGGTCGTTGATCGTGCCCGACACCTCCGACACCTTCCCCGCCATCTTCAAGTCCATCAGGCGCTGCAGGTCCTTCTTGCCCATCATGCTGGCGTTCAGAGCGAGGGTCTGCAGACGGTCGGCGATCTTCTCGCGCGCTGGGGCGTTCGATTCGCGGATGCGTTCGGCCAGAGCGATCAGGGGCTTCGTATCCGGGGCCTTGTCGTTGGCCGCGCCGCTCTGCGGTGGGCGCTGCAGCTGCCGCTGACTCAACGCTGCGCCAGCCTTCACGATGTTGTCGTTGGCCGGGTCGACGTTCTGCTGGCCGATTTCCTGGGCCGCACCTTCAGCGTTCTCGCGTGCGGAGACCCGTTCGATCTGCGCCTCCAGGCGCTGCATGCGGGTGTACAGGCTGTCCAGGTCCTCGTCGCCCGCGCGCTCCCGGCGCTCGGCCTCCAGCTCGAGTTTGTCGAGCTCGGCCTGCAGCTGCTGAGCGGTCATGTCGTCCTGCAAACTGAATTCGCGGCGGCCGGAGGGAGCATCCTTCGGTAGGCTCTTGATGTCCCGGGCGAAGAAGTCCTTGCCGTCGACCTTACCGATCAGCGTATCGGGCGACACCTTGAAGCGCCCGTACTTCTCCATCAGAGCGGCCACACCGTCGCTGAAGGCGCGCGCGAGCCGGTGACCGTCGCTACGGTCGTCCTCTTCCGTCCAGGTGCGCTCCTTGTTGATCTTGCCGCGCATCGTGCGCGCCACGGCCACGGCGTCGAAGATTGGGCCGTCGGGCACCTCCAGACGCGCGGGGTTGTCGGCCTTGCCGTAGCGCTCGGTGTCCAGGCGCATGGCCTCGACCTCAGCCTGCGTCAGTGCGTCGGGGTTAGGGTTCGAGGCTACCTCGACCATGCCCATACCGTCAGCTTTGAGATCGGCCACCATGCGATCGCGGAACTGCTCGAGAGCGGCCAGCTGCCGGTCGGCGTCGCCCGGGTACTGCTCAGCCAGCGCCTTCTTTTCCTTCGTGACCTTCGCCTTGAGCGATGGGATCATGTCCACGAGCTCAGGCTTGTCGGTGATCGACACGAAGCGCACGTCGGCGCCTGGGTTCTCGGCCTTGAGCTTCTTGATGAGGCGCTCAGTCGAGCCCTCCAGACCAGTCTTGTCCTTGGCGCGGTACACGGCCGGGTCGGACACGAGGACCTTACCGCTTTTGTTGCCGCCGACGTAGGAGGTGCTGGGCGCCTCCGCATCGCGGAAGCTCGTGCTACCGTCGAAGGCGTCGATTTCGCCCTCCAGCTCATCAATCGTCGCGCGCTGGTGCTGCATGTCCCGGTTCTGCTTGGCGCGCTGCTCAAGCGCAGCCAGCACAGTCTTCGACTTGT
This sequence comes from uncultured Verminephrobacter sp., assembly GCA_964466605.1. Lineage (GTDB taxonomy): Bacteria > Pseudomonadota > Gammaproteobacteria > Burkholderiales > Burkholderiaceae_C > Acidovorax. Next base: position 10,493 of record CAYXSL010000001.1, read on the forward strand.
CGCCGTAGGTCTCCTGGATGTACTCCTGCATGCGCCGGTCTTCGAACTTGGCCTGGGCAGGCGACATGCCCTTCGTCAGCTCGCCGCGCGCCCAGCGGGTCAGGACTTCTGCGTCGTCGCCCTGGCGGGCGGCCAGCGGCGAGCCCTCGGGGAGCGCCGCCTGCAGGACAGTGGTCAGGCTCATGGCCTGCTTGTTCATGTCATCCAGGTCGTTCAGGGCCTGGTATCGGCGGGCCACGGCGTCGGGCTCACTGGAGCCTACGGCGTCCCACACCTCGTTCAGGATGTCAGTGCTGCGGGGGCCGAGCAGCCCACCGAGTTGCGCGCGCACCCAGTGTTTGTCGATCGTATCGAATGCGCCGGGGCGGGCGGCAATCTTCACGAACTCCCGCAGGCCGTCGGCCAGCATGGCGGAGGTCTCGGGGTCGTTGAGCACGGCCTCGGGCACGTCCTGGCGGTATTTGGTCAGGACGTCATTCACCGCTTTGCGGGCGCCGGAATAGTCCTCGGACTTCTTCGTGCCGCTGTCTTCAGGGGCGCTCTTGGCCAGGCGATCAGTGAAGGCCTTCGCCCGAGCCCGCACGCTCTCGGTAGCATCGGCGGCTTTCTTGGCCGTAGCGATCGTGACCTGGCTGGCCCGATCGCCTACGTTACGCAGCGCCTCAGTCACCTGGGCCTTGGTCTCCTCGCTCACGCCAGCGCGATTGAGCAGCTCGTTACCCCACTTCGCGGCGAATTCGGTGCCCTTCTTGACCGACTCCTGACTGAGCTCGGCGGCGCGGTCGGCCGTGGCTGTGGCCATCTCGGCGTTGTCGCCCAGGAAGCCGTCACCGATCACCTTGTCGATAGTGTCGTCCGGCGGGGTGCGCAGGCCACGCAGCACGTCACTGGGGGTCTCGATAGTCTCACTCTCGGCCTGAGCGTCGGGCCCAGCCAACGCCGCCTGGGCGTCGCGCGCCTGCTTGGCTGCCCAGACATAGGCCTGGTTCACCTTATCGCCCGCGCGGCTGACGGCGTTGCGCAGCCCCTCACGAACTGCCTCGGGGGTCGCCGGGTCCTCCAGGATCTCAGTCGCCCAGTTGCGCACGGTGTCGGCCCGGTCGCCGAGTGTCTTGCCCAGGTCGCTGGTCTTGAAACCCTCCACGGTGCCGTCATAGGCGGCCTTGGCCACATCGGCTACGCCGTCCCAAGCATTGCGGGTGGTCTCCTGGGCCGCGTCCGCTGCGGCGGCGGCCGTGTCACGCGCAGAGCTGGTTGCTGAAGCCACCGCGTCGCGCGCAGCCGCGACCCCGCGCCCCACAGCGTCGGTTACGCCCCGGGCGTTGCCGTGGGCGTAGTCCCCCACGGCGCCGAGTCCCGCCATAGGGGCGCCGCCGATGGCGCCAGCCAAGGCGTTTTCACCCACTTGGCCCCAGTCCGTCGGCAGCTCCGGCGTGGCCCCAGCCTGCTTGACGAACTCGCCTGCGCCCTCGGTCGCGCCCTCCAGCGGGATCTCAGCGAGGTTCCGACCCACGGCCTGACGCAGGGATGTGGAGGGCACGGAAGCTGGCCCGCGCCCCAGGATCTTGCCACCCACCATGGCGGGCACGACGGATTGGAGTGCGGCAGAGCCCGCGCCCGTGGCGCCCAGGCGCAGCGCCGTGTCTGCATCGATCTGCTGGCCAGGATTGGCCGCGCGCCACTTCGCCACGGCATCGCCCGCCTCAAATGGAGTGAATGCGGCAGTACCAGCAGCCAGGGACGCCAGGGGCGCACCCCGGGCGGCGAGAGACGAGCCGACGCCAAGGGCGATAGACGGACCCGCACCGCCGATTACACCGGCAGCGTAGTCCCCGACGTCGCGCAGGCTGTAGCCACCCTGCTTGAGCTGATCCAGACTGCCAACGCGCGGGCCGGACTGCTGTGCACGGAGAGAGAGACGGTCAGCCTCACCGTACTGCTGGGCGGCGAAGTCGTCGAAATTGAAGGCATCAGCGGCGGCGCCCGCCGCGTTGCGCAGGCTCGACCCCATCCCATAGGTGCCCGCCCGCGCACCACGCGTGAACTCACTGGGCTGCGACGCGGCCAGGGCCTCATCAGTGACCTGGTCGGTAGACAGCGGCGTGCTGCCGAACTCGGCGTACTTGGCCATGGATCACTTCTCCTTCAGTGAGTCGAACTTGTTGCTGGGTCGGCCACCGATGCCGAGCCAGCCAGCGCCCTCCTTGTCTACGGCGTACGCGGGGATGCGCCCGCCTTGGTTGTCCACGTAGTCGTCCCACAGCAGGCCGGGGTCGCGCCGCAAGGACGTGATGGGCTGATTCGTGGCAACGTCGCGGCCGGCCCACGGCGCCATACCGGCGTTCGCCGACCGCAGGCTCTTCGCCTCCATGCCGGTGATGAACTTGTCCTTGCCCTGGGCCCCCAGTGCCCCGACACCGTTGTCGCGGATGTTCGAGAGTTCAGCCAGCGCTTGCGTGTCGTTGGGGTTGGCCGTCAGGTGCGCCTCGAGTTTGCTCTGGCGATCTGCTACGCGGGCGGTCAGCCCGCGCATGTACTCGGCAGCTCCTGCGGTGTTGGGCTTGCCGTCGGGGCCGGGGGGCAGGGTGTTGAGGACCTGGTCGTAGACGTTCTTCTCGCTCGCCTCGCGCTGCTTGAGTTGGGTCTCCTGGCGGCGCATGCCCGCTTCATCAGAGCGCAGCTTGAAGTCGCGGTTGTCCTTGTTCATGTCGTAGCGCAGGCGGGCATCGGCGGCGGCGCGCGTCGCACCGGCAGTGGCCAGCTGGCCGCGCAGGGAGTTGTCGGAGGCGTATTGCGCTGCGTCGGCACGGACATCGTCGCCATACATGGCAGCTGCGGCATTCGTGCGGGTCAGGGAGCCAGGGTCCGTACCGGCACGCAGCGCGGTGTCGGTAGCACGGGCATTCTGGTAGGCCATCACATCGGCTGCGCCCTTGGCTTTGTTGCCCCACGCAGACTGGTTGTTGTAGATGCTGCTCGCACTGACCTCGAGGTTGCGGAGGTTGTTGCGGGCCTGCCAGGAATTGTCGGAGTTACCGGGTGCCTGCAGCACCGGGCGCTGAGTCGTACCCATCCCGCGCAGGGTCTCGCGCTGCGCCAGATTGTCCGCAGCGGTCATGTTCTGGGCCGTGATGGTGCCGCCCCCGGGCGTCTCACCGTTCACGGTGATGTTGCCCCCCACATTGCCGCCGGAGTAGGAGTTACCCACGCGGGTGACGTCGTTCGTGCGTGCGGTGGGCGCGGTGGGAGCGACAGGGGTCGGCGCAGCGGGGGCTGGGGCGGAAGTCGGGGGCGCCGCAGGTGGGGCACCTGGCGTGCCGGATGCGGTGGCGGGGAGGTCAGGGACGGCAGGCGCACTGCCCGGGATCGCCATTTGGCCGCCATAGGCCGAGCGAAGACCTTGGTTCAGGCGGTCGGTCATCGGCGTGCCTGGCAGCACGGTATCTGCCGCACCCGCCAAGAATCCCCCAACGTCTGCAGCAGCCTCGTGCAGCCCCTTGCCCAGACTCATGCGGGTCTTGCTACCTTCGGTGAAGAGGCCGGAGGGGCCTTCCTCACGGAGTGCGCGAAAAGTCCCCATCGCAGACGAATCGACGTCTGGGTCGTCGATCTGGTGCGTCCCAAGTTGGGAGAACGCAGATGCACCTAGCGCGACCGGACCTAGGGCCTTTGTCGCCTTACCTAGAGCGCCGCCGCCCGCCACGAATGCGCGGTTGCGTAAGGAAGGACGCTGCGCAGGGGCCGCCGGAGCAGCTGCAGTTGATGCGGTTGGAGCCGCAGGTGCTGCAGGAGCCCGCAGGCTTTCGCGACCGACGTTCGGGTTGCCGGGCCCCGGATCGCGGGCGAAAAGGCGGGAGTCCGCGCTCCCTGCCCAGGGGCGCTCAGTGAGTTCGATGCCGGGGATGGCCATGGGTGTTCCTTCGTTGGAACACCTTCACGGCCGAAGCTCCGGTGATTGGACGGATTTTATCCGCTATAGGGTGTAGATGACCGCGCAACCGACAACAACGCTGATGACAAGGACAACACCCCAGAACTTGAGGCGTGCAGTTTCTTCCTTGTCCTCGCTGAAGCCCCCACGAAAACCATCAACAAAATCTTCAATAGGGTCATTCATTCTCTTCATGGTGACTCCTCACGCGGCCGGGACCACCAATCCACGGTGGCCTCTACAGACTGAATGCGCGCACCGATCGGCGGCGCAGGTTTCGCTCTGGTTGGGTGCTCTGCAACCGCATTGAGTGGTCTGATCGGCTTGGAGGCCGCAGGCCCATCAATCAAGACACTCTTGCGGGCGCCCTCAGCATCCCGAATTTCGGACGCCCGGCGCCTGGCGGCTTCGCCGACATACACGTCGGGCATGGTCTTAGGCTTCATCACATCCACCTCCAACCCGCAGTTTACGTCAGATGGTCTGGATCAGCGTCGAGCTCCCCGAAATCTGTGCCGTTGCCGACACCATCGCCCAGGCACTGGCCAGCCGCTGCGACGACGTGGTGAGGCCCACCTTCGCAGCATCCATGCGCGCGTCGTTCGTGTGCAGCACAGCGTCGGTGTTCATCTTCGCCACCTGGAACGTGATGGACTGCCCCGCCTCGTACTGCTTGATGTCGGCCTCCCACCGGCGCATGTACGCGCCAGCCTTGGCCTCGACCGCTGCGGCACCGATGCGGTAGCCGTCCATGATGATGTTGGACTGCCGGGCCGCTGCATCGACGGCCGCCGTCGCTGCGGTGAGGCGCGACCGCCAGCCATCCCACTCCAGCTGCTTGGCTGACACCAGGGCCTGGTAGCGCGACACTTCGGCTCGGGCACGTTCGGCCTGCGCCCCCACCTTGGCGCTGTAGGCCTGCACCTGCGACCGGTAGGCCTCCTGCTTGGTGGCCTCGGCCTCGACGCTCGACTTGAAGAGGTCGGCCTTCGCAGTCTCCGCGTTGACCGTAGCCACGAAGCCCTTGATCTGCTCGCCCCCAGCCTGGATGCGCGTGCGCTCCAGCTCGACCAGGGTCTGTGCGGCGCCGACGCGGGCCTTGTAAATCTCCACCGAGGCCATGGCCCCGTCGATCTCGGCCTTGTAGCGGTCCACCAAGGACTTGTTGATGTCGGCCTTGGTCTGCTCGGCCTGCAGCATGGCCTTGAAGACCTCGACCTTGTTCAGCTCGGCCTTGATGACCGTGTCGTAGGCGCTGGCATACGCCTGGTAGCCTACGAGCAGCGCCTTGAAATACTCGATCTGAGCGTTGTGCGTAGCGATGGCGTTGTCGGCCGCCGTCTTCGCCGTCTCGAAGGCCAGCATCTCTAGCTTGTAGGCGTCGTCCAACAGGGTCGTTTCGAGCTGGCTGGCGAACTGGATGGTGCGCTCCAGGTTCTGCTGCTCCATCTCGGCCTGCTTGATGGCGATGTCGCGCGACAGCCCAGACACCTTGTCTGCCGTCTCGCGGCGGGCGTCGGCCAGCTGCCCGGTCAGCACGCCCGAGGGCAGCGGGAACCCCAGCGCCTCGGCGCCGCGCAGCACCTCCTGCTCGCGCGCCAGGCCAGCCAGGTTCTCGCGCTCGCGGGCCCGGTCCCAGATCGCCTGCTCCACGGCCGCAGACAGCCCCGTGCCGCCCGCCAGGCGCGCGCGCAGGGTGGCCTTGAGGTTGTCCAGCAGCTCCGAGGCGTAGCGCGCCCCGGGCGAGTAGGTGAACGGCACCGGCTCCAGCAGCTCAAGCGTCGGGATCTCGTCCAGCTTGTCCAGCCAGTCCTCGTGCAGGTTCACGCCGCCGAAGGTGTGCGTGGTGAGCGACAGGAAGTCCGGGGCGTCCGGCAGGACGACGACGGGCGCATCGGGCACGGCCACATCACGGATCTCGGGCAGCTCCGGGACATCCCCGACCAGGAGCGTTGGCGCAGCGGGGAAGTTCAGCGCGGGCGGCGCCACCACGAAGTCGTCGATGCCGATCGAGGGGGGCACCACGGTCAGTGCCGTGGGCATCCCGTCAGGCGTGGTGAATGCGACGTTCGGCAGGTCCGGGATCTCCGGCACTTCGGGGAGGCTGGGCGCGGGCAGCGTGTTCCACTTGAGGCTGAAGGTGGGCGGCAGATAGATGCTGTTGTTCAGCGCCTCCTGGAAACCCTCCACCGCCTCGGTTGCGGCGTCGGCCAGGTCGATGGAGCGGACATACTTGTCCTCCACGATGCTCGCTGGGCCGTTGAAGTCGAAATCTGCCATGTCTAGATCCTCCGTGTCTTCGATTCAGGGGTGAGCACCTCGATGCGGTCGAGGAGGAATGCCTGTCCCCCGGGCGTGCGCAGGCCGAAGCCCAAGTAGTTCTCGCGGATGCCCTTGCCCACGGGGCACCGCGTTTGCCCGCTATTGCGCAGCGGGAATTCATAGGTCCATTGCGCGGAGTTACCGAAGACAGTGAGTTCCGCGATGCCTTCCCCCTGCATCGACAGGTACACCATCTCCAGATGCTTCTTGAGCGTGCTGCCGCGCAGGGTCGGCGGTAGTCGCAGGGATGCGACGATGGGTAGCCCGGCGTCGGAGTCGCCGACCAACTCGAAGAGCCCGTTAGCATCCCCGCCGTGCGTCGGCGTGATGCTATGAAATGCGTAGCGTGTGTACTCGGACACCGCGCCTGTGAGGGTGTTGCAGACGATGGCGGTCATACGACTTTCTCAATGAACCACTCGGGGTGCGAGGGGTCGAGGTCAGGGAACTGCTCTTCGAGGGGCCGAATACCCCGCTTGTCCACGACGAAATGAAGGCGTTGCGACGACCCGATGAGCACCGTGACGACGGCCGCCGCCGTGCGCGGGTCCTTGGCCACCGACGAGGCGATTTCGCCGTCGACGGTGAAGCGGACGGCATCAGTCCCGCCGATCTCGTTGGTCTGCGACGGCACGCCCACAGAGATACCCGAGTCGAATGGCGAGTAGTCGAGGTCCATCGCGTAGTTGTAGTCCCCGAGGTTCGGCAACCCTGGTGGCGTGGCATCCAGCCACACAGACCCTTCGGCCGGGGTCACGCCGGGCTCATTCAGGTTGTTGTGCAGTACGTCGATGATGGGCGGCCGGGCGCTCACGAACGGAATGCGCAGCACCTCTGTGTCGCGCGATTCACCGATCAGCGCGTGGGTCACAGCGGGCGTGGCCGGTGGGAATGGCGTGTCCATGTCGCTCGACTCGTAGGCCACGCTCTTGGTCCACTGCAGCGTGTATTCCAGGTACATCTTGGCGCGCAGGAGGCTGCTCATGAAGATCGGGTGCCGCAGCGTGACGGAGATGGAGGCGTTCTGCGTGCGCTCCCAGGTGAACGACTCGGTGTAGGGCAGACGCGTGTACTGGAAGTGGGTCTCCTGAGTTGCGACCTCATCGATCAGGGAATCTTGGATCACCAGCTCCATGCCGTCGATCACTCGCGTGAGGACGCGACGGTCGCGGCGCGTGATAGTGGAGGCCCGCGTCTCATCGGCCGTCTGCAAGTCGCCGCGCGACCACGTCGGGGCGAACCCCCAGCTGTAGGTGCGGTGCGTGTCGGTGCGGTGCACCTGCCTGGCGCTGTGCTCCTCGGTGTATTTCTCGGTGTCGTGGGTGACCTGGCCCAGGTCGTTGAGCTTCGTCACCAGCACCAGGCCTTCCCAGTTGATGTTGCGCTGTTGCTGCGCTGTCCAAGCCCAGTAGCCCGACTCCGTCCCGATGGCGCCCCCGGACGTCGGTGGCGGCGCAGGTGCATCGATGTTGTAGTCGCTGGTCTGAACGAATCGGCACGCCCGGTGTTTCGTCATGTCGAACACGCCATCGGCCGTCAGCGTCACAGCGTCCGGCGGTACGCATTCGAGCTGCAGCTCGGGCACGGGATCTTCTGCTGCGGACACGGTCGGCAAAGTGCCAGGCACTGAGCTGGCAGCCGGGCCGGTGAAGACGTAGGTCTCATACCAGAGCATCACCTGTCGTGGTGCGCTGCTGAACGAGCGGGTCACGCGCATGATCGTGAGGTTCATCCCGATCTGCACGAATCGCCGGAGGTAGCCAGTGGTCAGCGGCCGGATGAAGCGATTCCCCGTAGGGTGCACACAGATGTTCTCTTCGAGCCCGCCGCCGTGCCCGGGGGGCGCAGGCAGGTAGCTGAAGATCGGCGGCTGCGTGAACGGCTTCGGTTCGCCATCACTCTCGGCCTGCGCATCAAGCCGCTCCTCGCAATTGAACGCGGGCGTGCAGGTGAAGCGTCGGCCGCCCCCGGTATAGGTGAAGGCCGGGCCGAGGTCACCGCCCAGAAGGAGCAATTTTCCGCCCCGGGCATGCGCCGCGAACTCGCTCACGAAGCCTTTGTTGCCGAGTGATGGATACCAGTAGCGCTGGCCCGAGGCGGGTACTTCCGGCAGCTGCTTGATCTTCCAGGTGTTGTCGGGGGCGCGGAACTGCCCCCCGGGGGTGATCAACCACGCCCGTGAGACATCGCCGACTGTGTGCGTCGCCAGAATGCCCCGGATGCTGTCGTCATCCACATCCTCGGCACGAGGGTAGAGCTCCATCACCGTCGAGTTGCCCACTGTGACGATGCGGTATGGGCTGCCGTCCGGCAGACGGCCGATTTCAGTGGGGTTCGGAACGACCGAAGACCGCACCCGCATGCAGTACGATGCGAAGGCGTCCTGGGCCATGGCCAGCTGCGGAGCGGAGGCCTGCCCCACCACGCGCAGCGCATCGGGCGCCCGCGCGTCTACGGGGCGCCCAAGCAGGTCGAATCCGTAGGCGTTCCAAATACTCATTGCGGGACCGCGACATATTGCGGGATGCCACCAACTTCCCTGAAGGCGGCGCACACTTCGGTCACTGCCGTTCGGAAGCGGTTCTCTGTGAGGCTCGCAGTCCGGCCGCCAGCGAAACCAGCGACGATCTCGCCCCCTGCGATGCACATCATGGCCTCTCCGGCGCCTGTGCCTTTGTCCAGCTTCACGCGATCGCCGAGAACCGCCACGCCAGAGCCAAGAACGACGGGGCCCCGATCGGTTGCCCGGTACGACAGCTCATCCCAGCTCACGCCCGACAGGAAAATGAGGTCTGTGGTGGTGCCGACGTAGACACCGTCATTGACTGGCTGGATCGCCGTGATTTGGGAGGCCAGCGGCTTGAAGTCACGCCAGTCGGCGAGGTGGGGTGCAAGTGGACGGCTCGCCCACAGCACGTTGCCTTGTGCGGTCAGGACGCGCCCACGCCAGAACGCAGTGATGGTGCCGATGGGCGGCGCCATTGCGCCGATGGTGCGGCACGGCACTACGAGCTCGGCATTCTTGCCGCCGAACTCGAAGGTAGTCGACGTAACACCCGCACCGACGAGATAGGCGCCCTCCCCGCTCTCATTGCTCAGGTACACATTGAGTGCGTGGCCAGGTAGCTGCGGCAGCCCATCGATGCGCAGCCCACCCGAATTGATGGCAGCTGGGGCTGGACCGACCGCGGGACTCTCGGTCCTGTCGCTCAAACGTACATTGGTCAGGTAGTAGCGGTACGCCCCCGGGAATAGTTCGCCAAAGGCTGTGTCTGGCGCCCCCAACGTCACCGGCTCAGGGACGCTGCGATCGGTGCTGGTGAAGCCGTCCGTGGTGCCATGGATCAATCCGTTGCTGAATGTGGTGCGGCCGTCTGGCAGGTTGCAGTACCAGAGCCGTTCGGGGCCGATGGCTGGATGAACCACATGCCGCCCGCCCCCCGGGTGCGTGGCCACCAATTGGTTCCCCGCAGTCGAGAGCATGAAGCCCTGGCCATCGAACAGGTTCTTGTGGCACAGCGCAGACACCTCAGTAAAACCCCGGCGCCGCACGATCTCACCCGTCAGCCCGATGTCTACGTCGGTAGCTTCGAGCAGGTCCGAACCCTCCAGTCGGTTCTGTGGGACGACGTTGTTGATTCCAGTGAAGCTCTTGAACGTCAGCATGCCGCCCCCCGCGATGCAGTGTGGTGCCCAAGCTCCAGAGGAAAGGACTGGCGAGCGAAGGCCGTGAAGTGGGGTTGGCTCGGTTCGCCAAACTCCAGGGCGTTGGCGCCAGCAGCCTGGGCAATCACCCCTGCCGCCACCAGCGCGTGCGTGCCGCTGAAACCCATGTCAATGCCGGTATGGGCCAGACGGAACCGCGCACCGATGGCCCCGAACTCCAGCACCACGACCCCCGGCGCGTCGGCGATGAAACTGGAGCCGGCCTCTCCGACCTCCAGAGCGTGGGCGCCAGCGGCAAGGCCCGCGATGCTGAGGCCCGGACCGCCCAGCTCCAACGGCTGTGCACTGCCCGCATCCACGGTGACGCCGCCAAGCTCCGCCGCAATGGCGCCAAGCTCCAGCACCCGAACGCCTGGGGCGAACAGGGTGACATCCGCACCTGGCTGGCCCATGAAGACGCTGTGCAGCCCGGAGTGCACCAGGTCCAGCCCCGCAGGCGTCGCCGCGACATCGAAGCCGATCTGGACGATGAAATCGCCCAGCTCCAACGGCTGAGCGCTGCCTGCCTCAAGGGCCAGGGCGAGCGAGTGCACACCGGCGCTGACCAGCTCAATGCCTTCGGTCAGCACGCCATCGCTGTCGGTGCCGTTGATCTCCGCGCCGTTGATGAGGGGGTAGCTCACGGTCAGCTTTCAGACTGCACGAAGGTGCCCTTGAAGTAGAAGCGCCCACGGAACACGCCACCGGCGGCCGGGGTGTCCAGCGTGAACTTGAGCCCGCCCACGCCGTCCTGGTCTGTCACGGCGATGCGGTGGATCTGGTTGGTGCCCAGGCCGGTGAGCGTCACCGCGCTGGCGTACTTGGTGGGCGTCGCCGTGGTTCCGATGGAAACCACGGGATCGGTGGTGACGCCCGCGCCGCGCTCGAAGCAGATGAAGCCCACTTCGCTGGGGTAGAAACGCACCCCGACCATGGGAAGGTCCTGCGTGATGCCGGTGGCCAGGTCAAGGCAGGTCCAGAAGTTGTCGAATCCGCCGCCCGGGTCGAACTCGGCAAACGCGCCAGCGGGGCCCGCGAAAGACGGCTCGGTCGCGCCTGATGTCAGCGGCCCGGTGCTTGGGTCGGTCATCCACAGCAGGTACTGCAGTCCGTCGGGCGTCGTGGGTTGCACGATGGCGGCATCGCTGTACGAAGTTGCCGTGGCCCAGGTCGGGGGGACGCCCAGGTCAACGGTCGGCGTCGCCCCCGTACCGTCGGGGGTCATGTGCCGGTCCATCAGGGCCACGCTGGTGGCACCCACCCGCTGCAGTACGGGAGCACCACCGATCAGCCAGGCGTCCTCGACACCATTGCCAATCGCGTTGATGGCCACGCCCTTCGATGCCCGAACGGCTGCGGTCTGGTCGATAGTGCCCAGCGCCAGTGCCCCGTTGTTGCCCGTGGTGCTCTCGCGGTTCTGAGCGAACGACTCCAGCATGGCGGCAGTCACCCGGGCAGAGATGATGGTGTCGGCGGCCCAGGCGACTGCGGATGTGCCCTCGCGTCCGCGCACGATGGTGAAGTCCGTGCCGTTGTGCACCGTGATGTGCACGATCTCGTAGACGCCCGGCGCGGCGGGATTCGTCAGGGTTGCCACCTGGATGAGCCCGGAGGTCGGATCGTCCAGGTAAGTGAAGCGGTAGACCGGTGGCTCGTCCACGGCCGTGAACGTCGTGGCCACATTCGTGAGGCCGGCCGCAATTTTGGCCGTCGCGTTGTTGGCGAAGGTGTGGAGCATGGCGCGCCCCTTACGCCGGGATCAGGCTGAGGATCTTTGCTGCACCACTGGACCAGCGCACGGCCACCCCGCTGCCGTTGGTATCGAGCGGGAAGCCGGTGATGTCGGTGACGTGCAGCAGCAGGGGCGAGGTCGCGGCGCTGCCGGTGTCCTTATAGAACACCAGCGAGCCGATGGACGAGCCTGCGGCCAGTGAGCCGAAGTCAATGTCGTCTGCGTCAAAAACGCCGCCAGTCACGGACTTACCCGACAGGGTCTGGGCTGTGCCGATCACGGTGCCTAGGTCGGTCAGGAACTCGTGCGCCGCGTCGTACACGTAGGCCGCCGGGATGGCTGCTACCTTGATCGTGTCCGCACCATAGTTGATGGAGCCCGAGAACATCTTCTCGCCGCCCTTCGGGAAGACTGGCAGCTTTAGGCGAGCGATCTTCTTGACGCCCGAATCCCAGGGGATGGTCAGGGCGCCGCCGTTCGTCGCAAACGGCAGTCCGGTGACCACGTCAAAGTAGAAGAGCAGCGGCGAGGTGGCGGCGCTGCCCGTGTCGCGGTAGACGATGACCGCCTTGATGGTGTTCCCGGGGGCCAGGGCCCCGAAGTCCAGATCGTCGGCGTCGAGTACGCCGCCCGTGATGCTCTTGTTTGTCAGCTCCTGGTCCGTACCGATCCGGGTGCCCACCTCCGAGATGAACTCATGGGCCGCACTGAAGGTGTAGGCGGTGGTGACCAGGGCCGCCTTGATGGTGTGGGCGGCGAAGTTGATGCTGGCGCTCAGAATCTTCTGGGCACCCTTGGGGTATGCGCTGTTGGCCATGGAAGTCCTTTCAGGTTGCCGTGTGCGTCTGCACCACGACCATCAGGGCTTCACCGATCCACCGGGCTGGTCTTTCAAAGATAAACGAAAGTGTACCGCAAAGGCCCGGAGCTAAGCCTTTGCGGTACTGCAGGGGGTTGGGTAACGAGGGATGAAGGCCCCGTGAATGGCTCCCACCCCCTGCTAGGGCAGCCGCCATTGTTCGGTTCATTGCCTGGGCGGAATCACTGGCCAGGCTTCGCGGAGGGTTCGGACATCACTCGCGTGCCTTTCAGCTTTTTCGACCATCCCTGCGTACGCTGCGCGGCAGTCTTCGAATACGGTTCCGAGGGCAAGGGCGTACTCAAGGACGGCGGCGGGGGGAGCTGCAGCGAGTTGGCGGGCGGCGTCGGCGTTTTGGTCGCGCAGCTCGTCAGAAGCACGGTGCAGGTTGTCAAGCTCAGTGCGCAGAAGCGCTTCACGGGTGCGGGCAGCATTGAGAGCTCCTTGGTAGGTCTTAGTGATGGCGCGCTCGTCGGCGCGGGCCTGGGTCACGGCGCCCAAGCGCTCGTTGCTCTGCTCCAGACGCACATCGGCCACGGCGGCATCCATGCGGGCGTCTTGGAAGACCCAGACGCCAGCGGCGGTGGCCAGGGCCACGATCAGGTGGGTAATGAGGGTGAGGTTCATCGCGGGCCTCCTGCGTTCCAGCGCACCGTGCCTTCGATGCAGAGCAGGTATTCCTGCCAGCGGCGGTTGAACAGGCCTTGGCTGTAGCCGCCCCCTGCCCTCACCCACTGCAGCATGGCCAGGCACGCCCCGCCCTCGTCGCCCGCGTTGAAGCGGCGCACCAGCGTGGACTTGCGGCCGGACTTGAGCCAGCACCAGCCATCGGCCTTGCCTGGGGCACCGAGGCCCGTGTTCACGGCCATCAGCGTCCAGGCGTCGTACTGGCCCTGGGTGGGCTCGCGGTCGAGGCAGTCCAGCACGCCCTGGCCGAACACCCCGGTGTGCCGCTGCAGCGTGGCGCGCGCTGCGGGCTCGGTCACGGGCTGATCTGGCACGACACCATGGGTGTTGCCATAGCCATCGGTCCAGACGCCCGCGATGTCGCGGTAGGGGATGGCACGAAAGCCCTCCAGCGCCATCAGCAGTACGAATGCCCCAGCGCTCAACGAGCGCTTGGGGTTGTCGCGAATCAGCTTTCCGACCGTCATTCCTCGGCCCCCAGTTCACCCAGGTCGGTATCGCTGTCCATCCCACGGCGCAGGCGGGCCATGCGCAGTTCGTGCTCGGCAACGTGGCGCTTGTTGGCCTTGCGTTTGTAGTGCGCATTGGTCAGGTAGCCAGCCAGTGCAATCAGCAGCCCGATGATCCCCACCATGTTGTTGATGAGAAAGGTGCCGATCACGCTGCCCGCCGCGCCTGCCGTTGTCACCTTGCTGCTCACGCTCGCGATGGTCTCCAGCGTTTCTGTTTTCATTCGTTACCTCTCCTGAAGGTGCTATGGGTTGAACCACCCCGCGTTGAATCCAGCGGGCGGCGTGAAAGCAAAGGCGGTGGCGCCGAAATTGATGGTCTGGATGCCTCCGGTCGTGGAAGATCCATTCCCCAGAATTGCGCAGTAGGTGTCGCTGGGCAGCCCGCCGAAAGCGATGCCCCGGTCCACGCCGTTGGAGATGAAGCCGATCTCGCCGTCGTCTAAATTGACGTAGCAGCCCACCCATTCCTCATAGTCAGGGTTAGGCGCGTAAGGGGTCACCACGTCGTTCGAATACGTGTCACCGCTATAGAAGTAGTAGCACCAACCATTGCCAGGTGCACCGGGGTAGATGTCTTTGTTGTAGAGCGACGAGCGGACCACCCCGAACAAGGTGGCCTTTTGGGAGGCGTCCACGCACTTGACCTCGAAGTACCACTTCCCAGAAGACTTGCCGATGTTCGAGACCGAAGACCCGTACAGGTTTGTCACCAAACTCAGGTTGCCACCAGACAACGCTGCAGCAGACCCTGTCCGAGAAGGGTCAAGCGTCGCGAAGCCAGAGACCGGCGGCGGCGCACCTTTCACCGAAATAAGCGCCCGTGTGGTGAGGAACATGGCGGGCTCAGCTCCGGGTGTAGTTCTGACCGGCAACAAAAGCCAGCCAGTAGGTGCCATCGGCGATGAACGAAATCACATCCGTCTGGCCTGCCGTCACTGTGATCGTGGGGGCGGTGCCGCCAGCCCAGCGCACGCTCGACGGCCACGTCACTGAGCGGCTGCCCGTGCCGTCCTGCTTGAGCAGCACCGTGAACTGTTTGCCCGATGTCGCTGCAGGGAACGTGAAGGTGCAGCTACCCGTGAGCGTGAGGTTGAACAGCGTGCCGTTGGCCAGGTTGATGGTGTAGGCCGTGCTGGTGTTCGCGGTAACGATGGTCTCGCGCAGGTCCCGGAAGGTCTGCAGACCAGTCCAGGAATTGGCCTGGGTGATGATCCAGGCCAAGACCGTCGCGCGCAGGTTGGCCCAGGTGAGCTTTTTGAGTCCGAAGCTGGCTGCACTGTCCGCCAGCGGGATTTCGTCGGTCGTCGCTGGGGTTGTCTTGCTGGTGGCTGCCGTCGTCTGCGACGCTACCACCACAGGGATATTTGCGACGGGCAGCGTGTCGCCCGACGGTACTTCGGCAAGCCCGCCACTCGAGACTGCGATGGGCTTGCGCTCAGCCATGTCTTTACGCCAGCGTGACCGCCGGACCACCCTCGAAATTCACCTCAGTGGCGCTGAGGGCCACGCCGATGCGCTGCACCACGTTGCCCGAAGCGCTCGGGGCCGTTGCACCGCCCGTCCCGGCGGTCGTCTGCAGGAACACGGGGCCGGGGGTCTGGCCGGTGACCTGGGTGTTTGTGCCCTCGAAATACACCAACGCACTGGCACCACTGGAGGCTGCGGCCAGCACAAAGCCGTGCACCTCCTTGCCCGCCGTGGTCGCATCTGCCTTGCGGGCCTTGGCTCCGGTGCTGTTCCAGATGTTCACCCAGTCACCAGCCGCCAGGGCTTCGCTGGTGGTGATGGACTTCGTGTCGGCGCCGATGCCCACAGGCATCAGGCTGTTGTCGAGGCGGCCGGTGTCGTCGAGTGCGACGATGTCGCCCGCATTCGCGGCGCCCGCCGACGTCTGGACGCCGAACACTTCGGTGAATACGCCGCTAACGAAGCGGAGGAATTTCTTTGCGGCCATGGTGGGCTCCTATGCAATGGCGATGGGTGGCTGAAGGTCGACCAACACGCGGGTTGGAGAGAGGGCGAGCCCAACGACCTGGCTGAAAGCTGCGCCGGGCGGCAACGTCTGCACGAGCTGACCGCCCGCACCTACGAAAATCGGACCGGGGGACCATGTCCACCCGAGGTGTTCCATCGGGAACCCCGTCTTGACTTCGGCGTCGGCCCCGGCGGCGTAGGCATCCGAAACAACCCCAAGGACGGCCCCACGGTGCGGCACCAGAGTGCAGTCAGCAGGGATGAGCTCACCGTCGGCATTCACCGCAACGGCGCTGTGCCCGCTGATCGCGGCGGGACCTACTGGCACGAGAGTGACCCCGCCCGTAGGGCCTTGCGGCCCCCGCTTGCCTTCGGGCCCTTGGGCAGCGTCCGTGAGAACCTCGATGACCTCCAGCTCCTCGACAACCACTTGGTCGTCAGCCAATTCGGTCAGGACCTGGATCTCTTCGACGACGACGAGATCGGTCATGGCCGTGGGCCTCCAGCCAGCACGCGCACAGGGCCGCGCGCCAAGGGCGTTGTTTCGCCGCTCGGGTGGGTGATGACCAGGTCAAGAACGCCACAATCCCAGGCAGGGTAGTCAGGAGGAGTCAGGGCTGGGCCACGTCGGTAGACGCCTACCTCGATGGCGCCTGTGTCCTCATCCGAGATGTAGAAATCGATGGTGCCGTCCACACCGCCGAGCGTCAGACCGCCATTCGTGGTGTTCAGCTCCTCAATGAGCTGCACGTCGGAGTTGTAGTCCGGGCGGATCTGTGCGCGCGCAGTACAGCCAGTCAGGTCCACAGGCACCTTCGGCGTGCCGGCCTTCCAGACCAGGCGCTTGCGGAACGTCCCGTTCTGGACGATCGTGATCATGTCGAGTACAGCTGGCGTCATCACAGACCCCCATACTGGACAGCGCCGCTCTGGTGGCGGGCGCGCACCTGCTCGGCCTTGGCGCGAGCGCAATACGCCATGAAGCTGGCCTTGTAGTTCGCGGAGGCCCGGGGATCGAACAGATCAGCGTCGCGCGTGTCGAACGCCATGTGCTTCGCCCAATCCAGTAGGTAGATGTGGTGCTGCTCGTCGATCTCGAAGCAGTCGCCCCGCCCCACCACCTGTCGCGGCAGACGGAAGACCTCCAGCTGGATCGTCGCGTCCTGCGACGGCACCGGCCATGCGCGCAGGGAGTTCTTTTCGGCGCCTGCCACCAGGGCCTGGAGGGGCCCCGTCCGGCCATCAAACCGAATACCCTGCTGCTCGACGCGCTCGAGGTTCACGACGTTCACCGGGCGCCCGGTGGCTTTGTCGTATGCGCGACGGACCTTCAAGATCCTCGGGTTGATGTCGCACCATTCCTCGCCAGCAGTGACGCTGACCTCGAAGGTGCGCGCATCCTCAATACCTTCAGTGAGACGACAAAACTCCACCTGCGCCGCGTCGATGTACGAATAGATCGTCGGGCTATCGAACAGGTACGGCTCCTCGTTGTCGCGCATCTCTGCGCGAAACAAGTTGTGGAGTTGGGTCGCATCCATCAGGAGTTACTTCTGGTCGCCAGCCTTGAACTTCTTCCAGGCCTCAGCGGTTTCCTTGCTGTCCACGGACCAGCCGAGCTCGCGCTCCATGGCCTTGTCCTTGGGCATACCACCAGCAGTGAAGTCGCCCGACTTGTTGGCCAGGACGATCTTGTTGAATGCTTCGAGTAGGGCGGCTTCGCGCAGGTGCGGCTCAGTCGGTTCAGTGGGTGCGTTCTTCTGCTCCTGCGGCAGCTCTTCTTCCGGGATCGCACCGATGCCGATCACCTCCTGATAGAGGCCAGGCGGGACGTGTGTCGGCTCGCCCTTCTTGAAAGAGATGGAATGGCCGAGGGTGGACGCGAAAACGCGATCGCTGTTAAGCACGAATTTCATTGGGTGTCTCCAGGTTGAGGAAACGGGGCCGAAGCCCCGTCTCAGTCACGACATCAGTTCGGGATGACTTCGTCGCTCTTGCCGTCGATCGTGAACATCACGCGGAGGCGGAACTTACCTGCGGTGGCTGCGGCCACGGTGGAGGCCATGGTCAGGCGCAGGTTCTTCGCGTCGTTCGCGGCCAGTTGCTTGGTGAGCAGCAGCGCGTAGCGCGTATTGGTGGCGGCCAGGAGGTCCGACGCGGCCAGGAAGCACGCATCGTCACCAGCCACGCCGACCTTCGCGGTATAGACGGTGGGGCCCACGCCTTGCGCCTCGACGATCAGTTCGCCGCCGCACACAACCGCGCCTTGCGGCAGGTTGATCGCGTCGAAGATCAGGTTTTCGGCGATGGTTGTACCGAAGCCCTTGGTTGCGCCAGTCACCGAGTCGACGGCGGTGTCGTTGAAGCTGAAGGCGAACTCCTGGTGGAGTACGCGCTGAGCTGCACGGGTTGCTTTCTTGAGTGCCATGGTGTGCTCCTTACTGGGCGACGTAGCAGGAGATCACGCCGAAGTCCTCGTTGGAACCCGACTCGTAGATCGACTCGAACTTGGGCTTCTTGAAGCCCATGATCTTGCCGACGGCGATGCCCTGCTGGTTGGAGTAGTCAAAGCCTTCCTCGTCCCAGTACGGGGCGCCGATGTCGGCCATGCCCAGCGCTTGTGCGCCGCAGAACAGGACCTGGCAGCCATCGACCGCGCCAGCAGCACCCCACTTGGAGCCGGAAGCGGCACCCGAGGTGTTGTAGACGTGGCGGAATTCGTGCAGGTGGATGCCGTCGATCTTCACGCTGTTGCCAGTGAAGAGCTCGTTGCTGTCACCACGCTGCTGCGCGTGGCGCAGGTTGTTCACGTAGTTCGGGTCCTGCTTCAGGCGCAGCATGGCCTGTGGCGTCAGGAAGGCGTGGTAGGTCTCGTCACCGCCGGAGCCACCGACACCGCGGATGTAGCGGTCCTTCGCGTAGGCCTTGAGCGCCAGGAACATGTTCCAGCAAGGCAGGTCGGCGACAGCGACGTCGGAGGTGGCAGCACCTGCAATCAGGTTGCCTTCGCCCACGGTGCCGTTGTTGTCCCAACGCAGGCGGCGGCCGGTGGTTGGGGCCGACACGTCAGCAGCGAACTCGAGGTTCTTCAGATCGGAACCGATGCGGGCGGCGCCATTGTTTTTCAGGGCGTAGGACTGGCCGCTGAGGGTCAGGAAGGCCATCTGGTCCAGGCGGTCGGCCATCCAGTAGGACAGCACGTCGCGACTGTTGCCACGGAACTCCACAATGGACTTCTGGTCGGCCATGCGGCCTTCGTGGCGGTTGGCGTGGCGCAGCTGGTCGATGCGGATGACCTGGTCAAAGGTCTGCATCGCCTCTTCGTTGCCTTCCAGCGTGCGGTCGCCCGCCACGCCGTCGCCGGTCAGGTCGGCCAGCAGCGTGATCACTGCACGGGCGCCCTTTTCGGACTTCTTCAGCTCGGTGATGTGCTGAATCAGGCTGTCCGGGCCTTTGCCCAGGAACTTGTTGATGAAGGAACGGTTGCGGGCTTGCTTCCAGAGCTCGCGGGACCAGATGGTCTTTTGCTCTTGGGTCAACAGGCCGAAGTTGGTGAGCGCCATGTGGCACCTCCTCTATATCGGTTAAAGACAAACGACTTCTGCCGATATGTCGCTTCGACCTGCGAGGAGTGCTGGCGCTGTCGTGGCCTGCTATGTACGTTGGATCGAATGATATACGAAAAAGATAAACGACGCCAAGGCGTCGTTTATCTTTTTGATTTCGACCAGCTCAGAGGCCGAAATGATCCCGGATCGCATTACGGCCCACGAGGTCCTCGACGCGAATGATCGGCGCTGCCTGCGGGTCAGCAACCGGCGGGAGCTTGTTGAACGACAGTTTCGCGGCCTGTTGTGCGGCCTGTTGTGCGATGCCGGGCGTACCCAGTGGTGGGAGCCCTTCACACGCTACGGCGCGAAGGATGTCCTCTGCCTCCGCGGCTTCCCGGCGGGCCTTTTCGAGCTGCTGCTGCACCTCCACCAGGGTGGTATGCAGCTTGCTGTGTTTTTCCGCCAGCTGCGCGTGCCGATGCGCCGCTGCCTCAAAGACCCGCGCAGCCCCGATGAGACGAGCCTCTTTCTCGGGGCTCACAGCTCATCCCCGCGCATACGGGCCAGCGCCTTCTCATCCAGCTTGTTGAAGTCCTCATCAGGCAGCTTCATGGCCGTCTGGGCTGTGAGTGCGCCGCCGATCTTGTCGCTGTCCACGCCGACCCTCGAAGTGTTGGGCGGGGTGCGCTTGTCGGCGTCGAGCGCACGTTCGACGGCCTTCTTCTTACGGTCAGCCGCCACCTCCTCACCCTTGCCCTTCGCCTCTTCCTTCGGCACGCGTGGGGTGGTATCCACTGCGTCGGACTGGCGGCCAGTCTTCTTACCCAGGAGCTTCGTGACAGCCGCCTGCAGCGCGGCCGAGGGGGTCATGTTGCGACGGGCCTGGTAGGCGGCCTTGAGGTCGAGCACGTCCTGGGCGGTCTCTTCGTCGTAGTCCTCGTGGTCCTCATTGAGCGCAGGGTACGCAGCCTCGATGCGCTCCAGCACGATGTTGTACCGGGCCGTCTCCGTGGCGCGCGCCTCGGCTGCCGCGATCTTCATCTCGGCCTTCTGCTCCACGACCTCGCGCTCCATGCGGCGGATCTTGCCCATGGTCTCGGCGGCTTTTTCGGTCTCACCGTCGGACATCAGCTTTGCGTAGCTCTTCTCGAGCTCCAGGATCTTGTCCTCAGCCTTCGTGATGTCCTCGTTGGCTGCTGCCACCTGCTTGCCCTGCTGGTAGGTGGCCAACCGGCGCTCCAGGTCCGCGCGCTTGGCGCGCTCCTTCTCCAGCAGGTCCTTGTGGCGGGACAGCGGGATGCGGCTTTCGCGCCCCTTGGGCTTGCCAGCCTTGTCCTTCTCATCCGCCTTGTCCTTCTCCTCATCGTCCCCGTCCGGGTTCTCTGGGTCGATGTCGTCACCATCGGCACCGCCAGCGGCTTTTGTGGTGCCCTCCGCATCGTCATCGGTAGGGGTGAAGTCGTCGCCACGGTCGGCGCCGGGCGTATCGTCACTACCAGAGCCAGTGCCGCCCGTGTCGGCGCCATCGTCGCCAGCGGGGGCCATGTAGCGGGAGAGAAGTTTCTTCAGCAGCGGGTTCATCGGAGTCCTTTGGTTGGTTGAACGGAATTGGGTTTCTGGGCGGCCATGGCGGCCTGCTGATGGGCCTCAGCGCGCCGGTCGGCGCGGTTCTGGGCACTCTCCTGGGCCTGCATGCGCAGCGTTTCGCGGTCCTTGCGGTCCTTCTGGGCCAGCTGCATGAAGTCCATCTGGCGCTTGTGTTCGAACTCGCGCTCCTTCAGGTCGGCGTCGTGCTCGGCCACGGCCATGTCGAGCTCCGGGTTCCCCTGCGGGCCGGTGTCGGGCGGCGTGTTGGCCAGCACCTGGGCCTTGACGATCGTTTCCTGGGTCTTGGCGCCCTTGAGTTGGGCGTCGGCGGCCTTCTGGGCGGCCTCCCCTTCGGCCTTGGCCACCTCGGCCTCCTCGGCGCGGCGCTGGCGCTCGGCCTTGGCCTGGGCCTCGGGGCTCTCCTGATCACCCTGCATCTGCTTGAGGACGTCGGCCTTGTTGTTGAGGCGGCTGGAATCCAGCAGCACGCTGTGGGGGATGGGAACGCCCAACTCCAGCAGCGCCACGGCCTGTTCGAACTGGCTGTCTTCGAGGGTCTCGCGGCGGGGCACGGAGCTGACCACCACGCTGTACTCGCCCACGGTCAGGTCGTTCGTAATGCGGCCATAGGCGTCAGCCTGGTTCACGACGAACGTCTCTGTGTCGGCCGACAGGTTGTCGTGCGTGATGGAGAGCAACCGCTCCTCGGTATAGAACTCCTGCACCAGGTCCAGCGTGTTGCGGGCCAGGATGAAGTCCGAGCGGGTGAGGTTGTCCAGCGGCTTGACCAGGTTCGTGGAACCGGCCTGGCGCTTGGCCTGGATGGCCTTGGCGGCTACGTCTTCGCGGTCAAAGCCCTGCATCGAGTCCGACACGCCGGAGATCGTCTTGATGTGCTCCTCGGCCTTGTACGTGACCCGGTCGAGGCCCGTCGGGACCTGGTTCGGCTGGATCTTCTGGACTGACTTGTCCACATCGTCGTTCGTCTCGATCACGAGGCCGGTCATGGCACCCTTCTGCTCGAGCTCCTCCGTGGTCATGTTCGTCAGCGACCCGGTCTTCACCTTCCACCCGCTGTTTGCCGAGGTGTTGATGACGTGCAGCTCCTGGCTGGTGGTCTTGTTCAGCAGCTCCTGGGGGCCCAGCAGGTTCTCGACCAGGCCGATGGTCGTGCCGCGCCGGAAGTGCGGGAAGAATGGGATGACGGTGAAGTGCTTGTAGGGGCTCCAGTCGTCGTGCAGCCGCACGTCGTCGGCGGTCACCGTCCAGCGGATGCGGCGCACGAGCTTCGTCGTGACCTGAAACCCGAACTTCTCCACGAAGAAAGCGATCCGATCCCGATCGAAACTGGCCGGGATTGGCCGCATGTCGCCGGTCTCCGGACTCACGAAGTGCTGCTGCCGGTCGATCATCCGGTACTGGCGCTCCAAGAGACGGATGTTCCTCGTGACCTCGGCGTCCTCACGCCCGCCGGAGTAGGTCGGGTCGTTCGGGTTGCCAAACCGATCGCGCGTGGCGTCCACGCTGTCGTAGCCGTAGGCGAAAGCGCTGTCGCGGCTGCGCAGCAGGTCCGCGTCGGCCGGGTTGTAGAGGACGGCGATGTCGTCAGCCGTCACCCACTTCGTGATGAACACCTCGTTCCAGTCGTCGGGGTCATACGAATCGGCGTCACCGTCGATCACCACGTTTTTGGGATTCAGGTTCTCGATGCAGACCTCGCCGCGCATGCTGTCGTCGAAGCACAGGCGCAGGTCCAGGAACCCGCGCGAGCCGATGATGCCGTCGGCGAACATGTCCGAGCGCTTCCAGTCCAGCTGGTTGTTGTCGGAGATGTGCTTGAAGACCTTCGTGAGGATCTCGGCGACGTCGTCCGGGGCACCGTTGCGCGGGCGGAACGAAATCTCGCTGCGGTTGTAGATTTGCTCGCCCATCACGTTGCTGAGGGTCGAGAGGATCTTGTTGATCGTCAGCGCCGGGCGGCGCAGCAGGTTCAGCCGGGCCTTGTCGGCGCGGTCCCACTGATCACCAGCAAAGAAGCGCTCACATTTGTCGGCCTTGTCGACGTAGTCCTGGTGCCCGTTGTCGCGGAGCCAGGCGTAGCGGTTCCAGTTCTTGGTCGCGAGTGCGCTATCGGTAGGCATGGCGGTGGTCCACTCGCGAATGCGAGAGATCCACCGCGCCGATCAGGCGGGCTTCATGAGGTGTTTGGGGATTGATGGCCAGGATGGCCCCGCTGGCGCCTGTCATGCTGCCATGTACCCACCGCCGGAGGCGCCGGTGAGCTGATTGAGTTTGTCACGCCAGGACTTCAAGGCCTTTTCCTTCGGTTTCTGAGGTGGTTCCCGGCCCACGGCCATCGTCGTCATCCATGCGATCGCATCAACCTGGTCATCGTGGACACCGGCCGGGAAGCGCAGCATCTCGGCTCGGGCCCCGTCGTACCAATCACCCTTGTCCGAAAAGCTCACCATCCCCTGCTGCATGCGCCCCTGCAGCGGTCGTGCGCGGGCCATCTTGTCGGTGATGGGCTTCAGGACCTGGATGGACGGGTAGAACCGCCGCTCTCGCATCCTTTTCTTCAAAAGAGATTCGATAGCTCGGTAAATCTGGCCGTCCTCGAAGCCAACAATCAGGTTGGGACTATACCATTTCTGACAAAGATTCAAGATCGCCTCAACGATGAACATGCCATCGCCGGACTTGAACCTGACCATGTCTGCGACGTGCAGGATGTCGTCCTCGTCCTGCAGCCCCACAACGCCCACGGTGTAGTCGTTCTGTTTCTTCTCGCTGATGGCGAAGTCGAAGGCCACGTAGACGTTCGAGCGCTTGAGGGCCGGCAGGCCGCCACGACGGAAGTGCTCCTTGAGGAAGTACGCGCCGTCGTCCGGCACTGGGTTCTGCTGGTACAGGGCGGCCCAGAAGCGCGGCGGGATCGTCTTTCGGATGCTGTTGAGCTTCTGCAGGTCGTAGCGCTGCGGGTGCAGGGGCTCGCCACGATTGCGGATGAGGCGGCCCCGGGCGGGGCATTCGTCGTAGACGATCAGGTCCGTCTCTTCGTCCAGGTATTCGTCGTGCTCGGCGATGGCCGGGTACTTCACGAGCTCGAACTGGTCGGCCTCGGGGTCTTCGGCCATGGCCATCTGCAGTCGGCCTGCCAGATCATCGTCGTGCCACCAGGTCTGGATCACCAGCACCCCGCCGCCGGGGGCCAGGCGGGTGTAGGCAGTCGAGCCGTACCAGTCCCACAACTTCTCGCGCACATCTGCGCTATCGGCCTCCTCGGCGTTCTTGATGGGGTCGTCAATCAGAAGGACGTGAGCGCCCTTTCCAGTGATGCCGCCGCCAACGCCAGCAGCCACGTAACCGCCACGCGTACCGCTAACTCCCCACTCCTCATTTGCCTGGAAATCAGGGTGAAGGCGAGTCTCGAAGACGCTCTGATAACTGGGATCATGCAGAACCTCCTTGACCTTGCGGCTGAAGGACATCGCCAACGACACGTTGTACGAGCAGGCGATTATTTCGTGGTCTGGGCAGCGCCCCAGGTGCCACGCGGGGAACATCCGGGAGGCCAGCTCAGATTTGCCATGCCGTGGGGGCATCAGGATCATGAGGCGGGGGCTCAGGCCCTTGGCCACGTCGTCACTGAAGCGCTCCAGGCGCCGGGCGATGTCCTGATGGACCCATCCTGCGTCGTAGCGGGGGTTGATGCGCTGCGTGAAGGGGATCAGGCGGCGCTTGCACAGCACCCGGGCGGCCAGCTCAATCTGGGCCTGCTGCGCGGGGGTGAGGTTAGAGACCGTCGGTGATGGCGAGGGTGGGGGACTTACCGACGAGAGCGTCGTAGCAGGCCTGGTCGATGTACTCGGCGAGGCGTTGGCTCGCATCGGCGACTTCTTGACGGATCGATCGGAACCCTGCTGCTTCGAGGCCCGCGCCGTGGGCATCGGCGAACGCTCGGCTGGGGCCCGGGTCGCCTTCGGGGCAGACGCTGGTGAAGCCTTCGATGTATTGGCGGACTTTTTCTTCGGTCCAGGCGCCCGGGCCGACTCGGACCCCGAGGCGCGCGGCTTCTGCGGCGCTGCGGACGTTCTGGCGGTACGACTGGACGTTGCCGTTGAACGTGTTGTCGAGGGGCTCACGGAGGAGGAGCGCGGCTTCGTCCGCGTACTCGAGGCCGTCACTGCCACGAATCATGGCTGTTCTCCATCACGTACGTGACTTCTGCGAGGTTGGCGGCGTCGTGCTGCTCCTGGGCTGTCAGTGGCGCAGCGGCGCGGGAGGCGATGTTCGGGCGACGCACTGTGCCACGGCGGTCGATCACGTCCTCCGCAGCGGCATTGTTGACCTCGCAGATCCTGGCCAGGGCGCGGATCTTGCGGGCCTCCAGAGCGCGCGACACAGCGTAGTTTTCGTCGCTGTAGCGCTGCACCGAGAGGCTCGGCGCGGTAGGGGTCAGTGCCGAGATGCTGGCGTCGGGGATGAGCGCGGAGGGTGGGGTGAGCGCGGGGGCTTGGGGTACGGCAGGGTCAGTCCCGAACCAGGAGCGAATGGTGCTGAACAGGGTCATGCGGCACCTCACGCGGCGGGATCGCGGACACCGGCGGGGACCAGGCCCAGACCGGCACCCTCACGATCGAGGCCGTGGGTGGTGAGGTGGCGAACCAGCTCATTCTGGCGGTGCCGAAAAGCACGCTCCTCCTGCCGCTCACGTCGGTGCTGCGCATCAGACCCGCGATGCGTACGGCAGACGCCACACGAGCAGGACTTCGGGGTGGATTTGGTCATCTTCAGTTCTCCAACTGCGGTTGGGTGGCCGAAGGTGCTGCACCAGGCAGCTGACCACCGTTTCGGATCACTTCCATCAGCTCCTCGTCGCTCAGACGGTCCATGCGCGCGGCGCCGTCGGCCAACGAGTGCTCGATCTTGATCTTTTGGGGCTCGTAGTACCCGCACATCTTCCCGATCTCCCGTGCGGCAGCGACCATGGAGCTGGGCTCTGCAGTCATCTTGGCCATGTCGTAGGCCTCGACCAGCATGTCCATGACCTTCTTGCGCGACATCTGCGCCGCCTGCTCGTACAGCGCCTTCTCCTGGGCATACAGGGCCTTGGCCTGCGGGTAGTGGATCAGGCGGTAGGCATAGGTGGCCCCGTCGCCATACCCAGCGCGCGCAGCAGCGGCGTACACGGACTCGCCCTGAGCCCAGAACTTGACGAACAGCTTCGCCTTCTCGGTGAGCGGCTTGTCTGGGTCGATCGCGTCTTCGAGCTCCGCGACGGGGATCGCCGATGTGTCGCGGTACTTCTCGCGGTTCTGGGCGATGGTGGACGCGATGACCTCGGGCTTGCCGCTGGCGCCGCGCTTCTTCGTGACGGGCTTGGTCACGA
The DNA here is from genome assembly GCA_964466605.1 of uncultured Verminephrobacter sp. Classification (GTDB taxonomy): domain Bacteria; phylum Pseudomonadota; class Gammaproteobacteria; order Burkholderiales; family Burkholderiaceae_C; genus Acidovorax. The sequence continues at coordinate 36,745 of CAYXSL010000001.1, forward strand.
CCTTGCGGCCACGGCCGGAGGTTGGGGTTGTCAGGGCTTTGGAGGTCATCGTTTATCTATTGTAGATGGACGTCGATTTTCGGCCGAAATTTTTCTGCAAAATTTTTTGGAATTGAAGGGATTGGGACACGGATCGCCGCGTGAGTCTCCTATCCGGGCCTCGCAGAACGCCGTACCCCGCTTCGGATTCGCTTTCCCGGATAGGAATAAGGAGTCTCTTTCACCGCCCCGTGAAGACCGCTCCTTCGTCGCAGTCTTCGTCGTGCTTCTTGCATCGTTCATCTACCAAAGGAGAAACGACATGAACACGATCACTACGAAGCACGCAGCACTACTGGTCGCGCTCACCGAGTTCGGTGCGCAGTTCGATGTAGTCGCTGGTAAATACGACGGCAACGAGGAGAACTGCAAATACAGCGACCGCTTCTCCACCTACGACGAGGCTGTTGCCGCACTGGCACGCGTCAGTGACTACCCCTGGCACCGCATCGAGGTCGTCCACCCTGAGCTGCTCGAGCTCCGCATGGAGAAGCTGCGCAAGGCCATCAAGCCTGAGCCCGCCGCGTTCAGCACCTACCCCGAGTACGTCGCTGCATGCCGTGCCTTCGCCCGCGTCACACGGCAGCGCGTCGTCAGCTACGTGAGCCGCGACCAGTGGGCTCACCTCATCAACCAGGCGATGGAGGACGCATGCAACTGAAGCGCACCCGCGTCGTCATCGCCCTCGTCCGCTCAGCACTGCGCGCCTTCTGGCGTTGGTGCTGAGTTCTTCGCTATCTATTTAAGAGCGCTCCTTCGTCGCGCTCTTTACCGTGCCCTTGCAATGCCTTACTGGGCTTCACTTTCTTGCTATCTTTTTAGGAGTATTCATCATGTCCAAGTCCACCGCTTCCGTCCGCGCCATCAAGAACGCCACCGCATCGATCCGCTCGACCCGCCCTGAGCCCAAGGCTGCCAAGCCCGCCGCGAAGAAGACCGTCGCAGCCAAGGCCATCGAGCAGGTCGTGCCTCCAACGAACGACGCACCCGAGCTCAACGACGAAGTGCTCGGCTCGTGGCGCGATCTCATGGATGGTTTCAAGATGCCATCGGGTCGCCGCATGGCCGTGTCCGTCGTCACGCAGATGCTCGTGCTCGGCACCGGCGTGTACTCGGGCTTTCAGCTCGGGGCTCTGCTCGCGTTCGGTGCAGCTGTGCTCACCGGCTCTGCGTTCCTGTCATTCCTCGCCTGGTTCGTGGTCACCGCACTGAGTGTGTACACGTCGCTCATCGCAGCAGCGCGTGTCGGCAAGTACATCGCGCTCGGCGAGATCGACGACGACATGAAGAAGGCACGCACCTGGGTCAGCGGCAAGTGGGCTTCGCTCAAGAGCCGCTTCAACTCGGATGAGGAGCTCGCTCATGTTTGAAATGGGCATTGTCGTAGGCCTCGGCCTGCTCTTCTCGCTATCGAAGATGAGCTGGCCTTGGAAGCTGCGCATCCTCAGTTCGCCGGTCGTAATGGACGCAATTATCTTCATCGGATTGCTTCTGCTCCACTGGGGAACCTTCAGCGGCGTGATGGTCGCAACGATCGGCGCTTTTGTGTGCTCGCTCATCTTGAGCGCAGGCCGATTCTTCTTCGGCTACATGCGCAACGGCAAGTACGTCGCAGGCAAGTTCGACGTCGCGCACAAGCTCGGCAGCAAGCCATGAGCACCTACTCGTTCGAGCTACTCAGCAAGAACCCAGAGCTGATCTCCATGCCCGGAGGTCAGCTCCACCCCGATTGCGTCACAGCGTGCGAGCTCGAAGCACGCGACTACGTGGCTGCTTGCGGGTGCTACGAAGCGCTGCAGAAGAAACGCTTCGAACTCAACCAACGCTCACTCATCGCCAAGTACCGGAGACACCATGAATCGTAACTACCACCCCATCTCGCTCGTCTCCATCGACACAGACCCGGGCATCGCTGAAGAAGTCAGCGCTCGACAAGGCCGCAACCGCGACCCACTGGAACTGCTCATCGAGCTGGAAGAAGAACTCGGCTGCTCGATCGTAGAAGCCGTGAAGCGTTATCGCGACCTGGTGCGCGAACAACGCACTGTCAACGCTCATTGATCACCCACCTGACTGGATAGCGTGCTGTCCAGTTGGGTGTGCATCCGCGCACCGCTCAACCTCAACGCTCACTTTGAAATTGGAGATTCATCATGTCCCGTACTCACACTGTTCCCGCAGGCACCATGGCTCAAGCTCTCGTCAACGCAGGCATCACGCCCAAAAACGTACCTACTTCGCTCGCGCAAGCTGAAGAACTCAACGTCGCACTTCCAATCGCTGATCGCTGGGTCTCATACAAAGGCGAGTTCATTACTCGCCGTGAGATGAATGGTCGCGCAAATGCGGCCGACATCGCACGCAATGAAAGTGCCGTCACTGTCACGCATGGCGCTGATTACTTCGACCTCAACGAAGTCCTCAACGAAGTGCTCATCCATGCGCTGTTCCGTGCTCGTGTGCTCAGCTCCATGGCCTGGGCACTCGACACGGCAGCCATCAACGTCGCACGCTCGATCTTCTGGGATACCCACAAGGAATCCACCGAGAGCGGGCACATCGACAACTTCGCTGACTTCCTCAACAAGATGTCCGAGATGCGTGCCAACGAGAACTACGTCGAAGACCTCGGCTTCGAACTGGGCGCAGGCCGGCTGCAGTCACTCACACTGCTGCTCAAGCTGTCCCAGAAATGGCACGATACTGCACAGGCCGCAGCCGTAGGTGCAGGCATCAAGTACGCACCCAAGTCCTTCGAAGTGCTGCTCGCCAGCGAGAAGGCCCAACAGGTGGATGCGCTCACCATCGCTAAGCTCGATGCACTGGTCGAGATGACGTTCGAAGGCGAAGACCACACGCCTGATGAAATCGCAGACGCAAAGAAGCTCGTCGCTGCGCAGCAGAACGAACGCATGGCCGCCATGCATGCATCTCGCCAGATGATCTCGCCAGCCGTGCTGCGCATCATTGCGTACGCCGACTACCGTGACAGCAGCGATGCAACTGAATTCTGGCAACTGCCCATCGAACTGCAAGCACGTCTCGTGGGCAACGCGATCAGCAGCATCGACCGCACCGTGACGGATCTGGCTTCGTACAAATCCATCAATGCGATCGAGTACATCGGCCTGATCAAAGAGGCCAAGGGCGCGAAGGCACGTCTGAACGATGTGCTGAAGTCGAGCAAGTTCATTGCTCACTGAAGTGATTGACTGAACAGATAGACGGGCGCTAAGCTCGTCTATCTTTTTCGATGAGGTGCAGCATGTCGGACCTGCGACTAAACCCTCAACCAGATTGGCCTGACCGCTGCGCCTGGTGGCATGGGTTCAATTCTCAGATGCTGCATGACTACGACTATCCAGTGCGCAGTCTGCAGATATGGAACGACGCAGAGGACAAAGATCTGATGCGCCAACTACAAGATGGTGTGCAGCCAGTCGAGATAGCTCGACGGCATCAACGCCACGTCCATGAGATCGACGATCGTCGGATCGGACTTCTGCGCGTGATGGAAGAGAGGTTGCTCAATGGACGCTGATCAGAGGGCCAACAAATTGGTCGACGAAGTCGAGCTCGCTGCTAAAGCTGGCGACTTGGAGAAAGCCTACGAGCTGCGTGCGCAATTCCAAACAATCATTCGAAGCTCACCGCTGGACGTATCAACCCAAGTGCTGTGGCGGATGATCAAACTCAGAGACGATCAGCACGCGTTCGGACTCTACTGCAAGAAGATAGACGCCCTGAAGCGCGCCTTACTACGCTAAGCCTCCTAGCGATCTTACGAACCGCCGACAAAACTCTTTTTTGGCTCTATATACATAGTATCTAATATAAAAATAAAAATATAATTTACTTTAGAAAAGATAAAAATATAAGTATAAGAATATAAGGTACTATAAAGGGTATAGAGGTCAGTGTAGGATGTGCCTTCCGCTGACCTGTGTGCCTGGACTGCATGACCACATGTGTTCGTGCGTGCGGCAATCGAACATCTTTGAAAGACCGACGATGGACATCGTTTTCCTTGAAGCCTCCGTCCCCCTGACCAAGACTTACAGCAAGTCGTCTGCCGGGACGATCACCAAGTCGCCCTATCCCCTCGTGTGGGAGTTCACCTCTCACACAGAGCCATGCAAGAACCTGACGCAGCTCGAGTACCTGCTGCTCGAGAACGCAAAACTCGGCCGCTGTGTTCTGAAAGGCTCGATCGCACGCCCACTGACGTGCGAGTCGCGTGCCGGGAGCACCGACACCAACGCCACGACCGAATGGCTCGTGCTGGATCTCGACGGACTGCCTGATACGGTCGATGTAGGGGGCGCACCGACCCCACTCACCATTGACGTGTTCCTTGCGGAGATGGGTCTCTCGGACATCAGCTACATCGTGCAGTGGTCTGCCAGCTACGGCATCGAGAACAAGAAGCTGCGTGCCCATGTCTTCATGCTGCTGGACAAGGCCTACTCCGCACCGCTCCTCAAGCAGTGGCTTATGCAGAAGAACCATGAGGTTCCGTTGCTGCGCGACTCGATGGGCCTGACCAAGACCGGCAACTCCATCTCTTGGCCACTGGACGTCTCGGCGTGCCAGAACGACAAACTCATCTACATCGCACCGCCCACCTTGAAGAACATCAAGGACCCCATGGGCAAGCAACCGCGCATCCAGCTCGTCAAGCGCAAGCACGAGCGCTTCAGCCTGGCCAGCATCGGCGCGATCAACACCACAGCCAAGAACCGCGACCTCAATCACAAGCGCATCGCTGAGTTGCGCGACGACGCAGGCCTGCCGCCCCGCAAGATCACCTACAAGATGCACGGCAGCACCGAGGTGATGCTCAAGCCCGACGAATGCATCATCACTGACATGAAGACCGAACGCGGCTTCGTGTACTTCAACCTGAACGGAGGAGATTCATGGGCCTACTACCATCCCGAGGACAAGCCGGACTACATCCTGAACTTCAAGGGCGAACCGGCGTACCTGACCAAGGAGCTGCTCCCGGACTACTGGCAGCAGCTGACCGGAACGGGCTCGTCTACCCGCACCTCATCCAACGGCCTGCTGTATCTCGCTTTCTGCGACAGACGAACAGGCGTGTACTGGCGGGGTACGTACGAGGCGTTTACTGACAACCTGGACATCAGCCCAGCGAAGAACGAAACGCAACTACGCCACTTCGCCAAGCAATACGGTGTGCCCATGGGCGACTTCGTGCCCGAGTGGGACCTGGTCTTCGACCCGCAGGACACCGTGCGCGTCGATCCAGTGAACCGCATGGTCAACCGCTTCCAGCCGACGACGTACATGCTCAACACCGGCACCAAAGTGCCAAAGGCCGTCCCCAAGATCATCAACAAGGTGATCTTCCATGCACTGGGTGGCGACCAGGCCATCATGGACCACTTCATCAACTGGCTGGCCACCATCGTGCAGACGCGCGATCGCACGCGCACGGCGTGGGTACTGCACGGCACTGAGGGCACAGGCAAAGGCATCCTGGTGAACAAGGTGCTGCGGCCCATGTTCGGCGCACACATTGCGTTGCGTCGCATGGAGGAGCTCAACGAGAAGTACAACCAGTTCATGGAGGGTGCGTTCCTCGTGTTCGTGGACGAGGTCCAAACCAAAGCCCTGCAGAATGAGCAAGGCGTGATGGCCAAGCTGCGCAACTTCATCACCGAAGAGACCACACCCATCCGGGCCATGTACGCGAATGCCATTGAGGTGCGCAACTACACGAACTGGATCTTCAGCTCGAACATGCCCGACCCCGTGTCGATCAAGAAGGGCGACCGCCGCTTCAACGTCGGCCGTTATCAGGGCACCAAGCTGCCCATGACCGACGCCGAAGTCGATGGCATCGCCAAGGAAGTCCAGGCTTTCTATGACTACCTCATCAACTACCCTGCCGACCACGAACTGGCCGGCAAAGTGATCGAGACTGCCGACCGCGACACCATGATCTCGATCTCCGAGTCCTCGGTGGACACCGTAGGGTCCGCGCTACTCGAAGGCAACTTCGCTTTCTTCGTGGAGCACCTGCCGACAGACAACAGCCACGTCCGCAGCGTGCAGCAGAACAACCGCGTCGAAGACTACAAGGAAGTGCTGCGCAACCTGATCGCACGCACGTTGCCTGGTGGCTCCTGCGCGATTGGACGCGAGGAGCTGCGCACGCTGTTCGACTTCACCGTCGGCGGCATGCCCGCCAGCCCCAACAAGTTCACGTCGCTCTTGAAGCACCACCGCATCCACATGGAGGCCGTATGGGTCAACAACAAAACCGTCCGGGGCATCAAAGTGAACTGGACGGACGCGCTGCAGTTCCAGTCGTACTTGACGCAGCACCTGGCCGCGCAGCAGTTCTCCGCGCCCTCTTCCACCAGCACTGGGCCGAGTACCCCGAAGCCAAAAGCCGCTACGGTAGCCGCAAAGCCCAAGGCACCAGCCAAGAAAGCTAAGGTGACAGCATGAAAACCTCCGAACTTACCGGCGCCGCGCTCGACTGGGCGGTTGGTGACATTGAGTTCAAGCGACTCATTGCACAAGGTAGTCATGTGAAGCAGTGGGTTCTTGAACAACACAACGCTGGCACACACACTGACCCCTGGTCAAGTAACTGGCTTTTCGGCGGGCCGATCATCGAGAGCGAGCGGATTCTTGTTCAACCTGAGATTGGTAAAGAAGGTGCTGGTAACGCTTGGTCTGCTATCGCTATAGAAGGTTTTGAATGCTTCGGCCCCACACCTCTCATCGCCGCCATGCGCTGCTACGTCGCCTCTAAGCTGGGCGACGAGGTCGAAGTGCCGGAGAAGCTGCTGTGAACAAAACCCTTGACGCTCAGCAGCGCCGCGTCGATGAACTCAACAAGTGGCGCATCGAGCTGCAACATGAGCGCAGCGACATCATGCTCGCGCTACGGTGCAAAGACGACTCGGTATGGGTCGCCAAATACGGGCACCTGCTGCGCCCTGCAGCCCAACGCCTCTTGAAGTAGGAGCCCGACAGATGAACGCTCTCTTCGGAGTGCCGGATGTCAAGACGATGCAGTACCGAAGGATCACACTGCATTCCGTCCCAAACGGCCTGTGCTCTGTCAGCAAGGACGTGAAGTGCTACTTTGTGGGAAGCCGCAGCTGCAACCACTGTATCAGCGGACGCATCTGGGTCAAGGAATCCATGATGCCTGCATACCTGGCTGAACGCCTTGTGGAGGGCGCATGAAGCCTAGCGACACCTACATCACCAAAGATGGACGTGAGTTGATAGCTGTCGATTCACCAAGGAATCGATGTGCGACGTCCGGCTTCATATGCTGCCTCCATGGCGACGAAGAATGCTCAGACAATCTCCCTCCAAATGACGCACCCTGCAGAAATTACCCAATCCTCTTCGTCAACAAGGAGGAATACCTCGCCCACAAACTGCTAGGTACCAAACAATCTTCGAGCTAGAATCGTTTATCTTTCACAGAACGCAAGTGGACAACCACATGAAACTTCGCCTCTTCGCCCTGCGCGACACCAGCACCAACAAGCTGGTCCCCGATCTCTTCTTCTCCAGCAAGCCCGAAGCCAAACAGGCTCGCGACGACCGCAACAAAAAAGGTGCCAGCCTTGTCGTCACCCCAGGACCAGATCACCGCCGCAAGCAGTAACGGACTCAACAAGGTCCCGCGCCCGCCGTACGAGCAGTACCAATGCGTGCATCGCACTCGGTGTGACAAAGAACAACTCGCTTGTCTTTCGTTCGTGCATTACGTCGAAACAGGCCACGTCGTGCCGCCCCGCACGCTGTTCGTGGAATCGAAGCCCGTAATGTCTGACGGGCGATACACGCTGTGTACCAAGACCAGTACGAACCAAGCGAACTACGCCGCAGTTTTCACTGACTGACCTTCAACTTTTAGGTGGACACCATGAAGCCTGAGATTTGCCGCATCGAACAAAACAAAGTCCGCCGAGAGCGCCAAGACCTACTCGGCCGCGTCTACCACGACCGAATCCTGCTGCAGGGCATGGATACCCACCGCCACACCGAGTGGAGGCATAACCGAATTACTCCCACGGAGTATTTTCGTCAGGCTGCTGCCGCTGGTGAATTCGCAGCGCAACTCGTACGCATGCGAACCAAGGCTGCCACCCTCTGAACAACTTTCCCGGAAAGACTGAAAGGAACACTATGCGCCCGTCGCAAATCAAACAAGCCCTGATTCATCTCACCGAGCGTAAGCGCCCCGCATTCATCTGGGGGCCGCCCGGTGCAGGCAAATCCGACATCGTGCGCGAGGTCGCAGAACACCGTGGCGTCGAGCTGCGCGACGTTCGACTATCTTTGATGGACCCGACGGACCTCAAAGGACTTCCGACGATCAGCGGCACGGGGACCAAGAAGCAAGTCTCCTGGGCCGCCCCCGACTTCCTCCCGACCAAGGGCAAAGGCATCCTGTTCCTCGACGAGCTGGTCTCGGCCCCGCAATCCGTCCAGGCCGCGTCGTATCAACTCATCCTCAACCGCAAGATTGGCGACTACGAGCTGCCCGACGGTTGGTCGGTTCTCGCCGCAGGCAATCGCTCCGGTGACCGCGCCGTTGTACATGCCATGCCTTCTGCCCTGGCCAACCGTTTCGTCCACATCGACTTCGATGTCGACCCAGACGACTGGGGCCTGTGGGCAGCGAAAGCCGGTGTTTCTGACCTCACTCGCGGCTTCATCCGCTTCCGCCCCGACCTCCTCCACAAGTTCGACCCCGGCTCGAACCCTCGTGCGTTTCCCACGCCCCGCAGCTGGGTCTTCTGCGACGACGTAATCCAGTCTGGTCTGTCCGCAGACACTGAACTGGAGCTGATCAAAGGCACGGTCGGCGAAGGCGCAGCCGTCGAGTACATCGCCCACATCAAGATGGCCAAAGACCTGCCGTCTGTGGACGAGATCCTGATGAACCCAGACAGCGCCCCGGTGCCCAGCTCCCCGGCCAGCAAGTACGCAATCTGCACGGCCCTCGACAAGAAGGCCAACAAAAGCACGATCGGCCGCCTGCTGACCTACATGGCCCGCCTGGAGCCCGAGTACCAGGTCGTGTTCATGCGCGCCGCTGGCGCCATCAACCGCGAAATTCTGGGCACGAAGGAAGGCGTGAAATGGCTGACGGAGAACCAGGAAGCCCTGCTGTAACTCCATGGGCCCCAAACCCTCGGGCAGTTCTGTCCGAGGGTCCTGGCCGTTGGATACGGTTCACCAACGAATTCCGCGAGATCAGTCAGCCAGGCTATTTCGTAGAGCACCACGGGTGCTTCGCCCGTGCATGCATGGGCGAAGAACTGGCAGTGACCCAATGGAAAGCCTGGGAGCTGTTCTTGGCCCGCGAAGTGCTTCTGGGCGCGAGGATACAACGATGACAAGTAATGCGTGGTCTCACCTCCCAAATGCGGCACACATCGACCGTGTATTTGCCGATGTGACGCGCAATCCTAAATCCTGGGGCGCAGCCTGGGGCGCAGCCTGGGACGCAGCCTGGGGCGCAGCCTGGGACGCAGCCCGGTACGCAGCCCGGGACGCAGCCTGGGACGCAGCCCGGTACGCAGCCCGGGACGCAGCCCGGGACGCAGCCCGGAGCGCAGCCCGGGGCGCCACCGCCGCCCTGGTTGCATATGACGACTGCGCTTATTTGCTCGACCACCCCCCGAACATAGTCAGGGCGCACATCGCTCTGACAAACGATCCGGCAGCGATCCTTCTTCTGCCCGCATCAACCGCACTTCACGGAGAAACTGATGGCCAAAACTGATACCACCATGCTGGTCGAGCTGACTATCCGACAGTGGACCGGCACCAAGCACGACAAGTCCGTCTCGGCAGAAGTCGAACAGACCCACTCGGCAAAGAACGCCGGGCGGTACAACAAGTACCTGATCGACAAAGCCCACCTGGCTGACATCAGTAGCGCCGCGAACGCACTGCGCAAGTTCCACTACACCCGCACGCTGCAGTGGAACGACGGCGGGCAGCGCATCATGCCGAGCGCTCTGTTCCTCGAGTACCGCAACGAAATGGCCAGGCACAAGCAAGCCTTCTTCAACGCTGTGCGGGACTTCATCAGCAAGTACCCCCAGCTGATGCAGGACGCGCGCCTGCGCCTTGGGTCGCTTTATCGGCCCGAAGACTATCCGGCTACCCATGAGCTGCACGCTCTGTTCGACATCGAGCTGAAGATCATGCCCATGCCCGATGCGGCCGACTTCCGCATCGACATCTCGCAGGAGATCCAGGACGAGATCCGTGCCGAGATCACTCAAACCATCGCCGCGCGTCAAGCTGACGCCGTGAAGGATTGCTGGGCCCGCATGCGCGAAGTTGTGGGCCGCATCGCCGATCAGTGCAGCAAAGAGAAGCCCGTGATCCGCGAATCGTTGATGGAGAACGCCGCCGACCTGGCCAAAGTGCTGGGCGGTCTGAACATCACCAACGATCCGCAAATCACCGCCGCTGAAACCGAGTTGCGCAACCTGATCGTCCCTTCCGCCCAACTGCGCGATAGCCCGACGGTGCGCCGCCGCGTAGCTGAAGGAGCTGCAGCGATCCTGCAGAAGGTGCCGTGCTGATACCTGAAGAGCTCGACCCCCAAACACAAACTACTGGGGTGTTCGTGACCGTGCGTAATGCCGATGGCCGCGAACACAAAGTCACGCCGATAGAAGCTAACGCAGACCTCGGTTGGGGGTGCACTGAATGTTCCTTCTACGGCACTATCGATTGTTCCAATGTGCACTGCTGGAAGACCATTTGGATCGGTCCCGATTCTTTCAACGAATACCTCGAAGACAAGCTACTCAAATGAACCACGCAGAGTTACTCGAGGCAGTGCACTACGACCCATTGACTGGAATCTTCACGCGCCGGAAATCAGCCGGCAACGTGAAAGCAGGTAGCCGGATAGGTTCGCACTGCAGTAAAGGCTACCTCAAAGCAATGGTCCTAGGGAAGTACGTCAAGCTACATCGATTGGCATGGTTCTATATGAAAGGGAAGTGGCCGCGGCAGGAGATCGACCACAAGAACCAAATTAAGGACGACAACCGTTTCGACAATCTGCGGGACGTTGACACCTCCACAAACTGCCTGAATCAAACCGGCGCACGCAAAAACAATTACGTCGGTATTCAGGGCGTGCACCTGATACAGAAAACTGGCCGCTACCGCGCTACCTGCTCCATCAAAAGTGTGAAGCACCATTTGGGTGTCTTTGCGACTGCCGATGAAGCTGGCGCTGCATACCGAGCATTCAAGGAAGCAAATTCATGACATTCGTGAAACTCCAATGGGCTACGCCCGATATCGATGCGCAGATCGCCTTTCAGGCGCGCGTGTCCAACCCTGACAACCAGAACAACCCGCAGATCTCTGGGCTTTTGAACTACTGCATGCGTGAAGGCCATGTGTCGCCATTTGAGATGGCGAACGTCTGCATGGAAGTGAACACCACCCGCGACATCGCGCGGCAGATTCTGCGCCATCGCTCTTTCTCTTTCCAGGAGTTCAGCCAACGCTATCAAGATGCCGGCAAACTCGGTGGATGGGAATTGCGCGAGTGTCGAATGCAGGACACCAAGAATCGGCAGAACTCACTGCCCGCTGATGACGAACACTTGCAGCAGTGGTGGGAACAAGAGCAAGAACGCCAAATGGTTTCAGCCATGTTTGCTTATGAAGCGGCACTTGCGCAGGGTATCGCCAAAGAGCAAGCACGCGCTTTGTTGCCCGAAGGCCTAACGCCTAGCCGCCTCTACATGAATGGCACATTGCGCTCATGGGTCCATTACCTGGGCCAACGTTTGCACCCAAGCACCCAAAAAGAACACCGTCTTGTGGCCGAGCAAGCGCTCGCAATTCTGCGTGACGTGGCGCCCATCACAGCTGCTGCGTTCTTCCCAAACGAAGAAAGCTCGAAATGACTTTAATCGACGTCGCCCGCCAACTGTTCCCCGTGAGCTGGGCCGAACTCGTGGGGTGATGCGATGGAGCGCCCCACCACAGAGGAATTCGTCGGGTATGACGATTGGACTCGCCGCGTGTTCGACGACGAAGTAGTGGTCAGCTCCGCAAGTCTCTGGGAAAAAGGAAGCCGCGTGCTCGTCTCCGAATTCCCACTCGTGCCCGGATTCTTCGTAACTGACGCACCAGCTGATTATGGGGATTGCACCCGCATCCTCGCCGGCCCATTCCCGACCCTGGAGGTTGCTATCGCTTCGATAGCACTGACATCATGACAGATGAAGCTCACAAGCAGGCTTTCCAGAAGGGCTACGCCAAAGGCTACACCGCCGGGCGACGCAAGAAACGAATGACTGCGCAGCTCGATCATGCGGCTGCCCAACGAAAAGCCTTTCAGGACCGCGCATTCCTCACCGTGCTGCCTTGGGTGTTCCAACAGAGCACTTGGGGCATTACGGTAGACGGCAAACACACGCCGTACGCCACCATCGAAGAGCGTGTGCGCTTCGCCTGGTCCATTGCCAAGAACGCAACCGATCAACGCCCATGATTTACAGCGCTTCCAATCCACCCATCTGCGACTACTGCGGCCAACAGGCGGAGCTAGTCGACGGCGAGGCAATCTACCCTCACCGCGACGACCTCAAACCTTTGCGCTTCTGGCTTTGCGCTCCATGCCACGCGTATGTCGGCTGCCACAAGGAGCATGCATACCTGCCAGGAATCGGCCGAAGCGACGGCACCTGGCCGTTGGGGCGTTTGGCCAACGAGGAGCTGCGCAAATGGAAATCGAAAGTCCACGCGGCGTTTGACCCGATATGGAAATCGGGGCGCATGCATCGCGGCGCTGCATATTCCTGGTTGGCTGCCGCATTGAAGATCCACCACACCGAGTGCCACATCGGCATGTTCGATGTCGAGCGCTGCAAAGCTGCTATCGCCTGTGTTCAATCCTTGGACTCAAAGAAACCATGACCACCATCACCAACCCTGCGGCCGCCAAAGCGCTGTCCCTCGCCCGCTCCAAACTGCTGCTCAATCACAGCTTCTTCGGTATGTTGGCCTTGCGCCTACAGCTGGTCGAGAAGACGGACATGCCAACGCTGGCCGTCGACGGTCGCAGCATCTTCTACAACCCAGACTTCATCCTCACGCTGTCGTCGGAATTGCTCCAGGCTGCCGTCGCTCACGAAGTGATGCACTGCGCACTGGAGCACATCTCTCGCCGCGGCGTGCGCAACCCCAAGCGGTGGAATTTTGCTGGGGACTACGCCATCAACCAGATCCTGAAGGACTCCGGGTTTGAGATCGGCGCCACCTGGCTGTTGTCGCCGCAGTACGCAGGCATGACGGCTGACCAGATTTACAACATGCTGCCAGACAACCCTGAAGACAATTCCGGCGGCCAAGGTGCCTTGGACGAGATCCTGGCAGGTGACCCCGGAGACATTGACACCGTCGCCGCTGAATGGCAAGTAGCCACGATCCAAGCAGCCAATGCCGCCAAGGCAAACGGCAAGCTCCCCGGAACACTGGAGCGCTTTGTCGAGGGCATCACGGCCCCCAAGGTCGATTGGCGCACCCAGCTGCAGCGCTTCTTCACTTCGGTGTCGAAAGACGACTACTCCTGGACCCGCCCCAACAAGCGCTTTCTGAGCATGGGTCTGTACCTCCCCAGCCTGTATAGCGAAGCCATGGGCCCGGTGGCCATCGCCATCGACACGTCGGGCTCGATCAACAACGAGACGCTGCAGGCCTTCGGCTCTGAAATTCGCGCACTCACCGCCGGGGCGCGCCCCAGTGAGATCCGCGTCATTTACTGTGACGCGGAAGTGAACCACGTCGACAAATTTTCGCCTGATGACCATATGGAGTTCAAGGCACATGGTGGCGGGGGCACAGACTTCCGTCCGCCGTTCGACTATCTTTTGAAGAACGACATTCGCCCCGAGGTTTTCGTTTACTTAACTGATATGATGGGCCCCTTCCCAGAAGACCCCGGCTACCCAGTTATTTGGTGCGCAACCACCGAGGAAATCGGCCCCTTCGGCCAGACGATCTTCATTGAGATTTAATCGTATATCTTTGTTAGACATGCTGCAGAACTTGACAGGCCAAACCTTCGGAAGGCTCACTGCCCTCTACCGCGACCAGAACCGTAGTCACCACACGATGTGGAGATCGCTTTGTGATTGCGGGTCATTGGTTTCAGTTCGTGCTCAGCACTTGCGCAACGGCAATACCAAGTCTTGTGGGTGCTGGGATCGAGAAGTCGTAACAGCCCGCTCTACTAAGCATGGAAGTTATGGCAGTCCAGCCTACGTGAGTTGGGCTGCCATGGTCCAGCGGTGCACCAACCCCGCAAACCAGGAATGGCACAACTACGGCGGCCGAGGCATCAAGGTTTGCGCTCGTTGGCGAGAAGCAAAGAACTTTCTTGCTGATATGGGTCCGCGCCCGCCAGGCATGTCGATTGAGCGGCGCCGAGTCGATGGCGACTACGAACCTGGCAATTGCTACTGGGCAACTCCTAAACAACAAGGCGCCAACCGCCGCAATAGCAAGGGCAAAACATGTCAATGATGAGCTCGTGGTCGCATAGCCGTGCGGTCGATTTCGAGAAGTGCAAATTTCTCGCCAAGCTCAAGTACGTGGACAAAGTCCCCGAACCTGAGCGCCCCCTTCCGCCCGGCAAAGACGAGCATGCCAACGACCGCGGCACCCGCGTGCACACCGGCTGCGAACTCTTCATCAACGGCACCACCGACATCCTCGTCCCCGAGGCTGAGAAGAACTTCGGCTTCAAGATCGAAATGCTGCGTGCTCTGCACAAGGACGGCCTGGTTAGCCTCGAAGGTGAATGGGCCATGAATCGCGATTGGGCCCCGGTGCAATGGGGCGGCGAGTGGGAAGAAGTAGACCCCACCACGAAGCACACCGGCACTGCGCGCAAGCTCCCCGAGCGTGGGCGTGAGGGTGACATCGTGAAGGTAGGCGCCAAGGTCTATGTCTGGGTGCCCGCCTGGCTGCGTCTGAAGCTCGATGCCATGGTCATGCATGACGAGCGCACGGCCACGGTGATCGACTTCAAGACCGGCCGCAAATTCGGTAACGAGGTGAAGCATGGTGAGCAGCTGCAGCTGTACCAGCTGGTCACATTCCTCCGTTACCCCAAGCTCGAGACCGTGTTCGCCGAGCTCTGGTATCTGGACCAACCCGAAGGCCAGAACCTCACTTCGCAGCGCTACCTGCGCTCGCAGGGCCTGCGCTTCAAAACCGCCTGGGATCGTCGTGGCCACGCCATCACGACGAACACCGAGTGGGAACCGAACCCAAATAAGTTCTCGTGTAAGTGGTGCCAGTATGACGTTGCCGGCTTCTGCAGCGTGGGGGTGAAATGACTGCGCGGCACTACACCATCGGGGAGCGCTTTGGGAGTTTGGTGATCCTCTCGAGGGAGCCTGGCCTCAAGGTGCTATGCCGGTGCGACTGCGGAAACACCAAGCTCGTGCGAGGTCTTGCCCTCAAGCATTCGTACACACGCTCTTGCGGTTGTATTCGCGCCAAACAGTTGGCCGAACGTAACCGTACGCACGGCCAAGCCGACTCGCGCACCTACCGTATTTGGTGTGGGATGGTCACGCGGTGCACCAACCCCGCTCGCCGCGAATTCAAATGGTATGGCGGCGCAGGCATCCGCGTCTGTAAGCGCTGGGAAAAATTCGAGAACTTCCTGGCCGACATGGGCGAGGCGCCGCCAGGATTGTCAATCGATCGTCGCCAGAACCATCTCGGATACACCCCAAAGAACTGCTACTGGGCAACGCGCAGGCAGCAGCTGGATAACCGCTCGAACACCGTTCGACTCACCTTCGGTGGCGAAACCCTACTTCTGACTCAGTGGGCCGTCCGCACCGGCATTCCCTACGGCACGCTGAAAAGTCGCATTCGTTTGGGCTGGGCCGTCGACCGGATTCTCACCACGCCTAAGCGAAGACCAAACACAAAATGAAAAACCCAACGCCGAAACCTTTCGTCCACCAACGAAAATCGCTGTCCCACGCAAAGACGACCGACGTGGTCTTGGACTGCAGCGACGCAGGCACAGGTAAAACTGGCGTGGTAGTGTGGGACTTCGAGAGCCGCCGCAAGAAAGGCGGCAAGTGCGCGCTCGTGCTGGGCCCCAAGAGCCTGCTGCGCAGCGCCTGGTACAACGACTTCAGGAAGTTCGCACCCAAGCTGAAGGTCGTTGTAGCCACGGCCGAAGTGCGCGCAGAAACCTTTGCCGAGAACGCCGACGTCTATGTGACAAACCACGATGCCGTGAAGTGGTTGGCCAAACAATCCAAGAAGTTCTTCGACAAGTTCGACACGCTCATCATTGATGAGTCGACGGCGTACAAACACGGCACAAGCCAGCGCAGCAAGGCTGTCGCCAAGATCGTCAAGTATTTTCGCTTTCGGCGCGCCATGTCGGCCACGGTGAACAGCCGCTCGATCACCGACGTCTGGCACCAGGTGTTTCTGCTCGACGGTGGCCTGCGCCTCGGCAAATCCTTCTTCCAGTTCCGCAACACCGTGTGTCAGCCCGAGCAAGTAGGGCGCAGCGAGAAGGCCATCCAATGGACTGACAAGGAGGGCGCCGAAGAAGCCGTGTTCGGCCTGTTGCAGGACATCGTCATCCGCCACAAGCTGGAAGAGTGCGCAGACATCCCAGCCAATCATCGGTACACCATCGAGTACGAATTGTCGCCCAAGCAGCGCAAGGCCTACGACGAGATGCGCGACAAGCAGATGCTGCTGCTCTTCCCACCGACACAAGGCAATCTTTCCGCAGGTTTGATGGGGAAGAAGAAACCCGACGCGACAGTCATCACGGCAGTGCATGCAGCGGTGGCGCTCAACAAGCTGCTGCAGATCGCTTCGGGCGCCATCTATGAGTCCCCAGACAAATACCACATGATCGACGACGGCCGGTACATCATGGCCCTCGACCTGGTAGAAGAACGCAAGCACCCACTGGTCTTCTTCCACTGGAAGCACCAACGCGATGCCCTGGTGGCCGAGGCCACGAAACGGAAACTTCGCTTTGGAGTGATCGATGGCTCTGCACCTCAGACGCAGCGCGATGCCTTGGTGACCCAGTACCAGCTCGGCCGCCTCGATTGCCTGTTCGCCCACCCAAAGTCTGCGGCCCACGGCCTGACTTTGACGAAGGGGACATCGACGATCTGGGTGAGCCCTACGGCCGATGCTGAACTCTTCGAGCAGGGCTCTAAGCGTCAGTACCGCATCGGTCAGACCCAGAAGACCGAAGTCCTCACGATCCTGGGAAAAGACACCCAGGACGAGCGCGTCTACAACGAGATTCTCGTTCCGAAGCAGAAGCGCATGACCAACCTCCTTGACCTCTTTGCCCTGGCGTAAATCATGAACACTCGCATGCTCTCGCGCGTACGGCGCTTGCACCCGTACACCTTCACCGCCGACACCCAGACCGTGCGCCACAACCGCCGCGCCTGGGTGCGCTCTGTCCGCATGTTGGGCGACAAGTGGGTACTGGCCAAGTTTGTGCCGCACGGAAGGAGCATGGCATGAGCGCCACCCAACCGGAAGCATTACGCCCCATCACCCCAACAGTCGGCGGTTTCTACAACTGGATCGGCCAGCCCGAACGCCTGGTGTACATGGGTGCAAAACGCTACCCAGGCGATCCGCGCGCATGGCACCAGTTCGCAAAAGTGGAGGCACCGCACATGTGCTGGTGCGAGGTGCTGGCCGCCGACCTTGCGAGCTTCGAAGAGACGGAAGGGCAACCATGACAAACCAACAAGCGCCAGAAGCGCTGCGACTGGCTGAAGAGCTTGAAATCCCGATTGCAGAATTCCCCACGCCGACACGCCTAGAGCAACAGGCTGCAGCCGAACTCCGCCGCCTACACGCCGAGAACGAGCGCCTTGCCGCCCTGGTAGAGGCACAGCAGCCCGCCCCATCGGCTGCGGTAGTGGTGAATCCTGATCCGCACGCCGAGCTGCGCAAAACATGGCAGCCAGGGCAGCGCTGGCAGGCGCGCAGTTTTCGCAACGGCCAGTGGGGCCCATGGACTGATGCAGTCGCAAGTGAGCCGTTCTGGTTTCCTCACCAAGACTACCGCCGTCATCCAGACGATCTCGCACCCCAGCCCTCCCCCACGCCCCAGGCAGACAGCCAGCCAGCGCCTCAAGGAGAAACGAATGTTCAACTGGATACTGATTCAAACGCTCCCGCACCCGGACAACAGCGGAACATGGCTGGCACGGTGGCGCTGGGACAACCAGTGGGCCACGGGTCGGACTCGGCAGCAGGCGATCCTAGCGCTCAAGGAGACAAGCTACTGACCGTAGCCGAGCGGAACATCCGAAGTTTCCTCCGCAGTGCCGTCTTCAAAAGCGAGTCAGACCGAGAGGCTGCGCTTAGCTGCGTCGATGTTCTGTGGGCCGCAGCCCGTGCCCCGGCAGACAGCGTGACGGCACCAGCGGGTGGGGGAGTGGCTGGATGGCAGATGGTGCCCATCAAGCCAACGCACGACATGCTGTGCGCTCTGTCTGGCGAATGGCACCCCAGCAGACACCAGCCCGAACGCTATGCCGCCATGCTCGCCGCAGCCCCCACCCCACCCGCCCAGGCGGCAGACAGCGTGCTGGAGGATGCGGCGCGGCTGGGGCGTGAGCGCATCTGTGCGGCGATCAAGGCTGAAGATGACTACTGCGTTGACCAGGGCGATTACATGCTCGACTCAGACGACTGCATAAAGATCGTGCGTGGCGAGTGGGTGCGCCCTGACTTCGCCATTGACGCAGCCCGCAAGCAAGGAGGTGCGTGATGTACAGACAGCTCAAGTGTTTTTGGTGCGGTTTGCCGCGCTATCGCTTTGACGACCACTGGTTGTGGTGCCCTGACTACCCACGAGACGCAGCCCGCAAGCAAGGAGCAAACCATGACTGAGCCGACAGATGCGGAACTACTGGAAGAGTACGACCGCGTTTTCAACGCCACGCGCACCATTGACCGCCATGGCGTTGCACTGCGCGCAGTCCTCGCCAAGTTCGGCACGCCTACGGCGGAACATGTCGATTGGATAGGGGCGAGCAGTCATCACCTACTGCAGCCCACCCAGGCGCAGGCCACCCAGGCGCAGGCCGGGGCGGTGCCGCTGCCAAAGAGCTACCAAGCCAGCGTGCTGACCAGCAATTCCCACGGCTCGGGTTGTCGAGTGTCGTTTTCTTTCGGCAGCGTAGCAGAAGCCGAAGCGTGGCATGAGTCGCTCATTGACCAGCACCACGGCATCACTGACGGCCCCAATGGCAAAAGTGCTTGATGGATTGTCCGCACTGCCAGGCGCCCATGCGTGTCACTGAAACCCGCGACACAGGGACGGAGGTTTACCGTAACCGTCGCTGTGACCCCTGCGGTTGGCTGGTATCGACACGCGAAACCATGCTCGGCGGGTCTATTCCGCCAGAGGCCTTTAAACCCCGCGACTGGGCCGCCGTCAATGCCCGGCGCTCTGCACGAAAGACTGCCAGTGTCATCGAACGTGATCCCATTCAAGCGCCCTGCTCCGCCCCCACCGGCACCTGAAGCCAAGTGCTCCTTTTGCCGGCGACCGAAATCGACTGTGTTGAAGCTCGTCTCCAACGCCGATGGATCGCGACATATCTGTGATCAATGCGCTGCGCACGCTGCCACGCGTGTAGCTGAGGAGGCCTAAATGGGTTGGGGATCTGCCATGAAGAAGAAAGCCGTGGCCATCGCGGCTGCGCATGTCGTTCATCGTGTACCGATCTTGCCGGAAGCCATCGATTGGGGCCGCCTGGTCTCGCTCGACTTTGAAACCTACTACGACGCCGACTACACGCTCTCGAAGCTCTCGACATCCGAATACATCCGCGACCCGCGCTTCAAAGCGCAGATGGTGGGCATCAAGATTGGTTTCGGTAAGACGCGGGTCATCCCTGCTGCACGCATCAAGACCGAGCTGCGCAAAATCAACTGGGCAACGCACAGCCTGCTGTGCCACAACACCCAATTCGACGGCCTGATTCTCAGCCACCATTACGGCATCATTCCGGCGCGGTACTACTGCACCATGAGCATGGCTCGTGGCCTGCACAGCAATGAAATTGGTGCCGGACTGGATGAGGTCTCCGTGTTCTATGGCGGCCAGGGCAAGATCAAGGACGCCCTCGAACAGACCAAGGGCGTCCTCAACTGGCCCAAGGCGCTTTACGACTCGACCGCCGTCTATTGCGCGAACGACGTGGACGAAATGTTCCGCGTCTTCTGTGAGATGGTGCCGGTATTCCCTTCGTCAGAGATGCAGCTCGTCCACATGACCGTGCGGATGTTCTGCGCCCCCGTTCTGCGCGTGAACATCCCTCGCGTCCAGGCCGAGTATGAGCGCGAAGTCGCGCACCGTGAGAAGCTCATGCTGACTGCGGTGAACCAGAGCGTCTACTACGACGATAAATCTGTCCTCAAGACAAAAGCCGAGCGCGAACTCACAGGCAAAGAGCGGGACATGCTCGTCACGAAGCGCGTGATTGGTAGCAATGAGCGCTTCGCTGAACTGCTCCGTGGTGTCGGCGTCAAGCCACCTGTGAAGATCAGCCCTGCGTGGATCAAGAAGAATGCTACCGAGCGCCAGGCGGCTGTCCAGGAGCTGGTGGACAAGGACCCGAACCTCACCCACGAAGAAGCCGAGCGCGAACTGAAGTGGACTTATGCCTTCGCAAAGGACGACCTGAACTTCGTCGGCTTGCCCGATGAAGGCTTTGACTACTGGCCAGACCTCGACCCTAATGATCCGTCGGACGTTCTGCGCCTGGCAGCGCGCCAGGAAACTATCCGGCAGCTGGTCGAGGTGCGTCTGGCCGTCAAGTCCACCACCAACATCACGCGCGCCGAGCGCTTCCTAAAGGCTGGCGCCAATGGGTGGAAGCTGCCGGTGGGCTATGCCTACGCCCGAGCCCACACATTACGCTGGGGCGGCAACAACAAGATGAACATGCAGAACCTCACGCGTGGTGGGGAGCTGCGTCTGTCTATCGAGGCCGAGAAAGGCCACCAGATGGCCGTGGTCGACTCCGGGCAGATTGAAGCCCGTGTCAACGGCTGGCTCTGGAATCAGGACGATCTGCTGGACGCATTCCGCGTGGCCGACACCTGGGACAAGTCCAAGGGCGTCGCGCGCGGGGAGAACCGCGATGCGTATTGCCGTTTCGGCGACCTGGTCTATGGCCGCGAGATCACGACCGAAGACAAGCTGGAACGGTTCGTGGGCAAGGTGTGCGTGCTGGGTCTGGGCTTCCAGATGGGGGCCGCCAAGTTCCAGATGACCCTGGCCAAAGGTGCGCTGGGCGGCCCGAAAGTGGTGTTCCCCTTGGAGCAGTGCCAGCACATCGTGCAGACCTACCGGCGCAAGAACCACCGCATCGCAGCGGGCTGGGCGAAGTGCGCAGAGTGGATTGAGCACATGGCCAACCCAGACGCCCTGCCCATCCAGTACAAGTGCCTCGAGATCGGCTACGGCTACATCTTGCTGCCCAATGGGCTGACCCTTAAGTACCCAGACCTCAAGAAGGCCATGGGCGACAAGGGGTGGGAAGAGTGGAGTTATCAGTCAGGCGACATCCGCAAAAAGATTTACGGGGGCCTGCTGTGCGAGAACCTGGTCCAGGCTCTGGCTCGCATCATCGTCGCTGAACAGATGGTGATGATCGACAAGAAATACCCCGTGGTGATGACGACGCATGACGAATGCGTCACACACCCCAAGAAAGCCCAGGCCCAAAAGTGCTTCGACTACATGATGAAGTGCATGACCACTGCGCCCGCCTGGTGCCCTGACATCCCACTGGCTGCAGAGGGCGGGTTCGCTGACAACTACTCCAAATGACTGACCCTGCCCGCCAAGACGCCGTCACAGCCGTCGAGCTGCTGTCGCTCAAAGAAGCCAAACGGCTCCTCAACGGCAAATGGCCAGCGCTGCAGCTTCAGCGGCTGCGAAAGTTCGATCAGGGCCGTGACGTGTACCGGGTGTTGGTTCGTGGCATGGATCTCACCTTCGATGCCGCAACTCCAGGAAAGGCGATCCGAGATGCAATGCTCTACAGCGAATCCATTACCCGGCTCACCGGTACCGCACAGCTCCAGTTCGTTGGCCGATCCAACCTGGACTTGTCTTACCGCATGCAGATCAAGCGCGCTCTTGGAAAAGTATCGCGGCATCAATGTTCAGCATGATTGGTGGGACTCCCTCTTCGAGGATTTCGTGCGAGAGCTAAGCGAAATTGGCATTGAGGTAGACACAACCTCTCGTCAGACGCGAAGCGGCAAACCCGTCTCCGAACCCGACATTTATTTCTCTGGTTTCTGCAGTCAGGGCGACGGAGCAAGTTTCGACGGCAGCGTGTCGAGCTGGCCAGCATTCCTCACGCATCTCAACCAACCTCGCTTCATCGAATGCGCTGAAGAGATGGGTTGGAGATCCCGGAGCGACAAGATCGGTCGGTATAGCCATTCAGGAATGATGCATTTCACCCACGAGATGGACCTGAAGAGCAATCCGTTCGATCCAGACAACGAGCTGTTGCAACATGAGGCCTGGAGACTGAACAACGTCACTGAAAAAGATGTCGATGAGCTTTGCTCTCTGATTGAGGCCAAGTTCATCGAGTTGGCCGACGACATGTACCGTCGCCTCGATGAGGAGCATGACTACCTCACCGACGACGAACAGGTGGTCAGTTGGATTCTGAACAACGCCCCCGAAGAGCTCGTCGAGGAGGAGGAAATCGAAGCCTAGCGTTTTTCGTTCGTTTTTATATCTTGCATCTTTCAACGATTAGTGTACGATCTATCCAATAAAGGAGGACGAAATGTCCACTTCCACCGCAACCAAACCCACGAAAAAGACCGTCGCCCCCACACCTGGGCAAGACATCGACGCGCTGTTCGAGCTGCGTGAGAAGAAACGCAAGCTCGAGGCCTCCATCAAGGACCTGGATGGCCAGGCCGCACTGATCGAGGAGCGCCTGATGGAAAGCATGGACCAGAGCGGCATCGAGAAGATGACCGGCAGCAAAGCCTCCGTCTCCATCAGCTCGACCACCGTCGCCAACGTCGAGGACTGGGATGCCTTCCTCGCCTGGATCTACAAGACCAAAAACGGCCATCTGCTGCAACGCCGTGTCTCCGATGCCGCCTGGCGCGAGATGGTCGAGATCAAGAAGGTCGTGCCCGGCACACAGCCCTTCACCAAGAAGCGCCTGAATCTGCGCGCTACGTCCTAACCCACCACCCTGAAAGCACCATCATGGCCACTGCCAAGAAAACCCCCGCGAAGACCAGCACCGCCGTTGCGGTCAAGAAGCCTGCTGGCGGCAACGTCGTCTCGATCCAGGAACAGCTGAAGGCCCAGGCCGCAGCGATGGCGAACCGCACGCAACCGACTACTGGCTCCCAAATCAAGCTGACCAAGGACAAGAAGTTCCAGCTCCCCAACGGCCAGAAGGTCGAAGGCCCGCTGGATCTGGTTGTTGTCGATTTCGTGTCGCGCAACAAGTTTTACGACCGCGTGTTCGACCAGAACAACCCCATCCCCCCTGCCTGCTATGCGATCCACCCTGAGCCCAAGCAGATGGTGCCCAGCGATAACTCGCCTGAAAAGCAGAGCGACGACTGCGCCAGCTGCCCGCTGAACCAATTCAAGTCTGGCGCGAATGGCAAGGGCAAGGCCTGCAAGAACTCGCGCTATCTGGCCGTGCTGCCGCCCGATGCCGAGGAAGACACTGAACTCTGGTTCCTGGAAGTCAGCCCCACTGGCCTCAAGAGCTTCGATGGTTTCGTGAACAGCACGATGCGTACGTTCCAGATGCCGCCAATCTCTGTGGTGGTCGAAGTGACCTTCGACGAAGGTTCGGACTTCCAGACGCTTGTGTTCGGCAACGTGCGCCCCAACGAAAACCTGGCTGTGCACTACCCCCGCCAGGCCGAGGCCACCGAGACACTCATGCAGGAGATCGACGTCTCCAGCTACCAGCCCGTGCAAGCCCCACCTGCACGCCAGCCGGTACGCAAGGCTGTCGCAGGCGCCCGTCGCTAAGGAGCGGGCATGGCAGTTCGCAAATGGCACCTCGCACAGGCCGTGGATTCGTTCACGACGCTGAAGGCAGTCGTGAACGAACTGACCGAAGAAGAAGTTCTCGCGGCTCTCGACCTTGAGAGTCGCGCGGCACGCCGGAGGTCACTGATCGACCGGCTCATCTCCCGGGCCGTCCGGCTCAATGAAATCAACTACGCAAGCCAACTTAAGGAGAAATACCGTGGCAAAAGCAACCAAGTCCCCCGCTGAAATCAAGGCTGCCAAGGCTGAGCTGAAGGAAGCGCTGAAACTCGTGAATACCGAACACGCCAAGTTCGTGTCGGATCACAAGGCCGCCGAAAAGGCCCTGACCGTGGCCAAGAAGGAAGCCGAAAAGGCCCTGAAGAGCGCACAGGGCGTGGTGGACGCCGCTGCCAAGAAACTGGTCCGTGCCACTGATGCAGCTGATAAAGGCCGCGCCAAGATCGAAGCCAAGCTCGCTGAGCTCAGCCCCGCCACTGCGGCCTGATCCGATCGACCACACGTCACCCACGCCATTGCGGCGTGGGTTTTTTGACACCCATCATCACAGGATCTCTTGCAATGAAGCACATCATGGTTGACTTGGAAACGCTCGGCACGATCGCGAGCGCTGTCATCCTCAGTATCGGAGCCGTCAAGTTCGACCTGGAGTCGAACCGCATCGATGACGCCGGTTTCTACGCATCCACGTCGATCGAAAGCAATCTCGATCTCGGGCGCCGCATCCAGGAGGACACCCTGTTGTGGTGGCTCAAACAAGAAGCGGCCGCACAACAAGTCTTCCACGAGCCCAAGACCACACTACCGCAGGCGCTGAGCGACTTGCGCGACTGGATCGGCGACGGCGACTACGAAATCTGGAGCAATGGCGCGGACTTTGACATCCCCATGCTCGCGCACGCATACAACCAGGTTGGCATTGAGCTGCCCTGGAAATTCTGGAACAGCCGGTGCTTCCGCACCTACAAGAATTTGCCTGGTGCCCGCAACATCCGCGTACAGACCGGCGTGAAGCACAACGCCCTGTCGGACGCAGTGAGCCAGGCACAGACCATCCAGGCCATCCACGCCTCGCTCTTCGGCAAGGCCCCTGCAGCTGCCACCAAGAAGGCCCGCACATGAGCTCAATTGATTCCACTCTCACCGAGCGCGGGAACCGCTATGGTCAATTCGACGGCCATGCCCGCATCACGCAGAACATCAAAGCTGCGATGCAGGCCTCGCCGAACTGGAGTCGTCTCGCCCCTGACCAGAAGGAAGCACTGGAAATGGCTGCGCACAAGTTTGGCCGCATCCTGAATGGGGACCCCAACTACATCGACTCGTGGCACGACGTCATCGGCTACACCCGCTTGGTCGAGCAGCGTCTGGAGCAAGAGCAAACCTCCAAGACCTTCACCGGTGCTTTCGACACGAACCAGGCAGCCACGTTCGGTCCGCTGGGCGCGGCAGTCGAAGATCCGTTGGCCGCCCCAAGCAAAGAGCCTTGTGGCTGCCCGCGTTGCGTGGGCATGCGCAACCTGAAGCAAGCGCTCGAAGGCAACGGCATCCAAGTCGTTTTCCTGGGCGAGAGCTCCGGCCTCATCGACTGATCCCAAGGCCAAGCCGTCGGGCCTTTTCGGCGGCAAATCGTTTATCTTTCTAGGAGTTTCCATGGACGCGTCCACTACCCCCAACAACACCATCGCCAAGCTGTCCGAGTACGACTTCGTCGTCCTGGTCGACAAGTCCGGTTCCATGGCCGAACCTGTCAAGGCTGGTGCTTCCCGTACCCGCTGGGAAGCCGTGCAGGAGAGCGCGCTGCAGTTCGCCCGCGACGTGGGCCAATTCGACAGCGACGGCATCGACGTCGTGGTCTTCGGCGGCAGCACTGTCGACTCGCACACTGGCGTGACTGCTGACAAGGTCAAGGAAGTGTTCGGTAAGTACAGCCCCCGCGGCGGTACGCCCCTGGCCGAAGCCCTGGCTGCCGGCCTGCAGCTGGCCGGCAAGTCCGACAAGAAGGACTTCATCGTCGTGTTCACCGACGGCGTGCCTGACGACCGCGAAGCAGCTGCCAAGCTGATCATCGAGGCCGCAAACCGCCAGGAAAGCGACGATGCCCTGACCATCCTGTTTGTGCAGGTGGGTGACGACGCGTCGGCTACCGCCTTCCTGCAGCGCCTGGACGACAACCTGACCGGCGCCAAGTTCGACATCGTCGACGCCAAGACCGTGGCCGAGGTGGACGCGTTCAGCTCCACCACCGACCTGATCCTGGCCGCGATCAACGGCTGATATGGTTGATCTCATCCTCATCGGGGTGATTGGAGCCGCCTTCTACGGCGGCTTCAAAGTGGGCAACCGCTTCAAGACATTCACGGAGGCGTGGGTGGCTCTGAAGAACAAGATCGCGAGCTGATGGCGCGCGGCCCAGAGAACACCTTCATCGGCAGTGTGCACAAGCACCTGCCGATGGAGCTCTACCGCATGAAGAACCACAACGAGTACAACGGCGGCATCGCTGACTGCTGGTACAGCGGAAAGCGGGACCTCTGGATTGAGTACAAATTCATAGTGGTTCCGAAGCGCGACACAACGGTGATTGATCTGGTTGGGGGCAAGGACCCGATCCTTTCCCACCTCCAGCAAGAGTGGTTGCGGCAGCGCCACATGGAAGGCCGCAACGTGTGGGTCATCGTCGGGTGCAAAGAAGGCGGTGTCTTGTATCGCAACCTCGGCTGGGAGCCGTCTGCTTCTGCGGGAAATTTTCGTTCGTGGATTCAGACCCGCAAGGACTTGGCTTCTGAGATCGCCAACTTCACGGGAGTGCCCATGTGAACCTAAACCACCTCTACACCACCGCACGCGTCGTCCGCTCGGTCTATCAGATCGTGTCGACGAGTCTTTTTTTGTATTACTTGGCAACTCAACGTCGCAATGGACGAAAACTTCCTAGAACAGGCCGAAGCCAACATCCAGAGCGAGATTGACGCCGGAATCCGGCGCGCGCAGGTCCGTCAAAACAAGCCTTCGGGCTTCGATGGCACCTGCGCGTGTGGAGAGATCATCCCAGAGAAGCGGGTTGAACTTGGATACTATCGCTGCTTTTACTGCCAATCCCGCCTTGAGGAGGGCCGACGCGGTAGGTAAGGAGAACCAAATGACAATAGAAGGCCACAACGATCTGTTTCCTGCCATCGAGGCAGCGCTTAGAGCGGCAACAGAACCCTTGGACTGCCATCAGCTGTTCGACATGCCCCAAATCAGGGCAGCCGCGCCCAACGTCAACCGCGTTTCCGATTACCTCGGCGTGTTGTTCCGTAAGGGTTTTGCGACTCGAGTCGCCAACGATGGCAGAGACTCGAACTCCCGTGCCCGCTGGGCCTACTTGTGGAAAGACAAGGAACTCCCAGAGTGGAAGAAGCCCCGCGAGGTAAACGAGTACAGGCCCAAAGTCATCTTGGATAAGCCCAACATCTACATCAATGAAGACGGCGACTACATCAACATCGAGATGCCTGAGCTCTCGATCACGATCCGCAAGAAGAAGTAGCGCCAGCCCGCACCAGCGGGCTTTCTTTGCACCTTGAATCGTTTATCTATGACCGATCTTTTAACGACCAAAGAGGCAGAGCAAGCTGCTCAACAGGGCTGGCAACTCTGCCATGTGTTCGATGCGGCTACGTCGAAGTGGCTGGTCGAAGTCCTCCCCACAAAGGACAGCAAGGTGCATAGCGCCAAGCGCATGCAGGCGACGGTTCTCGGCTTGGCCCGGGGGCGTGACGCCGTTGCATTGCGCGCGATGTCGCTGGTCATGGCCAGCCACGCCCCACAAACACCCAAGGCAAAGAGGAAGAAGAAATGAAGCCACAGCTCGCAGAGGACGCCATCCTCGACCAGGTCAAGTTCCCATGCATCGTGCAGCCCAAGATCGACGGTGTGCGTGCCCTGAACCTCAATGGCACGCTCACTGGTCGGAGCCTGAAGCCCTTCGAGGGATTTGGGGTGACGGAATTCTTTAGTCGGGCCAAATTCATGGGCCTGGATGGCGAGATGACGTTGGGCAACAAGCCCAATTGCTCGAACCGTCTCTGCAGTCTCACTGCAGGCGCCATGGGACGCTTCAAGGACGTCACCGAGATGCCTGATTTGCACTGGTGGGTCTTCGACTACGTCACGCCAACCACGATCGGCCAGCCTTATGTTTGGCGCTACGACACGCTGCGCAAGCGTGTCGCGCAGCTAGAACACCCACGCGTTCACCTCATGCCGATGTATGAGGTGACTGGGCCCAACGAGCTGAACCGCTTGATCGGTGAACTCTTTGGGGCAGGCTACGAAGGCACGATCATCCGCAACCCTGAGGCACCCTACAAGGAGGGCCGTGCCACGCAGAAGGGTCAGGAGCTCTGGCGCGTCAAGCCGTGGGCCGACGCCGAGATCCTCGTCACTGGCGTGAGCGAAGGTGAGGTCAACACCAATGAGGCCAAGAAGAATGCCCTCGGCCGGACGGAGCGTAGCAGCGCCAAGGCGGGCATGGTGGCCAACGGTCAGATCGGCTCCATTCAGGGCGTGATGCTGGCCGATTTCCATGACCCGTTCACAGGCAAGCTGCTATTCCCCAAGGGCCTCGAGGTCACAGTGGGTAGCGGCGAGTTGACTGTGGCCGAGGCTGAGCACTACTTCAAGAACCAGAAGGAGATCGTCGGCCACATCGTGAAGTTCAAGCACATGACCCACGGCGTGAAAGACAAGCCGCGCTTCCCCACGTACATGAGCCATCGCCTGCCCCAGGACATGTGATGGCCACAGACATCCACCGCAGGATGATCAAGGGCATCAAGGCCCTTGATGAAGGGGTCACGGTGAAGATCGTTCGTACGCGCAAGCACGTCATCTTCGAGGTTGCTCGTCCTGGGGTGGAGTCCCGACACATCCCCACGGCGACGAGCCCACGGGATGACGACTACGCCGTGATCAACGCTATCAACCAGGCCCGCAAGGCGCTCGGAATCCCCAAGAAATGACCTCACCAATCCCCTACGTCGCTGGCGACGCCGACTATCGCTACCCCGAAGCTGGAGATGAACCTGCTCCAGTCGGTGCCGCCGTCCTGATCCTCACTGAAGGGGGCGTGTGTAGACCGGGCATCTGGCGACCCGGCGATCTGGCCTGGTCGCCATACCCGAAACGCAACCGCGAAAAAGAGGAGCGCATCCGTGCTATCAAATCCACAACTCGTTGAGCAGCTCACGCTGCAACATCGCATGAATTCGGTCGTGAACCTGGCCTGGATCTCGGCGAATTACTCCTGGACCCGGGCCATCATGGTCGAAGGTGTCGAGGCACTCGACCACTACGGCTGGAAGTGGTGGAAGAAACTGCCCGAGCCAGACATGTCGCAATTCCATCTCGAGCTCGTTGACATCTGGCACTTCGCGCTCTCGAACGAGCTGGTGCATGCTGGTGGCGACCTCAATGAGGCCGCGACGAACATTCGCGTCGCGCTGCGCAACCCTCGCTACGGCTTCTTCCGCGGCATGGATCAGATTGATCTGCGCCACCTCGACATCCCTGATCTGCTACACGTCCTGGTGGGCTCGGCAGCGTTTGGTGAATTCCATCTGACCGCTTTCGGCCTCCTGATGGAGAAGTCGGGCATGCAGTGGGAAGACCTCCACAAGAGCTATGTGGCCAAGAACGTCCTGAACCTGTTCCGCCAGGCCCACGGCTACAAGGACGGCACGTATGTGAAGACCTGGGACGGCCGCGAAGACAACGAGGTGTTGACTGAGCTGATCGACCAGCGCCCCGGTATCACCTCGGAAGAAATCATGTCGGTGCTCAAAAGCATCTACACCGGCCTGAGCCCCAGCCTGGAACCCTCGGTATGAAGCTCCATTTCGTCACGGGCCTGGTTGACGCACCAGAAGAAGGCGACGGCGTGCGTACCGAGTCCCATTGGGTGGGCTCGCAGGCCGCTGCGGGGACGGTTCGCAAAGACATGCTATCGCGTGGTGCGACCCGCAAGGGCATATCGACACATGAGATCGATGTGCCCACCAACAAGGAAGGGCTACTGCAGTTTCTGAACCTGCTGACAGTCAGCCCGACCGTTGCCGCTGCTGCTGAGAAGCTGTTGCAGAAATGAGTGAGCTGCGCTCCGTAGGCCTCCACGAGGCCGCTGCCTTCCTGCGTATTCACCCGAATACGCTGGCGGCGCGGGCGCGCGCTAGACAGATCCCAGGAGCGAAGAACGGTAAAGCATGGGCTTTTGTGGAGGCCGACCTGCTGGCCTACATGAGGGCCCAGTACCAGGAGCCCTTATGCCCATCTACCAACGAAAAGATAGTGACGTCTGGTATCTCAACATCAGCGTCGAAGGTCACCCACGGATACGTCGATCGACTGGAACGGCTGATAAACGCGAGGCGCAGCGCATCCACGACGAGATCAAAGCCAGCCTCTGGGTCGCCCCCAAGACAAATGGGAAGTCCTGGGGCGACGCAGTGATGCTGTGGTGCGAGGCCGCGCCACGCTCACAGTCCGAACTGCTCAGCCTGCGCAAGCTCAGCAAAGCGTTTCCCGACCGCGCCCTGACGCAGGTAGATCGCGAAGGCATCCACAAAGCCCTGTCGTTCTGTAGAACGGCAGGCACCTACACCCGCTACCGCACGATGATCCAGGCCATCCTGAACCTGGCTAAACAGGAGGGGTGGATTCGCGAGGTACCCAAGCTGGCCACGCGCACCGAGAAGAAGAAAAAGCCGCGCGTCTGGATCACACATGAGCAGTGGGCAAAACTCTACGCTGAGCTGCCCAAGCACATGAAGCCGATGGCTGAGTTCGCGATCGAGACTGGCTTGCGCCAGGCGAATGTGCTGGGCCTTGAGTGGTCGCGCGTCGACATCGACCGGCGGCTTGTGTGGGTCGAGGGCGAAGACACGAAAGCTGGGCAGGCCCTTGGGATTCCCCTCAGCCTGCGGGCCGCCCAGATCCTCGACGAGAAGAAGGGCGAGCACCCCACGCACGTCTTTACGTTCCGCGGTCATCCAGTCAAAGAGATCAAGACCGCATTCCAGACGGCATGTGTGCGCGCTGGTGTGGGCCGTATCAACGACAAGAACCACTACGAGGGCTTCACCTGGCACGGGTTCCGGCACACCTGGGCTACGTGGCATGTCCAGAACGGCACTCCACTCGAGGTGCTGCAGAAGTTGGGCGGTTGGAGTGACCTTCGCATGGTCATGAACTACGCCCATCACACGCCAGGTTTCATAGCCAGCTACGCAAATAACACGAGGAAGAAGACATGAAGCAGAAGCCTTGCACCTTGAACCCTAAGCACAAGTGGGAGTTCGTGAAGAACGTCAACCAAACGGTCATCAATGGCCGATCGGCGCGCCTCTCGCTGCGTGGCTTTTATCGCTGCGCGTGTGGCGCGACGAGGCTCGGTGCCTACGACCCGAACGGCCCAGATCTCAGGAGCCTGGTATGAAGCGAAGTCCAGTTGTTTCCCGTGTGGCGATGTCCACGGAAGAGATGACCGCGATGGTGACTCACCTCACCACCTTGTCGTGCTGGTTCGAAGTCGAGCCAATGCCGAACGACCAGTACGAGATCATGGTGAAGGCTGACGTGGAACATGTTGCGTTCCCAATATTGAGCCCCTACACCGTACTCGTGCTGCGCCCGGACTATGCCGCACAGAACTACGGCCAGGACACGTTCCTCACGCAAGTGGCCGCGACCACGGTGCTGGCTGCTCAGCGCCTGGCGCAGCGAGAAGCTGCGGAGGCTGACCACTTAGATTCGCCGCAGGACTACCACGTCCTGTTGGTGGTCGAAGGGCACCACTTCGATCAGCGGGTGGAGGATGCAACGTGAGCCTGCCAGACCCAGACTTTGATCAGGTCGTGCATCAGATAACGATGGGTTGGGTGTTGCGCAAGATCGCCGACCGCGACCCGGCAGTGCAGGTGAAGACATTTGACCACGGCACGCAGACTGCCATCGAGTTGTGGGTGGCCGTCCGCATGCCCACGACCGAGTTCAACCGCCTGGTCACTACCTACAACCTTCTGAGGTGAACCGTGAAAAGCACTGAACAACTCTACGAAGAACTCCGGGCAGCAATTGACAACGGCCACGAGTCAATGACCCACGAAGATGCGCTCGCGCATGTGCGCGCGCTGAATGGGGTCACGCCGCCGTCCGAAGGACCGCGCACCATCACTGTCTGCCGCTGTGGCAGCCCTCGCGTGTATCGCGATGCGGCTATGAACGTGAACACCGAGGAGGTAAGTACCTACGACTCGATGTCATGCAGTGACTGCGGCTATGACGGTCGGCACTACCGTGAGATCGAAGTCGATGACAACTTCGACGTGGACGTCGATTCAGTCGATCCGGGTGAAGCAACATGAGAGAGCCTGACCGGCTTCCGCTGAGCCACGATCAAATCGCTGCGTTGCCAGTCTTCGTTTACGGCACGCAAGAGCACGACGACCACCTGCGCCGCATTCGTGATCGCCACACGGGCGAGTTTCATGAGCATTCGTACTGGGTTGTGCGCCAGGGTTTGAGGCTGGAGCACACGACGCTGTGCATTTCGCACATCGGTCACGTCGCTTGCAGCATGTGGGGTCTCTAGCGTCTCATCGAAGTTCCCGTTCACCCTCACCACCAAAGCCCGCCTTGTGCGGGCTTTGTCGTTTCTGCACGCCTATGGAACACACCTACCATTTCACTCGGATCAGCGGCAATGCCAAGACCGGGCCGATCCCGGTGACCACCACAAGCGCTGACAGCTGCCCGCCCACCTGCAACTTCAAGGGCAACGGCTGCTATGCCGAGAGCGGCCCATTGGCGCTTCACTGGCGCGCGGTGAGTTCCGGCAAGCGAGGCGGCACGCTCGAGGAGATGCTGGCCAAGATCCGTGAGCTGCCCAGGCACCAGCTGTGGCGCCACAACCAGGCAGGCGACCTGCCTGTGACCAAACCTGGGGTGATCGCGGCAGGTGCCCTGCGCAAGCTCCTTGCGGCCAACAAAGGCCGCCGAGGCTTCACTTACACCCACCACCGCCCGACGGCCCACAATCGCCGCCTGGTGGCCGAGGCCAATGCTGCCGGGTTCACGGTGAATTGGTCGGCCGAGACCCTGGCCCAGGCCGACGAATATGCTGAGCTGCAGGCTGGGCCGGTGGTGTGCGTGCTGCCCACGGGCACCGCCAAGCCTGTGACGACGCCCGCAGGGCGCCTGGTGACGGTGTGCCCGGCCACCACAGGCAACACGGACTGCCTGAACTGCGGCATTTGCCAGCAGCGCGACCGGCAAGCCATTGTCGGGTTCCCTGCCCACGGCTCGGGTGCCGCCCGCGTGCAGGCCATGTTCTTTGCCCCTCGACCTGTGACAAACGATGTGACAAGATGAGGCTTCGTGGCGCGGTTCGACGCGTTCTTTCAACGATCCAGGCAAAGAAAAACGGCCTAGGATTTCTCCTAAGCCGTTGATTTCATTACCAAATTTGGTAGGCGCGATTGGACTCGAACCAACGACCCCCACCATGTCAAGGTGGTGCTCTAACCAGCTGAGCTACGCGCCTGTCGTTGTTTAGACCACGATTATAGCCACAAAAAATCAGCCGCCATGAAAACCGCCCAACAAATCGCATGAAGTGGCCGCACTTCCCCCGCCCAAGACCCTCGTGCCCCCAAAGTAGCCTGGCTCATCGCCGGCGTGCTGAGCGCACACCCTGCACGCCAGCCACGATCCCGAGCACCTTGTTCAAGCGCCCCGAATCGGCCACTTCCACGGTGAACGTCATCCAGGCGGTGCCTTTGACCGACTGGGTCTGCACGCCGATCACATTGGTTTTCTCCCGGGCAAAGACCTCCGAGATATCGCGCAGCAGGCCCTGCCGGTCTGCGGCCTCCACAGCCACATCCACCGGATACACGGCGGCAGCGGCTGCCTGCTTGGGAACACCCCACTCCACGTCGATCACACGCTCGGCACTGCGGGCCGCCATCTCACGAAAGTTGCTGCAATCCGCACGGTGCACACTCACCCCTTTGCCCCGCGTGACAAAACCACGGATGGCATCGGGCGGCGCAGGTTTGCAGCATTTGGCCAACTGCGTCATGAGCGAGTCGATGCCCACCACCAGCACGCCGCCCTTGGGGGCTGCATCGTTGGTGCGCGTTTTCTTGAGCAACAGGAAGTCATCGGGCTGCAGCACGGGCTCGGGCGGGCGCAGCACGGTTTCGATGTTGCGCAGCGAGAACTCGTCCTTGCCCACCACTTCAAACAGGGCATCGGCCGACTTGAAGCCGAGTTGCACTGCAAGGTCGTCGAGCTTGACAGCGGTCTTGCCTTCGCGCTGCAGCAGTCTTTCCACAGATTCTCGGCCACGGGCCACGGTTTCGTGGGTCGCCTGGGCATTGAACCAGGCGCGCACCTTGGCCTTGGCGCGGTGACTGGTGAGGTAGCCCAGCTCGGCATTGAGCCAGTCGCGCGAGGGGCGCCCTTCCTTGACGGTAGAGATTTCGACCGTCTGCCCGTTCTGCAGCGGCGTATTGAGCGGCACCATCACACCATCCACCTTGGCGCCACGGCAACGATGGCCCAGGCTGGTGTGCACCGAATAGGCAAAGTCCACCGGGGTGGCCCCCTGGGGTAGCTCCACCACGGCCGCGTCGGGCGTCAGCACATAGATGCGGTCCTCGAACAGTCCACGGTTGGGCAAGGCGCCCGCCAGGTCACGCTCCCACGCCAGCAACTGGCGCAGCACCGCGATCTTGGCGTCGTACTCGCCCGTGGCCGACACGCCGGCATAGCCCTTGGCACCGGCCTCCTTGTAGGCCCAATGCGCCGCCACGCCATGCTCGGCGTGTTCGTGCATGGCCTGGGTGCGGATCTGGATCTCGATGGGCTTTCCGTTGTCGTCGCGCACGATGGTGTGCAGCGACTGGTAGCCGTTGGGCTTGGGCTTGGCGATGTAGTCGTCAAACTCCTCCACGATAGGTTTGAACTGCTCGTGCACCCAGCTCAGGGCGGCATAGCAGTCCTTCACCGTGGGCACCACCACGCGCAGCGCGCGGATGT
>CAYXSL010000002.1:0-69979 GCA_964466605.1 uncultured Verminephrobacter sp.
CCGCCAACATCAGGGACCACGTCGCCCAGGCCCGCTACAACATGATCGAGCAGCAGATCCGCCCCTGGAACGTGCTCGACGCCGACGTGCTCGAATTGCTGGCCGTGGTGCGCCGCGAAGACTTTGTGCCCCCCGCCTACCGCAGCATGGCGTTCATGGACATCGAAGTGCCCCTGCTGGGCAGCGATGCCGAGGAGGCCGTGCGCCAGGGCTACAGCATGCTGCAACCCCGGGTGGAAGCACGCATCCTGCAGGATCTGCAGATCAAGCCCACCGACCGCGTGCTGGAGATTGGTGCGGGTTCGGGCTACATGGCCGCCCTGCTGGCCCACCGCGCCGAGCGCGTGGTGTCCCTCGAAATCAACGCCGAACTGGCCGAAATGGCCCGTGAGAACCTGCGCGATGCCGGCATCCAGAACGCCGACGTGCGCCAGGCCGATGGCGCCCGGGACGCGATTCCTGACGGCCCGTTCGACGTGATCGTGCTCAGCGGCTCCGTGGCCGAAGTGCCTGCCGCCCTGCTCTCCCAACTGCGCGACGGCGGCCGCCTGGGCGCCATCGTGGGCAACGATCCCGTGATGCGTTTCACCCTGACCCGCCGCACCGGCGACCGTTTCGAAACCACCTCGCCCTGGGACACCATCGCGCCCCGCCTGGTGAACTTCCCTGAGCCATCCGGCTTCACGTTCTGATTACCGTCCTTCGGAGTTCTGCATGATTGATCACGTCCGCCCCGCTCAGCTGTCTGCCTGGTTTGCCACGGCACCCGAAGGCAGCCAGCCCCTGGTGCTGGACGTGCGCGAACCCTGGGAGCTGCAAACCGCCAGCGTGCGCGCTGAAGGCTTCGAGCTGGTCGCCATCCCCATGGGCGAGCTGCCCGCGCGGCTGGCCGAGCTGGACAGTGCCCGCCAGGCGCAACGCCCC
The DNA here is from genome assembly GCA_964466605.1 of uncultured Verminephrobacter sp. Classification (GTDB taxonomy): domain Bacteria; phylum Pseudomonadota; class Gammaproteobacteria; order Burkholderiales; family Burkholderiaceae_C; genus Acidovorax. The sequence continues at coordinate 925 of CAYXSL010000002.1, forward strand.
ATTGCCTGCCTGTGCCACCACGGCGCACGCAGCCTGCGGGTGGCCGCGTTTTTGCAGCACAACGGTTTTGACAAGCTGGCCAACATCACCGGTGGCATCGACGCCTGGTCGCATGAAAACGACCCTGCGGTACCCCGGTACTGATGTTTTGCCACGGCCCCACGACCGCCCCGCTCACTCGCATCTTCCATCGAACCGCAGACCTTCCGAAGGACCTCCATGACTCCGTTCCGGCCTCTTTCCCTGTCCCTCCTGTCCCTGGCACTGGGTGCAGCGCTTACCGCTCCGGCGCATGCCCAGAGCCTGCTGGAGCTGGTGGAATCGGCCCGCACCTATGACACGGCATGGCAGTCGGCCCGCGCCCAGCTCGACGCGGCAGCCCGCAAGGCCGACCAGGCCCGCGCAGGCCTGCTGCCCACGGCGGCGCTGACCAGCGGCGTCACCCGCTCCAATGTGGAGCTGAGCAAGCCCAAGATCGAGAACACAGGCACCGCCCAGACCGTGGGCATCAACGCATCGCAACCGCTGTACCGCCCGGCCAACCGAATCACCCTGGAACAAGGCCAGCGCGGTGTGGACGTGGCCCAGGCCCAGCTCGACGCGGCCACCCAGGACCTGCTGGTGCGCGTGAGCCAGGCCTATTTCGACGTGCTGGCCGCGCAGGACACCCTGACCTTTGTGCAGGCCCAGAAAGCCGCCGTGTCGGAACAACTCGCCTCGGCCAAGCGCAACTTCGAGGTGGGCACCACCACGGTCACCGACTCGCGCGAGGCCCAGGCCCGCTACGACCTGGTGATTGCGCAGGAGATCGCGGCCGAGAACGACTTGCGCGTGAAGCGCCTGGCGCTGGACCAATTGGTGGGCATCACCGGCACCCAGCCGCGCCCCCTGGCCCTGCCCTTGCAGCTGCCCAACGTGCAGCCGGCCAACGTGGCCACCTGGGTGGACACCGCGCGTGACCAGCAGCCCGGCGTGCGCCAGGCGGCCATTGCACTCGACATCGCCCGGCTGGAAACCAGGAAAGCCGAAACCGGCCACCTGCCCACCGTGGACCTGCAGGCGGGCTACAACGTGACACGCAACCTGCACGGCACCATCAGCTCGCCCGGCGTCACGGCGCGCAGCAACGCCGCCAGCGTGGGCGTGGCCCTGAACCTGCCGTTGTTTGCAGGTTTTGCGGTGCAAAACCGCGTCAAGGAAACCCTGGCCCTGGAAGAAAAGGCCACGGCCGACCTGGAAACCGCGCGCCGCAACGTGGCCCAGGCCACGCGCGCCGCCTTCTTTGGCGTGCAGTCGGGCCAGGGCCAGGTGCAGGCGCTGGAAGCCGCCGAGGCCTCCAGCCAGAGCGCGCTTGATGCCAACAAGCTCGGCTACCAGGTGGGCGTGCGCATCAACATCGATGTGCTCAACGCCCAGAGCCAGCTGTTCCAGACCAAGCGCGACCTCGCCCAGGCGCGCTACAACGTGCTGCTGGGTACGCTCAAGCTGCGCCAGGCGGCGGGCACACTCACGCAGCAGGACGTGGAAGCCATCAACGCTCTGCTGGTCAAATAAGCAGGCAGCCCACCGGGCGTTCAGATGACCGCGTCGGGGATGTTGCTTTCCTCCCTGGCGAGCGCCTGCGGGTGCGCCCGCAGATGGTCGGCCGCCATGGGCCGCCCCAGCAGGTAGCCCTGCAGGTAGTCGCAGCCCTCGGCCTTGAGGATTTCATACTGGCGCCAGGTTTCCACGCCCTCGGCCACCACGTTGAGGTGCAGGCTGTGCGCCATCGAGATGATGGCGCGCACCAGCGAATGGTTGCGGCTGCTCTCCTGCAGTTCCATCACAAAACTGCGGTCGATCTTCACGGTGTTGAGGCTGAAGCGTGAGAGGTAGCTCAGCGACGAATACCCGGTGCCGAAATCGTCCAGCGACAGCCCCACCCCCGCGTCGTGCAGGCGGTGCAGCAGTGCGGGCAGGTCTTCCTGGTCGCTGGCCAGCAGGGTCTCGGTCAGCTCCAGCTCGATGCCCGAGGGGGGCACGCCATACCGCTCCAGCAGCGCAAACACCTGGCTCTCAAAACCCGGCTGAGCAAACTGCCGCACCGACACATTGATGCTCACCACCGGCGCAAAACCCGACTGCGCACGCCACTGGGCGGCCTGGCGGATGGCCTCTTCCAGGATCCACTCGCCAACCTCCAGGATGAGCGAGGACTCCTCGGCTGCCGGGATGAAGCGCCCGGGCGGCACCCAGCCGAGTTGCGGGTTTTCCCAGCGCACCAGCGCCTCGGCCTTGGTCATGCGGCCGGTGCTGCAGCTGTAGATGGGCTGGTAGTGCAGCCGCAGCTCCCCCCGGGGCACGGCCTGGCGCAGGGCAGACTCCAGCCGCAGCGATTCGGCCAGACGCTCGTCCATGTCCGACTCGAAGAAGCACCAGCTTCCCCGCCCGCGCGCCTTCGACTCGTACATGGCCACCTCGGCATGCTGCAGCAGCACCGAAGCCTTGAGGCCCTCGCGCCCCGAAAAGGCCACCCCGATGGTGGCCTCGATCTGGTATTCCATGCCGTCGCTGGAGCTGAACTGGCGCCGGATCAGCTGCAGCAGCGCCAGGGCACGGGCTTCAACCTCCAGGATGCTCATGAGCGACGGCAGCCCTGCCATCACCAGCGCAAACTCGTCGCCGCTCAGGCGCGCGAGCAGGTCGCCAGGTTTCAGCTGGGCCTGCAAGGCCTGGGCGATGTCGCGCAGGATTCCATCGCCAAAGGCATGGCCCAGCGTGTCGTTGACCTTCTTGAAATGATCCAGATCAATCAGCAACACCGCACATTGCGTGTGCTGGCGCTGCGCGATCCAGAGCACGGCGTCGAGCTGCTGCTCCAGAAAACGGCGGTTGGGCAGGCCAGTCAGTTGGTCGGTGTTGGCCTGGTGCAGGCGCTCTTCCTCGCCCCTCTTGCGCTCGCTCAGGTCGCGGATCAGGCCCAGGATGACGGGGTAGCCCAGGTCCATGTAGCTGGAGAAGATGATCTCGGCCGGGAACGGCTCGCCCCGCGCGGGGGTGACAGCACGCTCCAGGCGCATGGGCGCGTCCATGGGGCCCGACTGCACCATGGCATTGACCTTGCGGAACATGGCCTCGGCCTCTTCCTGCTCCCGGGTCAGCAGCGGCACCTGCTGGCCCTCCAGCTCTGCGGGGGAGGTGCGGCCCGCCAACTGGGCGAACCGGTCGTTGCAGAACAATATCTTGCCGTCGAGCCTGCGCGCCACCAGTGCATCGGGCAGGTGCTTGATCACGTTGGACAGCCGTTGCCGCGTCTGCGCAATGGCTGCGTCCACCAGCACCAGCCCCAGCAGCACGCTGGAGACCCAGCCCACCGCCAGAACGTCCGGGCTCTGAAACGGCGTGCCAATGGCGGATGGCTCCAGAAAGTACAGCAGGAACGCCCCGGTCTTGAGGGAAAACGCCGCCGCCAGCAGCCGGTAGTGCATGCGCAGGCACAGATACGCCGACACCCCGTACACCAGCATCATCAGGCCCAGCACCAGAATGCTGGCTGCGCGCTTGTCGCCCCCCATGGCCACCACCGCGATCAGAAACGCCACCCCCAGGCTGCGCCCGATCAGCGTGCCGGGGCCGATGATGCGACCCCTGAGGAAATTGGTACCCCCGTGCAGGCTGGCCAGGAAGAAGCCGGTGAGCAGCGTGGCCACCACCCCCAGCCACTGCGATTCAGGCTGCAGGTGGTAGCGGTAACCAGTGAAGGTGGCTCCGGCCAGTGACAGGTGGGCAATGCCCCAGAGCAGCGTGGCCTGGTTCAGGCGTGCACTGCTCCAGCCGATCAAGAACGCGACGCCCAGAATCGCCAGTGCTGCAACGCCCAGGTCGTGAACAGGAACCACAGGACACCGCCAGATACAGTTGTTTCACACCATCCTAGCCGTTGCGGCTTACTTTGTGCTTAGGGTCTGCCGCAATCAAGCGATTGCAAGCCACTGGTGGGCGGCCCGTGTTCGACGGGCGCCAAACGGTCACCGACGCTGCACCATGCCCAGCACAGCCTGCGCCGTGGCCTGCGCAGCCCCCCGGTGACCGGTGGAAAAGCGGCTGGCGCGCTCGCAGGCAGCCGCGTGGGCTGCCGGGTCCAGGGCCAGAACTGTGGCCTGGGCGATGCCTGCGGCCATGTCGGGCACCCGCTGCGCAGCGCCCGCTGCGCAGGCCAGTTCGGCCGCTTCGGCAAAGTTGAAGGTGTGGGGCCCAAGCACCACGGGGCAGCCGCAGGCGGCGGCTTCGATGAGGTTCTGGCCGCCCAGCCGGGCAAAGCTGCCGCCCAGCACGGCCACATGGGCCAGGCCGTAGTACAGCGCCATCTCGCCCAGCGAGTCGCCCAGCCACACGTCGGCGGCCTCGGGCACGCCCGTCCAGGTGCTGCGGCGGGACACGGTGAGGCCCGCCTGCAGCAGCAACTGGTGCACCTCGTCAAAGCGCTGCGGGTGGCGTGGCACGATGAGCCATTGCACGGGCTGCTCGGTGCGCAGATTGCGCGTGGCAGGCTCTGCGGAGGTTTGTGCTTCAATATTGATAGCACCTCGGGTATACGGGACGCGCGCAGAAGCCGTTTTTGGCTTCAAATTTTCCAGCCACAGCGCCTCTTCGCCCTCGCGGCTGCTGGCCAGCATGACCACGGGGCGCGGCGCCTGCGCGCGCCAGCTGCGGCCCTGCGCCAGCTGGGCGGCATCAGGCACCACGTCAAACTTCAGGTTGCCGAACACGCCTGCCACCCGCGCGCCAATGGCGCGCAGCCGCTGGGCATCGTCCTCGGTCTGGGCCCAGACGGCTGCCAGGTCGCTGTAGGCGGGGCGCGCCAGTGCGGCCAGGCGCTGGGCGTTGCGCAGGGACTTGGCGTTGAGCCGCGCATTGGCCAGCACCAGCGGCACGCCCCGCTGGCGGCAGCCAGCCACCAGGTTGGGCCAGACCTCGGTCTCCATCAGGATGCCGATGGCCGGGCGGAACTTGCGCAGGAACCGCGCCACGGCACCGGGGGTATCCCAGGGCTGCCACACCTGCACGTCGCCTGGCAGCAGCAGCTTTTCGCCCTCGGCCCGGCCGGTGGCCGTGCCATGGGTGAGCAGCAGGCGCATGCCAGGCAACTGTTTGCGCAGTGCGGCCAGCAGGATCGCGGCAGCCCGTGTCTCACCGAGCGATACCGCGTGAATCCACACAAACCGGCCCAGCGGGTCGGAGCTGCTGTGCATCATCAGGCTGTCGATGGGCGCGGGATAGCGGCCAAACCGCTCGCCCATGGCCACGCCGTAGCCCGGCTCGGCCTTGGCACGGCGACGCAGCTTGCGGCGCAGCAGGGGCTGGGCACCCCAGGTCACCACCGAATACAGCGCGCGGGCGGGGTTCATGCCACGGCAAGGTGCTGGAGGTCCAAGGCCACCACGCCGCCACTCCAGCCGCTGTCGCCCCGGGCGGCCCAGACGATGCAGGGCGCATCGCTCTCGGCCGCCGCCACGCACCGGCCACCGGGCTCCCAGACCGCGCTGCGGCCCGCACTGGCATAGCCGCCAGAGGGCCCGCTGTAGTTGGCCAGCAGCACGGTCATGGCGTGGTCGCGCGCATAGCCCTGCAGCAGCGCCGACTCGGGGCCGTAGCCCTGGTGGCTGATCAAAGCCCCGGCGGCATACAGTGCCGCGCCCTTGCCATGCGCCGCACTGGCGTGTTCAGGGTGGGTGATGTCTGCACACACCGCCATGCCCGTGGGCTCGCCCGCGAGCAGGTGGACCTGGGCGTCGTCGGTGCCTGCGCTGGCAAAAAGCTCTTCGCTGGCATGCAGATGGCGCTTGCGGTACAGCGCCACGCTGCCATCGGGCGCCAGCACCCAGGCGCCAATCGCGGGCAAGGCGCCTGCCTGCACAGGTGCGGCGGGCCCACCAACCAGAATGGCCATGCCCTGGTCGCGCGCGGCCTGGCGCAGGGCCGCCAGCGCTGCATGCTCGGCATCCAGGACATGGGCAGCCAGCACTGCGGGTTCGTAGCCGGTGAGCGACAGCTCGGGAAACACCAGCACCTGCACGCCCAGGCTGGCCGCCACCCGCACAAAGGCCAGGTGCGTTTGCACATTGCGCGCCACGTCCCCGGGAGCAGATGGCGATTGTGCGGCGGCGATGCGCAGCGGGGTGGACAGGAGTGGGTTCACGCGGGCAATTCGTTCAAGGTGACGGTAGAAAAGATAGGGCTGGGCGCTCAGTGGCTGGTCGCGCCCACATGGGCGTCGGGCTTGACCTTGTGCAGCAGCGCCAGCATGGCGGCCTCGATGCGCGCCAGCGCCTCGGGGGTATGGCCTTCAAAGCGCAGCACCAGCACGGGGGTGGTGTTGCTGGCGCGGATCAGGCCAAAGCCGTCGGGCCAGTCCACGCGCAGGCCGTCGATGGTGCTTACCGTGGCGGGTGCGGCAAACTGGCCTGCGGCCAGGGCCTGCAGCTCGGCCGTGAGGCGGTGGGGTTCGCCCTCGGCGCACGAGACGTTGAGTTCGGGCGTGGAGAAGCTGGTGGGCAGCGCGTTCAGCACGGCGCTCGGGTCCTGGGACTTGCTCAAAATCTCCAGCAGGCGGCAACCCGCATAGGTGCCGTCGTCAAAGCCATACCAGCGCTCCTTGAAGAAGATGTGGCCGCTCATCTCGCCGCCCAGCGGCGAGTTGGTTTCCTTCATGCGGGCCTTGATGAGCGAGTGGCCGGTCTTGAACATCACCGGCACGCCGCCTGCGGCCGCAATGGCGGGGGCCAGGCGCTGGGTGCACTTCACGTCGAAAATGATCTCGCCGCCGGGCACGCGCGAGAGCACATCTTGCGCAAACAGCATCATCTGGCGGTCGGGGAAGATGTTGGTGCCGTCCCGGGTCACGATGCCCAGGCGGTCGCCGTCGCCGTCAAAGGCCAGGCCCAGTTCGGCGTCGCTGGTCTTCAGGGCGTTGATCAGGTCGCGCAGGTTCTCGGGCTTGCTCGGGTCGGGGTGGTGGTTGGGGAAGTTGCCGTCCACCTCCGAGAACAGCTCGATCACCTCGCAACCCAGCGCGCGGAAGATGGCGGGGGCCGAGGCGCCCGCAATGCCGTTGCCGCAGTCCACCACGATCTTCATCGGCCGGGCCAGCTTCACGTCGCCCACGATGCGCTCGCGGTAGGTGGGCAGCACATCCACATGGCGCACCGAGCCGCCGGGCAGCAGCTGCCAGCTCTCCTGCTCCATGGTGCGGCGCAGGCCCTGGATCTCCTCGCCGTAGATGGCGCGGCCGTTCAGCACCATCTTGAAGCCGTTGTAGTCCTTCGGGTTGTGGCTGCCCGTGACCTGGATGCCGCTGTTGCACAGCGTGCTGGCCCCAAAGTACAAGAGCGGCGTGGTGACCAGGCCCAAGTCGATCACCTCGATGCCCGCCTCCACCAGCCCCTGGATCAGCGCCGCCGACATGGCCGGGCCCGACAGGCGCCCATCGCGCCCCACGGCCACGGTGGTCTGCCCCTCGGCGCGTGCGGCGGTGCCAAAGGCCCGGCCCAGGCCCAGGGCCACTTCTTCATTCAAGGTCGCCGGCACGATGCCGCGGATGTCATAGGCTTTGAAAATGGCAGGCGTTGGTTGCACGTCGAGGGACCTTTAGCGAAGGGTTGCAAGGGCTGCACAGGGGGTTGAGGAACCGGCAGCATTGTAGGCGCCTGCCCCGCCCCGCCCGGTGGCCGGAGCGGGTGCAGGCACATGTCCGAAAACGGCCAGTACAGACAACACCGCTCCCTATCATCCAGCCCATGACCTTGCCTCCCCTGCCCACAGCCTCTGTCGCCGACAGCTCTTCGGACGAAGGCCGCTACCTGGCCGTGCTGGCGCGGGATGCGCGCTTTGACGGGCACTTCTTCACGGCCGTGACTTCCACCGGCATCTACTGCCGCCCCGTGTGCACCGTGCGCACGCCCCGGCGCGAGAACTGCCGTTTTTTTGCGCTGGCCGCGCAGGCCGAACATGCGGGTTTTCGCCCCTGCCTGCGCTGCCGGCCCGAGCTGGCCCCCCAGGCGCTGGTGTGGTCGGTGCAGGACGCAAGCAGCATCCTGGTGCAGCAGGCCGTGCGCCTGCTGGATGCGCCCGACCTCTGGCCCACACCGCCCGCACCGGGTGAAGGCAGCGCCACCGTGGCCCGCCTGGCCGAGCGCCTGGGCGTGAGCGACCGCCATCTGCGCCGCATCTTTGAGGCGGCCCTGGGCGTCTCGCCCCTGCAATACCTGCAGACCCGCCGCCTGCTCACGGCCAAACAGCTGCTCACCGACACGCGCATGCCCGTCACGCAGGTGGCCCTGGCCAGCGGTTTTGCCAGTGTGCGGCGGTTCAACGCGGCGTTTGCGGGGCACTACGGGCTCAACCCCACGCGGTTGCGGCGCAGCGGCGCCACCCCGGCCGCATCGTCGGGGCCCGACGGGGGCAGCACCCGGCTGCGCCTGGCCTGGCGGCCACCGTTTGATGTGGCGGCGCTGCTGGCGTTTTTTGAGCGGCGGCAGTTCCACGGCGTGGAATGGGTGCTGCCCGAAGCGGCCACGCTGCGCCGCACCGTGCGCCTGCCCGACAGCGCCACCGGCCTGGGCCAGGAAATCACCGGCTGGTTCAGCGCCTGTTTTGACGTGGCGCGCCACCAGGTGCTGTTGCAGACCAGCGACAGCCTCTACTCCGTGTTGCCGCTCGTGATCCGCCGCGTGCGCGCCATGTTCGACCTGGACGCCGACCCGGCCGCCATCAATGCCGTGCTGCACAGCGCGTTCCCCAACGGCGACGGCCTGCGCGTGCCCGGTGCTTTCGACGGCTTTGAGCTGGCGGTGCGCGCCGTGCTGGGCCAGCAGATCACCGTGGCTGCTGCACGCACCCTGGGCCAGCGGCTGGTGGAGCGGCTGGGCGAGCCCATCGAAACGCCCTGGCCCGAACTGGGCCGCTTGTTCCCCACCGCGGCCACGCTGGCCATGGCCGATGGCGACACCCTGGGCCAGCTGGGCATCGTGCGCCAGCGCCAGGCGGCCATCGTGGCGCTGGCCCGGGCGGTAGACAGTGGTGGCCTGGCTCTGCACGCAGGTGTGGATGTGGCCAGCACCACGGCGGCGCTGTGTGCGCTGCCGGGCATTGGTGACTGGACTGCGCAGTACATCGCCATGCGGGTGCTGCGCTGGCCCGATGCCTTCCCGGCCGGGGACGTGGCGCTGCACAAGGCGCTGGGCGTGCAGGGCCAGAAGAGCCCGGCGCGTGCGGCTGCCGCGGCCTCCGAGTCCTGGCGCCCCTGGCGCAGCTATGCCGTGCTGCGCGCTTGGGCCACGCTGGCTTAGTTACTATTAAAATGATAGCTTCTAGCGCTTACCCATTGCGCGCAGAAGCCCTTTTTTATCCATAAAACACAGGCATCCGCCATGCAATACCACCCCCACACCGTGCAAGCCCGCGCAGACACCGCCCTTGGGCCGGTGCGCCTGGCCGCCTCGCCCACCGGCCTGTGCGGTATCTGGTTCGAAGGCCAGCGCCACGAGCCCAGCGATCGGCTGCATGGCAGCACTGCCTGGGCCGAGGCGCATGGCCACGCGCTGCTGCGGGAGGCCACCGCCCAGCTGCAGCAGTACCTGCACGGCGAACGCGATGGTTTTGATCTGCCGCTGGACCTGTCGGGCGGCACGCCTTTCCAGCAAGAGGTCTGGCAGGCCTTGCTGGCCATTGGCCGGGGCGCCACGCGCACCTATGGCGAGCTGAGCCAGCACCTGGGCCGCCCCCGCGCCGTGCGGGCCGTGGGCGCGGCCGTGGGGCGCAACCCGCTCTCCGTGGTCGTGCCCTGCCACCGTGTGCTCGGCGCCGACGGCAGCCTGACCGGTTACGCTGGTGGGCTGGACCGCAAGACAGCGCTGCTGGCGCTGGAGAAAGCGCTGGCGTCAAAGCCGGTTCTTTTGCACCACCCCCAAGCCAAGAACAAGGAGAAAGCCTTCCCATGACCGCACCTGGCCAACAACAGCCCGTCTCCAGCTGGATCGCCGAATTCATCCTGCTGGCAGCGCTGTGGGGTGCCTCCTTCCTGTTCATGCGGCTGGGCGCGTCCGAATTCGGCCCGCTGCCCACGGCCGGGCTGCGGGTGGCGCTGGCCACGGTGTTCCTGTGGCCCATCCTGCTGCGCCAGGGCCACTGGCCCGCGCTGCGCCAGCACTGGCGGCCCATTTTGTTTGCGGGGGTCATCAACTCGGCCATTCCGTTTGCGCTGTTCTCCTGGGCCGTGCTGCACATTGCCACGGGGCTCACCTCCATCCTGAACGCCACGGTGCCGCTGTTTGGCGCGCTGGTAGCCTGGCTCTGGCTGGGCGACCGTATCAACCGGCTGCGCTGGGTGGGGCTGGCCCTGGGGTTTGTGGGCGTGGCCCTGCTGGCCTGGCGTGCGCCTGCGGGCACCGGCTTCAAGACCGACAGCGCCACCTGGGCCATTGGCGCGTGCCTGCTGGCCTCGGCGTTCTATGGGCTGTCGGCCAGCTTTGCGCGGCGCCACCTCACGGGCATCCCGCCCCTGGCCACGGCCACCGGCAGCCAGCTGGGGGCGGCGCTGGGCCTGGCGCTGCCCACGCTGTGGCTGTGGCCCGCGCAGATGCCAGGCCCGCGCGCCTGGGCCGCCATCGTGGCCATTGCGGTGTTGTGCACGGGCATTGCGTACATCCTGTACTTCCGACTGATCGCGAGCGCAGGCCCCAGCCGCGCCCTGGCCGTGACCTTCATCACGCCGGTGTTCGCGGTGTTGTACGGCGCGCTGTTCCTGGGCGAGAGCATCACGCCCTGGATGATTGGCTGCGCCCTGGTGATTGTGTGCGGCACGATGTTGTCAACCGGGCTTATCAGGGGGCGCGCGGTCTCCGCTGGCACTGCCGAACGGGCCTAAACTCGCTGCATGGTTTCTGCGCCGGGTTCATGCTCTTCCCCCACGGCTGTGCCGTGGCAAGACACCGGGTGGAGGGCGTGCCTGTGCGCCCTGCCCGGGGGGCTGAGCACACGCCCGAGTTCCCTCCCAACGCGCCCTCTGGCGCGGGCCGCTCGCCATGGCCCATAACGCACTGCTGGCTGGCGGACTGCTGCTCCTGATGGTGCTGGTGCTCGCGCACCTGCAACCGGCCGAAATCCTGACCCCCTCCCGTCGCACGCAGGTGCTGGTCGGCACGACCGGCGGCGTGGTGTCGGCACTGGTGCTGGTGGTGCTGAACCTGAATGCGCCCGAGCTGGGGGTGGTGGCCTACCCCACGGCCACGGCGTTCATGACCCTGTATTTCGGGCCGATAGCGGCGGTGATCACAGCCGCCCTGGCGCTGCTGGCCATGGTCTGCAGCAAAGACGCGGTCTGGCTGGCGGGCCTGGCCACGCTGGCGGGGGCTGCGGCCCTGGGTGCGCTGTGGCGCAGGCTGGACACCCGCCCCGGCACCAACCCCTGGCTCGCCATTGCGGGCATGGCGGTCACCCTGCCGCCCGTGGTCTCCCTTTGCCTGGTGGCCACCGGCGGCGCCCCGGTGCCGGGTTCAGCCTTCGACTGGCTGCGGCAGCTGCCCTGGTACCACGGGGCAGGCATGCTGATCCTGGGCACGGGCCGGCAGCTGCTGGTGGGCAAGGCGCAGTCCCTGGTGGCGCTGAAGCAGGCCCATCGCACGCTGGAAGAGCGCGAGCAGCAGCTGCGCCTGGCCCTCGACTCGCTCGGTGGCGGGCACTGGGAATGGGATGTGCTGGAGCGCCGCTTTCGCTGCGACGGCCACTTCTATGAGGCCTATGGCATCACCCAGGCCGATGCCGATGCACCCGACCTGTGGGCGCGCTGGTATGCCCGACGCCACCCGGCTGACGCCGGGCGCAATGCAGCCAAGCTCACGCGTGCGATGGACGGACTGGAGGAGAGCTACGAGGCCGAATTCCGCGTACGCGACACGGAAGGCCGATGGCGCTGGCTGATGTCGCGCGGCACGGTGTCGCGCCGCGATGCCCAGGGCAAGCCCACAGCGATGATCGGCATGGACGTGGACATCACCGCCCACCGCGCAGCCGAGGACGCGCTGCGCTCGTCAGAAGCCAAATACACCACCTTCTACCAGACGCTGCCTGACCCGGCGGGCATCTCGCGCATCTCCGATGGCCGCTACGTGGACGTGAACCCGGCCTTTTGCGAGGTGCTGGGCCGCCCCCGAGAGGAAGTCATCGGCCGCACGTCCACCGAACTCAGCATCTGGGCCACCGAGCAGGAGCGCAAGCGGCTCATCGACACCTTTCGGCGCGACGGCAAGGTGGATCGCCTGCCACTGGTGGCGCAGAGCAACGGCGTGCGCATCCCGGGCCTGATGTCGGCACGCTCCGTGCTAGTGGATGGCGAAAACTGCTTTGTTTTCGTTTTCCACGACATGACCGAAGCCCAACGCACCAGCGACGAACTTCGGGCGCTGTACAACCAGCTGCAGCAGGCCGGCCGCCTGGCCCGCCTGGGCGCCTGGCAGGACGAGCGCGGCAAGGGGCTGATGTACTGGTCGGAGATGTGTTTTGACATCCATGGCCTGGACCCCAGCCAGCCCCCTCCCAGCGACTACATCGACCGCCATGTGGCCCCCGCCTACCGCGAGGCGCTGCGCGAAAAATTTCGCCAGAGCCTGCGCTCACGCACCGCGTGGAGCATGGAGATGGAGGTCCAACACGCCGACGGCCACCTGCTGTGGATACGCGCACGTGGCGAGCCCGTGATCGAAAATGGCCGGGTGGTGAGCGTGCGCGGCGTGATGCAGGACATCGACGAGGCCAAGCGCGCCGAGCAGCGCCTGCGCCAGTCCGAAGAGCGTTTCTCGCGCATCTTCCACCTCATGCCCTACCCCATGGGCCTGTCCCGGCGCAGCAACGGCCAGTATGTGGACATCAACCCCGCCTGGGTCGAGATGCTGGGCATCCCGCGCAACGAGGCGATTGGCCGCACAGGCATCGAGCTGGGCATCTTCACGGCCGAAGAACGCCAGCGGCTCATCAGCCAGATGGACGCCAGCGGCCAGGTCAGCGACCACGAAATGACGCTGAACGTGCGCGGCGGCCCGCCCCGCACGGTGCTGCAGTCCATGCGCGCGACCGAATTCGATGGCGAACCCTGCTGGCTGTTCTCGGTGCACGACATCACCGACCGCAAGCGCGAGGAAGAACAGGTGCGCGAGCGCGAGGAGCTGCTGTCACTCACCATCTCGGCCGCATCGCTGGGGCTGTGGGACTGGAACCTGCAGACCGGCCTGGTCACCGGCGACAGCCGCTGGCGCGCCATGCGCGGCCTGGAGGCCTCCGGCCATACGCCTTTGTCGGTGCAGTGGGCCAACGCCGTCGCCGCCGACGACATCGAACGCATACACACCGAGCTGGCGCGCCACGCCACCAACCCGGGCACACCGTTTGACGCCACCTGGCGCGTCAACCAACCCGGCGAGGCCACCCGCTGGGTGCGCAACCTGGGCAAGATCGTGGGCTTTGACAGCCAGGGCAAACCGGTGCGCATGCTGGGCGTCGCCATTGATGTGACGCCCCAGCGCGAGCAGGAGGTCATGCTGCAGCGGCTGGCCCTGTTCGACGCCCTCACCGGCCTGCCCAACCGCGTGCTGCTGGCGCGCAAGCTGCACGAAAGCATGGAGCTGGCCCGCCAGAACGGCACCCAGCTGGGCGTGGCCTACCTCGACCTGGATGGCTTCAAGCCCGTGAACGACCGCCTGGGCCACGGCGCGGGCGACCGCCTGCTGGTGGTGGTGGCGGGCCGCCTCACGCGCGCGCTGCGGGGCCTGGACTGCGTGGCCCGCCTGGGCGGCGACGAGTTCGTGATCCTCATGCCAGGGCTGGGCTCGGTGGCCGACTGCGAACGCCTGCTCGAACGCGTGATGGAAAGCATCTCGGCCCCCTACACGCTGGATGCCGAACGGGTGCTTGTCACCGCCAGCATTGGCTACACCGTGTTCCCGCAGGACGACGCCGATGCCGACGGCCTGCTGCGCCATGCCGACCAGGCCATGTACGCCGCCAAACAGGCCGGACGCAACCGTTTTCACCAGTTCGATGCGGAGCAGGAGCGTGCGGTGCAACTGCGCCGCGCCCATGGCCGCCACCTGCGCGATGCGCTGGCCGACGCCCAGTTCACCCTGTACCTGCAGCCCAAGGTGGACATGCGCAGCGGCACCGTCGTGGGTGCGGAAGTGCTCTCGCGCTGGCAACACCCCGAGCGGGGCTTGGTGCCGCCGGGCGAGTTCCTGCCGCTGCTGCAAGGCACCGAGCTGGAGATCGGTTTTGGCGAATGGGTGGCCGAGGCCGCACTCACGGTGCTGGAGCAGCTGCAGGACCGGGGCCTGCCCATGCCGCTGAGCATCAACATCGCCGCCCAGCACCTGCAGCAGCCCGGCTTTGCCTCCTGGATGGCCCAATGCCTGGCGCGCCATCCCAAGGTGCCCACGCACCTGGTCGAGATCGAGATCACCGAAAGCGCCGCGCTGTACGACCTGTCGGCCGTGGCCGATACCCTCACCGAACTGCGTGCCATGGGTGTGACCGTCTCGCTGGACGACTTTGGCACCGGATACTCGTCACTCACCTACCTGCGCCGCCTGCCCATGGACACGCTCAAGATCGACCAGAGTTTTGTGCACGGCATGATGGGCGACCCCGGCGACCTGGCCATCGTGCAGGGCGTGATCGGTCTGGCCCGCTCCTTCGGCTACCGCGTGATCGCCGAAGGCGTGGAAACCGTGGAACAAGGCCAGATGCTGCTGCAACTGGGCTGCACCCAGGCCCAGGGCTACTGCATCGCCCGGCCGATGCCGCTGGACGACTTCATCGGCTGGACGCCGGGCTGGCAGCCGCCTGCGGGGTGGCAGCGGAACCGGCCGGTGTAGGGTGCGCAGGAGTGCGGGGGCCTCGTTCCGAACCATGAGCCGTAGCCCCCGCAAGGCGCACGGCGTGCTGCTGCCGTCTTTCCCCTAAGCGATGGGCCAGCTTCTGGCACTGCCGCTGGAGAGGTCGCAAAAACTGGACTCCATTGCGGGCGCAGCGCCCAGGCCTGCTCCGCTCGCGGGCCACCCCGGTTGAACTAGCCCACCAGCTCCTTCACCTGCTGCAGCGCCGCCGGGTCTTCCATCGTCGTCAGATCGCCCGGATCGCGCCGCTCGGCCACGGCCTGCAGGGCGCGGCGCAGCAGTTTGCCGCTGCGGGTTTTGGGCAGCACCGTCACAAAGTACACGCGGGATGGCCGGGCCACGGCGCCGAGCTGGCTGTCCACCTGCTTCATGACCTCGCCTTCGAGTTGGAGGCGCGCGGCGTCATCGGTGAGGCCTGAAGCATCGCGCGCCACGGCAAACGCCATGGCCACCTGGCCCTTCAAGCTGTCGGCCACGCCCACCACGGCCACTTCGGCGATGTTGGGGTGGGAGGCAATGCTCTCCTCGATCTCGCGTGTGCCCAGGCGGTGGCCGGCCACGTTGATCACGTCGTCCGTGCGGCCCAAGATGAAGTGGTAGCCGTCGGCGTCGCGGATGCCCCAGTCAAACGTGCTGTAGATCAGGCGGCCGGGAATGCTCTTCCAGTAGGTATTCACAAAACGCGCATCGTCGCGCCACACGGTCTGCATGCAGCCGGGGGGCAGCGGGCCTTCGACGGCGACCACGCCCTTCTGGTTGGCACCGGTCAGCTCTTCGCCCGTGGCCTCGTCGAGCAGCTTGACGTGGTAGCCATAGACCGCCTTGCCCGGGCTGCCCCAGCGCGCCGCGTTGGTCTCGATGCCGTTGGCCACCGCGAGGATGGGCCAGCCGGTTTCGGTTTGCCAGTAGTTGTCGATGATGGGGATGTTCAGCGCCGCGCCAATCCACCGTGCGGTCGGCTCGTCCACCGGCTCGCCCGCCAGCCACAGGGCCTTGAGGCTCTTCACGTTGTATTGGGTGAGGAAGGCCGGGTCCTGCTTTTTCAGCACCCGCACCGCCGTGGGGGCCGAGAACATGTGCGTGACCTGGTATTTCTCGACGATGCTCCACCACACCCCCGCGTCGGGCCGGATCGGCAGGCCCTCGTACAGGATGGTGGTCATGCCGGCCAGCAGCGGCCCGTAGATGATGTAGCTGTGCCCCACCACCCAGCCGATGTCGCTGGTGGCGAAGTACACCTCCCCGGGCTTGGCGTCGAAGATGTGCTTCATGCTGGCAGCGAGCGCCACGGCGTAGCCGCCGGTGTCGCGCTGCACGCCCTTGGGCTTACCCGTGGTGCCGCTGGTGTACAGGGTGTAGCTGGGGTGCGTGGAGTCCACCCACTCGCAGGGCACCACAGTATTCAGGTGCTGCTCGCGCAGTGGCGCCCAGTCGTGGTCGCGGCCCGGCTGCAGGTGCATGGGGGCCAGGCCCCGGTTAATCATCAGCACGGCGGCAGGTTTGTGCTTGGAGAGCGCAATGGCTTCGTCCAGCAGTGGCTTGTAGGGCACCACCTTGCCGCCGCGCGAGCCAGCATCGGCGCTGACCACAGCCACGGGCTCCGAGTCTTCGATGCGCGAGGCCAGCGAGCCTGACGCAAAACCGCCAAACACCACCGAATGCAGCGCGCCAATGCGCACGCAGGCCAGCATGGCAAAGGCGGCCTCGGCAATCATGGGCATGTAGATGAGCACACGGTCGCCCTTCTTCACGCCCAGTGACAACAGCACGGCCGCCATGCGCTGCACCTCGGCATGCAGTTCGGCAAAGCTGTAGCTGCGCTCGGTGTCGGTTTCGGTGGAGATCGCCACCAGCGCCGCCTGGCTGGCGCGTGTGGCCAGGTGCCGGTCTACGGCGTTGTGGCACAGATTGGTGGTGCCACCCACAAACCATTTGGCAAACGGCGGATTGCTGTAGTCGCACACCTGCTGGGGCGGGATCTTCCAGTCAATCAGCTGGGCCTGTTCGCTCCAGAAAGCATCGCGGTGGTCAATGGACTGGCGGTAGAAATCAGCGTATGCGGTCATTGTGGGTGTCTCCTCGGCATCTCTCTCGCCCTGCCAGGACAGCAGGTTTTGAATTCATAATTATTCATGACGGGCTTTCGGCAAACTGACGCAAAGCGCTTCAGCAGCTTCTCTCGCCATGGGGATGGATGGAATCTTCGGGCTTCTCCCCCGGCACCAAGCACCCCACAGCGGTCCTGCGTTCGATCCGTGGGTTGAGGCCACAGCGCTCTGCCTGTATTCCCTCTTCTGTGCTGGTATGTAAGCCGCTCCGTGACGCGTCAGCAACGGAATACGGTTCGACTGCGTTACACCAAAAATAGAAATATCTATTTCATAAAACAATTCATATACTTCACAGCCATGTGGTCCACCCTCATCATGACGCTGCCCACGCAGCCCAACGCCGTGCGGCTGCGCGTGTGGCGCAATCTCAAGGCACTCGGGTGCGCCGCCCTGCGCGATGGCGCCTACCTGCTGCCCGAAGAACATGCAGGCCTGCTGGCGCCGATTGCGGCCGAGGTGCGGGAGCATGGCGGCACGGCCATGGTGCTCACCCTGACAGCCAAAGACAACACGCAGCGCCAGGAGATCGAGGCACTGTTCGACCGCACCGAGGCCTTTACCCAGTGGCGCGACACGGCCACCGCCCTGCAGGCCGAACTGCCGCAGCTCACCGAAACAGACGCGCGCCGCCGCCTGCGCAGCATTGCCGACGCGCTGCAGGCGCTGCACCGCACCGATTACTACCCGAGCAGCGCGGCAGCGCAGGCCGATGCCGACCTGGCCAGCCTGCGACAGGCACTGGACGCCTGCTTCTCGCGCGGGGAGCCCGCCGCCCTGCCCGCCCATGGCATCCCGCGCCTGGACGCCGCCCAGTTCCAGCACCAGCGCTGGGCCACCCGTGCCCGGCCCTGGGTGGACCGCCTGGCCTGCGCCTGGCTGATCCGCCGCTTCATCGACCCGGGCGCGCGGTGGGTGTGGCTGGCCGACCCGGCCTCAGCGCCTGCCGATGTGCTGGGTTTTGACTTTGACGGCGCCCGGTTCACCCATGTGGGCGCCTTGGTGACCTTCGAGGTGCTGATCGCCAGCTTCGGGCTTGAAGCCGACCCCCGGCTGCAGCGCCTGGCCCGTGCCGTGCACTACCTGGACGCAGGCGGCATGCCGGTGCCCGAGGCCGCCGGGCTGGAGGCCGTGCTGGCCGGCCTGCGTGAAGTGCATGCCGACGACGACGCCCTCACCCAGGCCGCCGCGCAGGTGTTTGACGCCTTGTATGCCGTGCCGCCGTCGTCCCCAAACCACCCATCCACTGTGCCCAGCACCGCCCCATGACCACCCACATTCCTTCTGCCGACGCCCCTGCCGCGCTGGAGCGCCCGGCTCCAGCAACCTTTGGTGCGGCCTTCCTGTTCTGGCTCAAGCTGGGTTTCATCAGCTTTGGCGGCCCGGCGGGCCAGATCGCGATCATGCACACCGAGCTGGTGGAGCGCCGCCGCTGGATCAGCGAAAAGCGCTTTCTGCATGCCCTCAACTACTGCATGCTGCTGCCCGGGCCCGAGGCGCAGCAACTGGCTACCTATATCGGCTGGCTCATGCACCGCACCTGGGGCGGGATCGTGGCAGGCGCGCTGTTTGTGCTGCCCTCGCTGTTCATCCTGATCGGGCTGTCGTGGGTGTACCTCAGGTTCGGCGATGTGCCGGTGGTGGCGGGCATCTTCTACGGCATCAAGCCTGCCGTGACGGCGCTGGTGCTGCACGCGGCACATCGCATCGGCACCCGCGCGCTCAAGAACGGCTGGATGTGGGGCATTGCCGCCGCATCGTTTGTGGCCATCTTTGCGCTCAACACGCCCTTCCCGGCCATCGTGCTTGCGGCAGGCCTCATCGGCTACTTTGGCGCACAGCGCTGGCCCGGGGTGTTCGCCCTGGGGGGCGGCCATGCCAACGGGCACGCGGGCTACGGCCCGGCGCTGATTGATGACGACACCCCCACACCCGCCCACGCGCGCTTCTCGCGCAGCCACCTGGCCAAGGTGCTGGCGGCGGGGTTGGCGCTGTGGCTGGGCGCCATGGGCATGCTGGTGGCTACGCAGGGCTGGCAAGGCACGCTCACGCAGATGGGCTGGTTCTTTACCAAGGCGGCGCTGCTGACCTTTGGCGGGGCCTATGCCGTGCTGCCCTACGTGTACCAGGGCGCGGTGGAGCAGTACCAGTGGCTCAGCGGCCCGCAAATGATCGATGGCCTGGCGCTGGGCGAGACCACCCCCGGGCCGCTGATCATGGTGGTGGCCTTCGTCGGTTTTGTTGGCGGCTGGCTGCAGCAGGTGTGGGGGCCCGATGCGCTGTTGGCGGGCGCCGCCGCTGCAGCCACCGTGGTGACCTTCGTCACCTTCCTGCCCTCGTTCATCTTCATCCTGGCGGGCGGCCCGCTGGTGGAAGCCACCCACGGCAAGCTCGGCTTCACGGCCCCGCTGTCGGCCATCACCGCCGCCGTGGTGGGCGTGATCCTGAACCTGGCGCTGTTTTTTGCCTACCACCTGCTCTGGCCCCAGGGCTTTGGCGGCGCCTTCGATGCCCTGTCGGCCGTGATCGCCGTGGGCGCACTGGTGGCGCTGTTTCGCTTCAAGCTGGGGGTGATGCCGCTGCTGGGCCTGTGCGCGGCCGTGGGGCTGGCAGTGACCTTCCTCAAACCCTGGCTGGCCTGAACTGCCATCTCACCCATCCAACACCTCCCTGGAGCCCAGCCATGCAAGCACGCCCCCAAGCCCTTCCTTTTGATCCGGCCACGCTGCCGGGCCTGTCTGAAAAGCTGCTGCGCAGCCACCACCAGAACAACTATGGCGGCGCGGTAGCGCGGCTCAACGCCATCCGTGGGCAGTTGGCTGAACTGGCCTTTGCCTCGGCACCGGGCTTTGCGCTCAATGGCCTCAAGCGCGAGGAGCTGATTGCCAGCAATTCGATGCTGCTGCACGAGCTGTATTTTGGCAGCCTGGGCGGCGGGGGCGCCGCCCCCTCACCTGCGATGCAGCTGGCGCTGGCGGCCAGTTTTGGCAGCGTGGAGCGCTGGCGCGAGGAGTTCGTCGCCATGGGCAAGGCGCTGGGCGGCGGCTCGGGCTGGGTGCTGCTGGTGTTCCAGCCGCGCGAGGGCACGCTCGTCAACCAGTGGGCCAGTGACCACACCCAGGTGGCGGCGGGAGGTGTGCCCATCCTCGCGCTGGACATGTACGAGCATGCCTACCACCTCGACCACGGTGCAGCAGCGGGTGCCTATGTGGATGCGTTCATGGCAAACATCCACTGGGCCGCCGTCTACGAGCGTTACCAGCACGCGGTCCATGCCGCGAGCGAAGGGCTGCAAGCGTCAGTTCAGGACGCGCAAGCGGCGGCGCAACTGATTGATGTGCGCCGCGCCGGCGTGTACGCGGCGGCCACCACCGCCATCCCCAACGCCCGCTGGCGCGACCCTGCCGCCATCGACACATGGGCCCCGGAGCTGTCTGCCACCGAAGACGTGGTGGTGTATTGCGTCTATGGCCACGAAGTCGGCCGCTCGACCGCGCTGCGCTTGCGCGCGGCGGGCTTCAATGCGCGCTTTCTACAAGGGGGCATAGACGGCTGGGCCGCCTCCGGCAACGTGGTGTGCGCAAAGCCAAAGGCAGAGGCGCTGCGGGCGGGGTGAATCGCAGGAGGCGATGAACCACGACGCAGGTGGGGCTTCAGCGACTCGTGTCCCGCACCGCCTCTCGGTTGATTAACTATCATTTTGATAGCTATCAGCGCTTGATGGGCGGGCGGAAGAGGCCTAATAAGCCCAAATTTTTACTTGATCAGGCCGAGCACATCCTTGAACGCCGGGTGTTCGCAGCTACCCAGCCATTCAAACGCCACCATCTCGGTGGTCACCAGCTCGGCGCCCGCACCGGCCAGGCGGTCAAAGGCGGCGTCCCGGTTGCGTTCGGTGCGCGAGCCGCAGGCATCGGTCACCACCCACACCTCAAACTCGTCGTCGATCAGGTCCAGCGCGGTTTGCAGCAGGCAGACATGGGCTTCGCAGCCTGCGATGACGATGGTCCCGCGCTCGGGTGCCTGCTGGGCGGGCTTTTGCAGGTGTTTGGGCAGGCTGCGTGCGTTGCCGCCCTGCGGCTTGGCGGGGGGGCGCAGCCACTCGCCCAGGCCTTCCTCGGCAGCGCTGAAGTGCATCTTGGCCAAGGTTTTTTGGCACAGGGCGCGCAGCGCTGCGTCATTGGCGCCCAGGCGCGAGGGGTTTTGTTCGGTGCCCCACACAGGCACGTCCAGCATGCGGGCGATCTCGGCCAGGCGGCGGGCGTTGGCCAGCACGGCGGGCGCCTCAAAGATGGCGGGCATCAGGCGCTCCTGGTAATCGACCAGGACAAGTTGGGATTCGGCGGCGTCAAGCAGCATGGTGTGTTCGATCGTGTGTATGTTCGGGGGGGCGCCCGCCGGAGTCGCGGGCGCAAAGAATGGCGCATTGTCGCAGCCCTGCGGACGGCGCCGGTGCGGATGACACAACCCAGCGCAGCGGCGCTGAACAGATGCAGCGCGTCAAACCAGGCCCCCTGCCCTCACTCTGGCTGCAGGCGCAGCAGCCGCCCCTGGGGACTGTCGGTCAGCAGGTAGAGAAGGCCATCCGGCCCCTGGCGCACATCGCGGATGCGTTCGCCATTGCCTTGCAGCAGTTTTTCCTCGCGCAACACCTTGCCGTCTGCCAACTCCAGCCGGTGCAGGGTGCAAATTTGAGCGAGCCCACCATCAAGCTGCCCTGCCAGGCCGTGCCGTAGCGTGTGCTGGTCACAAAGGCCATGCCCGAGGGCGCGATGGACGGCGTCCAGTGGTGCAGCGGCGGCTCCATGCCTGCCTTGGCCGTGCCTTCGCCCATCTTTCCACCGCCATAGTTCTCGCCAAAGGTGACCACGGGCCAACCGTAGTTGCGGCCGGGCTGGGGCTGGTTGATTTCGTCGCCGCCTTGGGGGCCGTGCTCATGCATCCAGAGTTTGCCGTCCGGCCCCCAGGTGGCGCCCTGGGGGTTTCGGTGGCCATAGCTCCAGATCTCAGGCAAGGCGCCGGGCTGGCTGGTGGGTGGGTTGGTGGAAGGGGTGGCAAAGGGGTTGCCAGCAGGCACCGCGCCGTCGGGCGTGATGCGGATGACCTTGCCGTGGTGGTTGTCGAGCTTCTGTGCGTCGTCCTTGCGGTGGTAGCGCTCGCCCAGCCCCACAAACAGGTTGCCGTCCGGCGCCTGCACGATTCGGCAGCCAAAATGCAGCGCACTCTCGACCTTGGGCCGCTGGCTGAACACCACGCGCACGTCCTGCAGGCTGCGCCCGTCCGGCGTCAGTGTGGCGCGGGCCACAGCGGTGCTGTTGCCCACCCCACTGGCCGCGGGCTCGGAAAAGCAGAAGTAGATGCGCCGGTTGCGTGCAAAGTCGGCATCCGTCGCCACATCCAGCAGACCGCCTTGCCCGCCGGCGGCCACAGGGGGCACCCCGGCCAGGGCCGGACCCACCTCGCCGCTGGCGCTCACCACCCGCATGCGCCCCGGCCGTTCGGTGACCAGAAACTGCCCCCCCGGCAAAAAAGCCAGCGCCCAGGGGTTTGCCAGCCCGGTGGCCACCGGGACCAGTGAGACGGCCGGGCCGGTGCTCTGGGCTTCGTGGCTGGCCGCGCCAGTGGCCGCGATGCCAAAAGCTATCAAAAACATAGCTGCTTTGGCTTTACGAGTGCGCGCAAAGGCCCATTTTTTCATGCAATTCATCGCAAAAAACTCCTCCACCCCAGGCGGCGCGCCACGGACACGCAAGCACCGCTGCCGCACAGCAAAACAGCCCGCCCATGCACGGCGCGACAGCCCCCCGTGCCTGGCCATCGCCATTTAGTTGAATCAAATCAATGGCTTGCAAAACTGCTTATTTTTAATAAACAACCATACCGTGTTACCCTTCGCCCCCATGTCCAGATGGTTTTGCCTCCTCCTCCTGGTCTGCGCCACCACAGCGCAGGCAGCCCCCCAGACGGCCAATTCTGACGATATGGACCGTTTGCTCGCCGACAAAGGCCTGCTCACGCGGCTGGAAAACGTCAGTCACCAAGTGGCCGACAAAGCCCAGACGGTAGCTGGACGGGCCTCCGACCTGGTGGTCAACGCCATGGGTTTTTTGGGCGTACCGTACAAACGTGGCGGCAACAGTGCCGAAACCGGGTTTGACTGCAGCGGTTTTGTCCGCGCCATGTACGAGCAGACCGTGGGCCTGCTGCTGCCCCGCCGCGCCGACCAGCAAGCGGCCGCCACCCAGGTCATCGACAAAAAGGAACTGCAGCCGGGCGACCTGGTGTTCTTCAACACCATGCGCCGCAATTTCAGCCATGTGGGCATCTACGTGGGCGACGGCAAATTTATCCATTCCCCCCGCAGCGGCTCGGAAATCCGGGTTGAAGACATGGGCATGGCCTACTGGAAGCGCCGCTTCAACGGCGCACGCCGCGTGACTTCTACCGAGGGCGCCACCAGCGGCTCCTCGGTAGCGCAGGCGCAGTAAACCCTGCCGCGGCGCTGGCCGCTATGCCTTGGCGCAAGGGCGGCAGGGGTCAGCGCTGGATTTCGTACACCGTCTCGGTGCTGCGGATCGGCCCCCCCACTATGTTCACCGGCCCGGCCGATGGGTCTTTGAGCAGGGCCTGGGCGGCCGCCATGTCACTCTGGTAACGCGCGCGGGCCTGGGATTCGCAGGCCTTGCGCTCTACAATTGCCAGGGTCCGGCATTCTTCCAGGCTGACCTTGAGCCCGCCACCCGCCTCGCGGATGGCCGACTGGTATCGCTGCCGAGGTGTCGTGTCTGGCGTCGCTCCCCTGGCAAGCGAGGCTTCGTCTCCCTGTGCAAGGGCTCCTGTGGGCAGGGCCAGCAGCCCCCCCAGGGCGCAGGCAGCAAGCGCCAGGGCGGCACCGGAGCGGGTCCAACGTGAACAGGTCATGGGAGCATCCTTTCTTGGTGGATCGAGACAAGCCGGGGTCGGCAGGCTGCGTACAGCGGCCCCGCCGCCGAGCCCTGCGGCACACACAGCCCCACTGTAGTTTTACGGCCGGGCCCGGGCCCGCCAGCAGGTGCCGCGCTACCATGTCAGACACCGCCCACAGGCCGCCGCCATGCACCACCCATCCGCGCCACACGGAGCCCAGGCCCCGCACGACAAGGACTACCTGCGCCGCCTGCTGGCCGAGCGCAACCAGGCACCCGCCAATGCCGCAGGCATCGACGCCGCCATTGAGCACGCCTTTGTGCGCAATGTGGCGATTCTGGTGCTGGACATGTGCGGCTTCTCCCGCATCACGCAAAGCCACGGCATCATCCATTTCCTGGCGATGATTCACCAGATGGAGCAGGCGGCCCGCCCCGCCATCCGGGGCAATGGCGGCGAAATCATCAAACAGGAGGCCGACAACCTGTTTGCGGTGTTCAACACACCCGCGCAGGCGCTGGACGCCGCGCTGGACACTTTGCGTGCCCTGCAGGCGATGAACACCGTGCTGCCGCCCGAACGCATCCTGAACGTGAGCGCAGGCATCGGCTTTGGCCCCACGCTGGTGATTGCGCAGCAGGACCTTTTTGGCCCCGAGATGAATTGCGCGTGCAAGCTCGGCGAAGACATTGCTGGCGCCAACGACATCCTGCTGACCGAAGCCGCCCATGCAGCCTTGCCGCCGGGCCGCTACGTCTGCGACAGCGCCTGCTACCAGATTTCCGGCATGGATCTGCATGCGCACCGCTACGGGCACTGCCTGTTCGAGCGGCCCTTGAACCCACCGCCCCCGGGCGTCCATCCCCCGGGTGAACCCAGGTGAACCACACTCTGGGCATTGTCCGACACAGGGGTATCCGCCTCTTCGGTACAGTCCTCTCTGGCCCACCTTCATCACATCCACCCGCAAGCTCCTGCAAGCTCGCACAAGTTAACAAAGGGGAAAACATGCTGTCAATTCTGGGAACGCTGCTGGTCGGTCTGGTCGTGGGTTTTATTGCCCGCGCCATCAAACCTGGAGATGACAAACTGGGCTGGATCATGACCGCGCTGCTGGGTGTGGCGGGCTCCTTCCTGGCCAGCTACGTGGGCATCGCCATGGGCTGGTATGCGCAGGGCGACTCGGCTGGCTGGATCGCCTCGGTGCTGGGCGCCGTGGTGTTGCTGGTGGTGTACAGCCTGCTCAAAGGCAAGTCGTCGTAAACCGCCGCTCTGGACAACCCCATGCCCAGCTCTTCGCAAATGGCCGCCGGCGACCCGGACCTGGCCGCCGCCGTGCGGCGTGCCCGCAAACTGCTGCACCGGCGCGCCCTGGTGGCCGCAGCCGCCAGCATGGTGCCCGTGCCGGGCCTCGACTGGGCCGTGGATGCGGCCCTGCTGTCCCGGCTGATTCCGCATATCAGCGCCGAGTTTGGCCTGTCCGCCGGACAGATCGACCAGCTCGACCCCAGCAAACGCGAACAGGTGCAAAAGGCCGTGGGCCTGGTCGGCTCGGTGCTGATCGGCAAGCTGATCACGCGCGAGCTGGTGCTGCGCGCCGCGCAGACCGTGGGCCTGCGCCTGACCACCAAGCAGGTCGCCAAGTACGTGCCCCTGGCGGGGCAGGCCGTGGCCGCCACCTTGGGCTACGCCACGCTGCGCTACCTGGGCGAGCAGCACCTGCGCGACTGCGTGCAGGTGGTGCAGGAGGCCCGGCTGCAACTGCCCGCCCCTGCCTCTGCCGCGCGCAGGTAGCCCTGGGCAGGCCTACTCTGCCGCGCAGACAAAGCTGCTGGCGTCTTCCACATTGCCCGAGCCCTTGTATTTGGCGAACTGCGGGTAGGCGCACAGCGGCCGCGTGCGGTGGGGCATGAAGGTGTTGGCGGGCAGCGCCTTGGCCGCAATGGTGTCGGGCGCCACCCCCTTCTCCACCCAGTCCACCATGGCCTGGATCGAATCAAAGTTGTCTGTGGCCGGGCCGCCCGAGCAGTGGTTCATGCCCGGCACGAGGAAGGTGCGCGCAAAGCCCTGCGTGGCCGCCATGCCGCCATTGTTGGCTGCCAGACGCTCGTAATACTCCAGGGTGTCCAGCGCCGAAAAGATCGGGTCGGACATGCCGTGGATGAACAGCATCTTGCCGCCGCGCTGCTTAAAGGCCGCCAGCTTGTCATCGCGGTAGGTGTCATAGATGGCCGAGTAAGCCTCCATGCGCGCCGGGTCGGTGTCGAAGTTGAAGGCCAGCGGGTTGAAGCTGAGGTCCGGCGGCGTGAAGAACTCGTTCACCAGCGCATCCACCATCAGGGTGATGTAGCGCGCATCGGGTGTGGCGGTGGTGGCGCTGCCCAGCGTCCAGCTGCGCCAGCCGGGCGCAGCCAGGCCCGGGTCCCAGGGCTGTCCGGCATACAAGGCTTTGCCTGCAGAGTTGCGCGGGCCAGCAAACACGCTCTTGAGTGCACCCACCTGGGCGCTGCTCAGGCAGCTCGCGCCCTTGGCGCCGGTGCACTGCAGCACCGCCGGGTCAAACTTGCAGGCCTTGACGTTGTTCACCAGGCCGTCGGCCACGCCATCGGCTGCGTCGCACGACGACTTGACCGCATCGGCCACCAGGTTCAGGTCGGCGTTGCTGAACGCCTGCGACAGGATGCGCTTGCCCGATGCGTCCTGCGGGGCGATGGCGTCGAACTGAATGGTGTTCCACATGGCCGCCACGGTGGCGCCGCTCGACACGCGCATGGCGGGCGCACCGGCGGTGATGGCGTCAAAGTAGTCCGGGAAACGCTGCGAGAACATCATGCCCTGGCGCCCACCGCCCGAGCAGCCCGAGAAGTACGAATGGTCGGGCTTGCGGCCATAGCGCGTGGCAATCAGCGACTTGGCGGCCACAGCCGTCTTGTCATACGAGTTGTAGGCATGGTCGATGCGCGCCTGCGGGTCGGCTCCGAAGCTGGCGGTGGTGCCGGTGTGCCCCGCGTCGGTGGACACCACCGCAAAGCCCTGCCCCAGCGGCGACGGCGTGCCGCCCGAGATGCTGGAGCTGAGCGAGGTATCGCGCAGGATGCCGTCGTTGCCGCCCCCGCCAATGAACAGGAAACGCCCGTTCCATTGGTCGGGCAGGCTCAGCTGAAAGCCGATGGCGTAGTTCTTGCCATCCACGCCCACACGGGGATTGATGGCGCCCGTGACCACGCAGTGGCCCGGCAGGAAGGTGCCGGTGGCCGCGCCGCCCGGGCGTTTGGTGTCTGCCGCCACATAGCTGGTGGTGAGCGTGGTGGCCGCCAGCCCGGCCTTGGTGGGCAGCTCGGCGCAGGCCGCAGCGGGCGTGAGCTGCTGGGCCAACGCATCGCCATTGCCGCCACCGCAGGCGGCCATCAGCAGGGGCATGGTGAGTGCGGCGGGGGCCAGCTTGCGGCGCAGTCCCGCAGCCGGGGGGCTGGCGGGTTGCTGGGTGTGGAGAAAGGGCATGGTGGGTGTCTCCGGTGTGTTGTAGTTGGAATAAGAGCGGAGCGCGTGCCCGGCGCCGGGCACGGCTGCGCCCCGGCCCGTGCCGCCTGGCAGGTGCGCGGGTCTGGATGCGGGGGAATGTGTGGAGGAAGCCGGGCGCTCAGTCGGCCTTGAAGCCGGTGGCGGCCACGGCCTTGCCCCAGGTCACCGTGTCGGCGGCGATGGTGCGCGCGAAGTCCTGCGGGCTGGTGCCCGTCACGCGGAATCCAGCCTCTTCCATCTTGGCCCTGCCCTCGGGCGATTGCACGGCTTTGACGATGTCGGCGCTCAGTTTGGCGACGATGTCAGCAGGCGTCTTGGCCGGGGCCACGATGCCGAACCACGAAGAGAACTCCAGGTTGGCATAGCCCTGCTCCTTGATCGTGGGCACGTCGGGCAGCGCGTTGGTGCGCAGGGCGCCGGTGGAGCCCAGCGCCGCCAGCTTGCCCGCCTTCACATTGGGGGCGGCCAGGCCCACGCTGGCAAACACACCCTGCACGTCGCCGCTGAACAGGCCACCCAGCGCGTCCGCAGTGTTCTTGTAGTGCACGGGCTCGGGCTTGAGCTTGACCGCGTCGCCAAACATGAAGGCGCCAAAGTGCCCCGGCGTGCCCGCGCCAAACGTGGCCAGAAACAGGCCCTTTTGCTGCTTGGTCCAGTCCACAAACTCTTTCACATTGCGCGCAGGCACTTTTTGTGGGTTGACCAGCAGCACGAAGTCGGAGGTGACGACCTGGCTCACCGGCACGAAGTCCTTGGCCGGGTCGTAGGGCAGCTTGTTGTAGCTGCTGGGGGCAATGCTGAGCTGACCTGTCTCGCCCAGCATCAGCGTGTAGCCGTCGGGCGCGGCGCGCGCGGCCTCGCTGGCCGCGATCAGGCCCCCTGCGCCGGGTTTGTTGTCCACGATCACTCCCGCATTGCCCCAGCCCTCCGACAGCTTTTGCGCCAGCAGGCGCGCCACGATGTCCGGCCCCGTGCCTGCCGGAAAGCCCACGATGATGCGCACGGGCTTGCTGGGGTAGGCCGCAGCCCCCTGTGCCTGGGCCCCCGCCCAGGGCGCGAGCCCGGCGAGGAGGGATGCAGCCACCAGGGCGCGGCGCAGGGGGTGAGCGGTGTTTTTCATGGTGTCTCCAGGTATTTGTGCGTTGGGAAAGGTCAAAAGATCAAAGAAAGGGGCAACACGGAGGCAATGGGGCGGCACAAAGGGGCGGGCCGCTAGCGCAGTTCGAAGAAACGCATGGCCACGGCGTCCGGGTAACGCGCGCCGGTGCCCACGAACATGCGCTCGGCAATCCAGGACAGCGCGGGCGATGCGGTTTCAAAACTCGGACTGCAGCGGAAGTAGACTTGCGCCGGGTCCACCAGCTCGCCACGCACCAGGCGGGCAATCAGCTCGGCCGGGCCTGAGCGCACGGCACGGTTTTGCACATAGATCAGGTCGCCCCCGTCAGTCTCCAGCACATAGCGTGCATCCAGCTCGGACAGCCGGTCGTTCACGATGAGCTGGAAGTCTGCGCCGCCCGGCAGCACCCGCGCGCTCCAGCCATCGCCAGTGGCGGTGCCGCCCAGGATGGGGATCAGCCTGCGCAGGCCGTGCACGGTGTGGCCCACCTCCTGGGGGTTGCCAACCTCCACGCGGAGATCGGCAAAAAACTGGAATTGCGGCGGGGGCAGGGAAATGGGGTCAGGCATGGCACCTAGCGTAAGTCCCGTTGCAACCAGCGCCTGTCATCCCAGAGGATGACGGGATAACCCGAGCGCCCTGGTGGCCACATTGGCAGCGGTTTCAACGCACACTCCACGTTTTCGCATCCCATTTACCTCGCAATTTCCGACTTTCCATGCGGCAGTGGCTCCCCTCCTCCTCCCAGACTGCGCCTGGCCGGCAGGTGCTGCACAGTCCCGCCAGCCAGACGCTGGCCAGCATGGTCCACCGCCTGGGTGGCGACGGCTTTGCGCCGGGCCTGCTGCAAGACCTGGAGCCGGTGTTGCCCGCTGCCTCCTGGTCGGTGTACCGCACCGGCCACCGCTGCAAGCCCACGCTGTTCATGTCGGCCAGCCGGGGCGTGCCCGACACCACACAGGATTGCTGGTGGGCCTATCTCTCAGGCCCCTACCGCAGCGACCGCACCTGGGGCCGCCCGTTTGACGAAGTGCCCGTGGCCGCGCCCGAAACGCGCCTGTGCCATGTGACCGCGACCGAGGTCGAGGGCGAGCACCGTGCCCGGGTGTATGAAGCCCACGGCGTGGCCGAGCGCGTGTCGGTGGTGGAGTATGAAAGCGATGGTTCGGTGTTTGCGGTCAACTTCTACCGCCACCAGCACCAGCGCGCGTTCAGCGACCGGCAGATCAGCGCATTCGAGTCGGTGGCACCCGTGCTGCTGGCGCTCACACGCAAGCACATCGACCTGTCGCACCCCCACCTGCCCCCCGCCCCGTTGTGGCCGGACACGGCCGCGCCTGGCCCCGTATTGGCGCTGCCAGCCGATGCTGCGCTGGCCCCGCTGGCTGCGGACGCCCTGCCCGTGCTGCGCATGCGCCTGGTGCGCCTGCAGGCCGAGCTGACCGACCGCGAGCTGGACGTGTGTGCCCGCCTGCTGCAGGGCATGACCCACGAGGGCATCGCCAGCGACCTGGGCCTGGGCGTGCCCACCGTCAAGACCTACCGCAACCGCGCGTTTGCGCGCCTGGGCATCCACTTTCGCAACGAGCTGTTTGCGCGGGTGCTGGGCGGCTGAGCCAGTGCCTGCTGCTCCCCTGACGGGCCAGCAGGGCAACGCGCACGCTTTCGACCGCATCCTGGGCCTGCACGAGGAACAGGCGGCCAGACAGTGTTGCCAGAATACGTAACGGGCTTCACCATCGAACTGCTGGCCCGCCCCATGGGCCCGCATGCAAACTACATAACAACCCCACGACCGATGAAAAGCCTCCACCACACCTGCCACCCCTCCCGGATCGCGCCCTGGTGCCTGGCGCTGGCGTGCATCGCAGGCACCCTGAACGCCCATGCTGAAGCGCTCATGCGCACCGACGATGCAGGCACGCTGGCCCCGGGCGCGCTGAAACTGGAGGGCACCCTGGGCCGCGACGCCAGAGCCCGGCCACCCTGCTGCAGGGCCGGGGCTGGGGCGTGAAGTGGGTGCCCATCCAGAACGATGCGGGCTGGTCGCTGGGCGCCCGGGCCGACCTGGGCCACACCCGCGTGCGCGACGATGCGGCCCCGGCGCACTTTTCCGAACGGGCCTTCACCATCACCGGCCTGGCCACCTACCGGTTTGCCAACGACCAGGCGCTGCACCTCAATGCAGGCCACCACACCGTCCGCGTGCAGGGCGTGCGCCACCGCGCCGCCACCTGGGCGGTGGGGCATGAGCTGCCGCTCACCGCCCAGCTGCGCCTCACCTCCGAGGTGTTTGGCGAACAACGATCGCGCCCCGACAAGGCCCTGGGCCTGCGCTACGAGATCACCCAAGGGCTCAAGGCCTCGGTGGCTGTGGGCCGTGGCAATGGGCGCAACTTCAGCCAGGCGGGCCTGGCCTGGGAGTTCTGACCAGGGGCGTACCACCACCACGGCACAATCGGCGGCCTATGCCTGCCGCTGGCCACGACCCTGCCCACCCCGCGCCCCCTGATCCGCCCCGCTCAAACCGGAGCGCCCTGATCGCCGCCTGGGCCCGGGCCCTGCGCCAGCGCGCCGATGCGGCCACGCTGCAGGCGCTGGCCCCGCTGACCGACGCCGAGGCCGCACGCGTGATGGCCCTGCTGCGCGACGGCGCCACGCCCGTCCCTTCTGACGCCCCCACCGCTTCGCCAGCGCCAGCCCCTGCGGCATCCGGCGTGGTCGCAGGCCAGTTCCGCCCCCGCATCACCCTTATGACCCTGGGCCGGGGCGAAGGCCTGCTGGGCATGGCGCCCCAAGGCAAGCTGGGGCCGCGCGGCGACAGCGTGACCCTGGCGCAGATCGACTGGACCTACCGCACCGACACCGGCGCGCAGTGGGAGACCGCCGCGCCCACCTCGGTGCTCAACGCCCGCCCCGCGCCCGTGCAAGACCTGTACGACACCGGCGGCCCCGTGCTGCGCATGCAGCGCCACCTCGCCGCCGAGGCCGACGCCATGGACCGCGTATGGGACCTGGGCCTGACCCCCGTGGACCCCAAAAGCCTGCAGTGGCGCCACCGCGCGGCCACCGCCACGCTGGGCCCCGTGTGGACGCTGGCGCAGGAGGCGCAGTTTGGCGACTTCTGGGCCGACCAGGTGCCGCAGCTGCGCGCCGAGGGCTGGAGCGTGGTGGTGCACCCCGGCTTTGCGCACGAAAGCGTGCCGGTACAGCGCTGGAAGCTGGTCATCGCCCCCGACACCGGCGAGCCGCTGGCCAAAGAGGTGGATGGCCCCCTGGCCACACGCCAGCGCCCCGTGCAGAAGCTGCAGCTGCCCGAGCGCGAAGGCGCCTGGCTGCTCAGCTTGGGGCTAGAGATCGACGGCGTGGTGCTGGACCTGGCCCCCATGTTGGCCGACCTGCTGCGCCGCGACGTGCGCTGGCTCAACGCGCGGCAGATGGCGGCCATCGACGACATCGCCATCATCTCGCTGCGCGCACCCGGTGGGCGGCGCATCGACGCACCCGCCGGGCCGCTCAAGGCCATCGTGGGCACCATGGTGGACCTGCTCACCGACCCCACCCGCAACCAGCGCAAGGACGGCGACCCGCTGCGCCTGGGCGCCTGGGAGGCTCGCCGCATCGAGGCCCTGCGTGCCGGGCTGGTGCAAGCCCACCGCGTGGGCACCGTCAGCGGCTGGAGCAACGACTGGCAGCTGCAAGGCGACGTGGGCCTGGCGCAACTCGCCCAGCGCCTGCGCCGCATCGGCACCCCGCAGCCCGTGCCCGCCCCCAAGGGCCTCCAGGTGCAGCTGCGCCCTTACCAGCTCGACGGCCTGGCCTGGCTGCAGTACCTGCGCGCCCAGGGCCTGGGCGGCATCCTGGCCGATGACATGGGCCTGGGCAAAACCGCGCAGGCGCTGGCCCATGTGCTGACTGAAAAGGAGGCGGGCCGCCTCACCCGCCCAGCCCTGGTCGTGCTGCCCACCTCGCTGCTCTTCAACTGGCAGGCCGAAGCCGCGCGCATGGCGCCGGGCCTGCGCGTGCTAGCCCTGCATGGCGCCAGCCGGGGCCAGCGCTACCTGCAGATCGCCGACCATGATCTGGTGCTGACCACCTACCCGCTGCTCTGGCGCGATGTGGATGCGCTCGCGGCCGAGCCCTTTCACCTGCTGATCCTGGACGAAGCCCAGATGGTGAAGAACGCTGGCAGCCGCAGCGCCCGCGCCCTGCGCAAGCTGCAGGCCCCGCACCTGCTGTGCCTGACGGGCACGCCGCTTGAAAACCACCTGGGCGAGCTGTGGGCGCAGTTCGACTTTTTGATGCCCGGCTTTCTGGGAGACATGCGCAGCTTCAACGCTCGCTGGCGCAAGCCCATCGAAGAGAACGGCGAAACCCTGCGCGCCCAGCTGCTGGCCCAGCGCGTGCGCCCCTTCATCCTGCGCCGCCGCAAAGAGGACGTGGCCACCGAGCTGCCCCCGCGCACCGAGACCATCCTGCGCGTACAGCTGCTGGGCAAGCAGCGCGAGCTGTACGAGGCCGTGCGCACCACGGCCGACAAGCAGGTACGCCGCGCGCTGGAGCGCCAGAGCTTTGATGGTGCGCAGATCACCATCCTGGATGCGCTGCTGAAACTCCGCCAGGTGTGCTGCGACCCGCACCTTGTGAAAGGGGCCAAGGTGCACCCCGGCACCGAACGCGCCAAGCTCGAACTGCTGGCCGACATGCTGCCCGCCCTGGTCGAAGAAGGCCGACGCGTGCTGGTGTTCTCGCAGTTCACCGAAATGCTGGCGCTGGCCGCCGAACAGCTGGACGCGCTGGCCCTGCCCTACCTCACCCTCACCGGCCAGACGCCACCGGGCCAGCGCGGCGCGGTGGTAAAGCGCTTTCAGGCGCAGGACGCGACCAGCGCGCCGGTCTTGCTGGTGAGCCTCAAGGCCGGCGGCACGGGCCTGAACCTCACGGCCGCCGACACCGTGATCCACCTCGACCCCTGGTGGAACCCCGCCGTGGAAGAACAAGCCACCGCCCGCGCCCACCGCATCGGGCAGGACCAGCCGGTGTTCGTCTACAAGCTGGTGGTGGAAGGCAGCATCGAAGAGCGCATGCTGGAGCTGCAGGCGCGCAAGGCCGCCCTGGCCAGCGGCGTGCTGGGCCACGACGCGGCCGGTGCGCTCAAGTTCAGCGAGGCCGATCTGCAAGCCCTGTTGGCGCCACAGGCCGAGCCTGCCGACAACCCGCTCGCCATCCCGGGCGAGGATGCGCGCCGCTGGGGTGGCACTGGAAAACGCCGCGCCCGCCCGATGCAGCCGCCAGAATATGAATAAAAATGGCTTCTACCGCCTGATGGATAAGCCTTTCTAGCTATCAAAAAAGTAGTATTTCATAACAATCGGCGATAAACGGAGGCAACCGTCTGTGCAGCCGCCCCAGGTGCAGAATTCAAAAGCAAGCTTCGGAGTGCGCCCGGTACGTCCCGTTTCTACAGTGAGGGCATCGCAACGCCAGCTGTTCGCACCCCGTGTGTGAACAGGTTCTTTTCGGAGCCCTCACCATGCAAGTCTTCGCCGCCGCAAATTCCTCAACGCCCCCACTGCCCATGCCCACCCGCCCGGCACCTCGCCGCACCCAGGCAGCGCAACAAGCCGCCGCCACCCAGGCCGACCCGCGCTGGGCGGCGGTGCTGGCGCGCAGTGCGGCGGCAGACGGCAGCTTCTGGTACTCGGTGTTGTCCACGGGTGTGTACTGCCGCCCCAGTTGCGCGGCGCGCACGCCCCGGCCCGAGAACGTGCGCTTCCACGCCAGCTGCGCCGATGCCGAAGCCGCAGGCTTTCGCCCCTGCCAGCGCTGCAAGCCGCAGCAGCCCTCCG
Organism: uncultured Verminephrobacter sp.; assembly: GCA_964466605.1. Taxonomy (GTDB): domain Bacteria; phylum Pseudomonadota; class Gammaproteobacteria; order Burkholderiales; family Burkholderiaceae_C; genus Acidovorax. Next base: position 35,348 of record CAYXSL010000002.1, read on the forward strand.
CACAATCGCACCATGCCGAATGGGTCACGCAGGCCTGCCGCTTCATCGAAGCCGATGCGGCCGAGGGCCGCGCCCCCACTCTCGATGCGCTGGCCGCCCGGCTGGGGCTGAGCAGCTCGCACCTGCACCGCATCTTCAAGCAGGCCACGGGCCTCACGCCCAAGGCCTACGCCGCCGCGCAGCGCGAGCAGCGCGTGCGCAGCGCACTGGGGCAAGCCGCTGATTCGGTGACCGAGGCTATCTACGAAGCGGGCTACCAGTCCAGCAGCCGCTTTTACGAAAAATCGGCCCAGGTGCTGGGCATGACCCCCACACGCTACCGCGCAGGCGGCGCGGCGCAGCGCATCCACTTTGCCGTGGCGCAATGCTCGCTGGGCGCCCTCCTGGTGGCGCACAGCGGCCGGGGTTTGTGCGCCATCCTGCTCGGCGACGACCCGGATGTGCTGGTGCGCGACCTGCAGGACCGGTTTGCCCAGGCCCAACTGGTGGGCGGCGATGCCGGTTTTGAATTGCTGGTGGCCCAGGTCGTGGCTTTTGTCGAGGCGCCAGGGCGGGGGCTGGATTTGCCGCTGGATGTGCGGGGCACGGCCTTCCAGCAGCGCGTGTGGCAGGCGTTGCGCACCATTCCGGTGGGGCAGACCGCGAGTTATGCCGAGATTGCAGCGCGCATCGGCGCCCCCGCCGCCACCCGCGCCGTGGCCCAGGCCTGCGGCGCCAACGCGCTGGCCGTGGCCATCCCCTGCCACCGGGTGGTGAGGAGCGACGGCGCGCTCTCGGGCTACCGCTGGGGGGTGGAGCGCAAGCGTGCGCTGCTGGAACGCGAGTCCGGCGCCGCCGCACCCGCGCGCCTGCAGGAGAAGGCCGCATGAGTGGCCTGGGCGCCCTACCCCACAGCACACCCCAGGCCACCAGCCCCTGGCCCGAGCGTGTGGCCGCGCTCGACTGGGCCCAGGCCACCGACGACCTGCACACCCAGGGCCACGCGGTGTTGCAGCAATTGCTGAGCGCTGAGGAATGCACGGCCCTCGCCGGGCTCTACCGCCACGCTGGCCCACCCCTGTTCCGCAGCCGCGTGGTCATGCAGCGCCACGGCTTTGGCCTGGGCGAGTACCAGTATTTCGGCTACCCGCTGCCGGACATGGTGGCCGGGCTGCGCGATGCGCTCTACCCGCACCTGCAGCCCATCGCCAACCACTGGAACGCCGCCATGGGCATTGACGTGCGCTACCCCGCGCAACAGGCCGACTTCCTCGCCCGGTGCCACGCGGCTGGGCAACTGCGCCCCACGCCGCTGCTGCTGCAGTACGCGCCGGGCGACTACAACTGCCTGCACCAGGATTTGTATGGCGAGCATGTGTTCCCGCTGCAGGTGGCCATCCTGCTGTCGGAGCCCGGCCGCGACTTCACCGGCGGCGAATTCGTGTTGACCGAACAACGCCCCCGCATGCAGTCGCGCGCCGAAGTGGTGCCCCTGCGGCGCGGCGACGCCGTGGCGTTTGCCGTGCACCACCGCCCGGTGCAAGGCACACGCGGCACCTACCGCGTGAACCTGCGCCACGGGGTAAGCCGCGTGCGGTCTGGGCAGCGCCACACCATGGGCATCATCTTTCACGACGCTGAGTAGGTGGCGATGACCCTCGGCCTGTTTGACGACCTGCCCGCCACCCCTCAGGCCCCCGAGTGGCTGGAGCCGGGTGCGGTCGTGCTGCGGGGCTTTGCCCTGCCGCAAGCGGCCGAGCTGCTGCAGGCCGTCGATGCCATCACGGCCCAGGCGCCCTTCAGGCACCTCGTCACCCCCGGCGGGCAGCGCATGTCGGTGGCCATGAGCAACACCGGCACGCTGGGCTGGATCAGCGACCGCAGCGGCTACCGTTACGGCCCCGCCGACCCCACCACCGGCCTGCCCTGGCCGCCCATGCCTGCGCTGTTTCGCCAACTGGCCCGGGACGCAGCCGAAGCGGCGGGCTACCCCGGCTTTGCACCCGACGCCTGCCTCATCAACCGCTACGCACCCGGCACGCGGCTGTCGCTGCACCAGGACCGCGACGAAGGCAACTACGACCACCCCATCGTGTCTGTGTCCCTGGGCGTCCCGGCCATCTTCCTGTGGGGCGGCGCGCTGCGCGCCCACAAGGCCCGGCGTGTGGGCCTGTGGCATGGCGACGTGGTGGTGTGGGGCGGCCCGGCGCGGCTGCGCTTTCATGGGGTGGCGCCGCTGGCCGACGCCAGCCATGCGATGACGGGCGGGTTGCGCATCAACCTCACGTTTCGCAAGGCATCAGGCTGATCGCCACCGCCGGCCGGGCTCAGCGAATGGGGTAACCCGTGGCGCTGCCGATGGCTGCGAGCATCCGGTCGGCGTCCTTGCGCCCCTGCAGGTCCTGCGCCACGGTGATCTTCTTGCCACTGCGCAGCTCGGCCTCGATGCGGTAGTACACGTCGCGGCGGTTGTTGCTCTCCACCGCGTAGCTCTCCGCCACACGCAGCCGGGCGATTTCGGGGCCGGGCACTTGGTGCCACTGCAGCATCAGGCCCAGCAGGCGCCGCTCGGTGCGCAGGCCCTCGTGGTCGATCTGTACGCGCAGGCTGTTGGCCAGCGCATAAAACGCGGCCATCAGCAACGCCCCCCCCACACCGCCAAACCCCAGGCGAAAAAGCCAGGGCGCAATGTCGGACTGGGCTTCCTGCTCCCAGGGCACGAGCGCGCCCACGGTCAGAAACAGCGCCCCCACCAGCCCCAGCGCCAGCTTGAATCCCCACCACCGCCCGGCCGGGAAGTGCATCTGCACCCCGCCGGGGATTTTTTCGAGCTTGCCGGGTGTGCCTGCTGCGGCGGTGTTGCGCCGCGCCTGTGGTGGTTTGAGCGGCTTGCCCCCGCGCAGCACAAACACCAGCAAACCCACGCCCGCACCGCCAAACACCACTACAAACACCATCTTGAAGGCGAGCAGCCCGGGCCGCAGGCTGCGGTCGATCACGGCATCGGCCGGTCGCGAGGGGTTGACCCAGACCCGCACCGGTTGCCCGGCACGCAGCGCCTGCTCCAGCCGCTCGCCCAGCGCCTCCTGAAAGTCGCCCACGTTGTCGCCACCACCGCTGATGGCCACACGTTCGCCCTCGTACACCCGGCCCGCCACCTCGTAGCGGTAGCGCGCCGTCACGTGGTACGAAGTGGATTTGCTGCTGCGGCTGCTGTTCAGGCTGGCGGCCAGCAGGGTGGCGTTGACCGGCTGCCAGAACTGCATGCGCGACCAGTCGTACAGCGTGGGCAACACGCTCAGCAGCAGCATGCCCACGCCCACGGCAGCAAAAGGCAGGGCAAACAAGCCCATTACCCAAAGGCCCGGCTGTTTCTTGCCCGGTTTGTCCATCGCTCTCTCCCGCACCGCACTGCGGCGGCTGGGGTGATTTTGCGGGCAAAGGCAGGTTTTGCGTTGATTCCTGTGCTTGCCCGGCGCCTCAGCGCTTCCGTGCTTCAGCGCTCAATCACGTCATTGTTGTTGCCATTGCGCGTGATGCGCGACTTGAACCCCACGGGCACATAGACGGTGTTGCCGCTGCCGTCCAGCTCGATGCGCTCCACCGTGGCGGCCTTGAGCACAAAAATGCGGTTGTTCATGCCCGCCACGATCAGCCGCGCCACCGTGTTGCCCGCGGCCACCGTCACGTCGTTGCGCGCGCCGGTCACCTCCAGGTCGTAGATGCCGGTCTTGTCGATGGTTTTGTCCATGCTGATGCCGTCCACGGTGACCACATGCCCGTCGTCCGAGCTACCGCCGCAGGCCGACAGAATGGACACGACCAAGGCGTACACCAGGTTGCGTGGCGAAAACAGGGTGATGGCGTTTTGCAGATTCATACGGAAACCCCCGGCCGGGGGTGAAAGAAACAAAGAAGCCCGCAGTCTGCAAAGAACCGCATGAAGCCCCCATGAAGCCGCCGCCGCGCCGGACGCCCCAGATGAAGCTTTCATGAACACCCGCTGCGCACGCCCCCCGGGGCACCACTGCCCGCTCCTAGAATCGCCGCCACCGCCCCACTCCTCACACCCTGTCGCATGGCCAGCATCCTTCTTGTGGAAGACGACCTCCCCCTGGGCAATTCGCTGCAGCGCGTGCTCACCGTGGCGGGCCACCATGTGGTGTGGCTGCGCACCAGCGCCGATGCGCGCCGGTTTCTGCAAGACCAGCCCTTTGCCCTGGTGCTGCTGGACATCGGCTTGCCGGACGAGACGGGGCTGGACTTGCTCGCCTGGCTGCGCGCCCAGGGGCAGGCCACGCCGGTGATGCTGCTCACCGCCCGCGACAGCGTGGGCGAGCGCGTGCTGGGCCTGGACGCCGGGGCCGACGACTACCTGGGCAAACCGTTTGCCATCGAAGAGTTGCTGTCGCGCGTGCGGGCCCTGCTGCGGCGCCACAGCGGGCAGACCAGCAGCGTGTGGCAGATCGGGCCGCTGAGCATCCACACCGCGCGGCGCAGGGTGCAGGTGCATGGGCAGGATGTGCACCTCTCGGCCCGCGAATACGACATCCTGCGCGCACTGGCCGAAGACCCAGGCCGCGTGCTCACCCGCGCGCAGATCGAGGCCAGCTCCAGCCCTGCCGACACGCTGGACAGCAACGCCACCGACGTGCATGTCTACAAACTGCGGCGCAAGCTGGGCAACCACCTCATCAGCACCGTGCGCGGCGTGGGCTATGTGCTGGAGGCGCCCACACCCGCCATGGACCCGGCGCCATGAGCGCAGCCGCCATGCACGCCGCGCGCGCGGCCACCACGGCAACGGCCCCCGGCGCGCCCCGCCCGCCCTCGCTCATCCGCCGCCTGATTGCCTGGCAAGCCCTGGCGCTGGTCGTGGCCTGGCTGGCCCTGGCCTCTGTGATGACCTGGGTGGCGCTGGAACGCAGCCCCGAAGACATCGACACCCGTCTGCGCGAAACCGCCCGCATCCTGGCCGAAGCTGCCAGCGGCCCCGAGGCCACCCTGCCCGCCCGCATGTTGGCCGCCCAGGCCGCGCTGCTGCGCATCACCGGCCGCGACCTGCTCGGCATGGCGGGCCTGACCCACACCCGCGTGTTGAACACGCAGGGCCAGGTGCTGTACCGCAGCAGCGAAGACGTGCCCTGGCCGCACACTGCCATGGAAACCGCCACGGAAACCGTCCTGCCCCCACCCGGCAACCCGCCCTGGCACCTGCACACCCAGGCCGCCAGCGACGGCAGTGTGGTGGTGCAGGTGGCCGAGCCCGGCGCGCTGCAGTTGGGTGCCCTGCTGCCGGTGCTGTGGCTGGTGCTCAAAAGCCAGCTGGGCGTGTTTTTGTGGCACGGGCTGGTGGTGTGGGTCACGGTGCGCAGCGGGCTGGCGCCGCTGCGGCAGCTGGCGCAGCGCATCTCGCGCCGCCGCGCGGGCGACCTGGCGCCCGTGCAGGTAGACAGGCTCTATGCCGAAACCGCACCCGTGGTCCATGAACTCAACGCCCTGCTCGCCCACGAGGCCCAGCGGCTGGAGGCCGAACGGCGCTTTCTGGCCGACGCCGCACACGAGCTGCGCACGCCCCTGGCCGCCATCAACGCCCAGGCCCACCAGTTGCTGACTGAGCCCGACCCCAGCGCGCAGGCCGACGCAGCCCACGCGCTGCAGCAGGGCATCACCCGCGCCTCGCACCTGCTCACCCAGCTGCTGACCCTGGCCCGCGCCGACGCGGCCGCCCAGCCAGCGGCTCCCGCCGCGCACCCCACGCTGGACCTGGCCGACCTGCTGCGCAACCGCGTGGCACTGCTCGTGCCCCTGGCGCGCGCACGGCGCATCGAACTGGCCCTGTACGCCCCCGAGCACCTCAGCGCCCGGCTGGACCGCGAAGGCCTGTGCTCCGTTATCGACAACCTGGTGGACAACGCCATCCGCTACGGTGTGGCTGGTGGCAGCGTGGAGGTGACCCTTGGCACGGACGACGCAAGCCCCAGCGGCCCCATCGTGCTGCTGGTGCAGGACAACGGCCGGGGCATCGCCCCCGAACACCGCGCCCGGGTGTGGGAGCGCTTCTACCGCATCCCCGGCACCAGCGAGGCGGGCACCGGCCTGGGCCTGGCCATTGCACAGCGCGTGGTGCAGCGCATGGGCGGCACCCTGGGCTTTGCCGACGGGCTGAGCGGGCGCGGCGTGGGCCTGCGCTGCGTGCTGCCGCGCGAGCCGCTGACCGCGCCGGGGGCGTTGCCCGGCACGGCAGCAGTAGAAAAATCTGAATAAAAACAGGCTCTACCGCGCGATGGATATGCCCAAACAGCTATCAAAATAGAAGCAAACCAACTCCGCTATCCACTGCGCAGCCCAAAAGTCGTAGTTGCCCTTTGCCAGAATGGCGCCATGAACGCCACCCCACACCGCCCGCCGCGCTACTGGCTCATGAAGTCCGAGCCCGAGGAATGCTCCATCGACGACGCCCTGGCCGCCCCGAATGCGACCGTGCCCTGGACAGGGGTGCGCAACTACCAGGCGCGCAACTTCATGCGCGACGAGATGCAGGTGGGCGACGGCGTGCTGTTCTACCACTCCAGCTGCCCCGAACCCGGCATCGCAGGCATCGCCCGCGTGGCCAGCAGCACCCGGCCCGACCCCACGCAGTTCGATCCCGCCTCGCACTACCACGACCCCAAATCAAAGCCCGACCAACCCCGCTGGCTGCTGCTGGACGTGCAGGCCCTGCGCAAAACCCGCCTGATCTCCCTGGCAGAGCTGCGCGAGCACCCCGACCTGGCCCCCATGCGCGTGCTGCAGCGCGGCAACCGGCTGTCGATCACGCCGGTGGAGGTGGCGGAGTGGGAGGCGATTACGGGGCGGTTGCTCGGGGCAGCCTAGATGCGGGGCAATCCAATCAGGACAGGATGGTGAACGAGTGGAACAGCCACTCGACTCAACCAATCCGAATGAAAACTGGGGCGATTCACCTGTGTGGACGCCGCGACTACCCTTGGACAGAGGGGACAAGTTCTTCGCCATTCGACAGGAGAGAGATGGTGCAGCCCTCATATCCATAAATGATCAGGCCTGCTCTAACTTGCTCAAACTCAACATTGCCGACCAATCCACCACCGCGAACAAAAACTTCAACCCGCTGGCCGGGGAGGATCAAAAACTGATCGGCCCATGGTTCAACAGTTACGCGTAGTTCAACATCCGAACCATTGATATAGCTGAATCTTTGCAATGTCGTCATAGTTCCACCTATTTCATCAATCGGAGAATTGTGTCCATCAGCTGAACGCGATTCTGAGCGGTCAAGTTGTTAGCGTTTCGAGCAAACTCGTTGGAATAGAAACCACGCCATTGCGTGGCCATCTCCCGCGTCAACCCCTGAGCTTGCATCTGACCAACAGCATCGGCTGTCAGTGCCTGAGTCCGTGCAGCGGCGCCTTGAGGGCCAACGCCCCACCCGATCAGGTTCTTTCCGAACTGCGCCTGCGTCATGGCTTCCGGAATTGCGGGTGCAGCCAATTTCGCAACGGTGGGATCCGTGACCCCCTTTGCCACAAGGCCAACTTCTGAAGTACCCGACTTCGCAAACACGCCAGCAAGTTTGGCCCCAGCAGGAGCGACGCTACCGCCAACGCCTGTAAACGGCTCATTGCTCGTCGCAGCATGGTGAAAGTCCACCATGAACAATCCAACCGCTGCGAACACCAGCAGAGGGTGTCTGCCATCCGGGTCCACATACTTGTAGGGGTTGTTGTTTGCGTATGCGTACCGGTTGAAGGAATGAACATTGTCTTCCTGAAACTCAACCGGATCGATCCCCATGAACCGCCCCACCACCGGGCTGTAGTACCGCGCCCCCATGTAAGACAGGCCGGTGTTGGGGTCCAGCTGCTTGCCCGCGTACCACAGCTTGTTGTTGGCACCCACCGCAGGCGCCTGCAGCCGGTGCCCATAAGGCAGGTAGCTTTCCTTCCAGACCACAGCGCCACTGGCATCTGTCGCCACTGCCGGGCTGCCCAGTACGTCGTTGTGAAAAAACGTGATGCTTGTTGTCTGCGCGCCGGCTTGGGGGGCCAGCACACCCATAACCAGTAGCAGGGCCAGCAGCGCTGCAAGCCGCACCCACGCGGCGTGGAGCCTGGCGGTCTTTGTCATCGTCGTCGTAGTCATTGCGCGGACTCCTTCTGGGCGATGCGCTTGCCGTTCAGGTAGATGTACTGGATCAGCTTGCCGGGCGAGCCCGGGGTGTATTCGGCCAGCAGGTTGCCGTGCACGCTGTGGAACTCATGGGTCTTGGTGTTCCCCTGGATCACCCTGGTGCGTTTTTGGTCTCCGTCGTAGGTGTACTGAATGCTGGTGGCGGGCGTGGCGCAGTTCACACACTTGAGGTTGGGAACGCTGTCGTAGGTGTAGGTGCGCCCGCCTCCGCTGGCGATGTTGCCGAGACCGTCGTAGGAATAGGTGGCGGTAAAGGTATTGGGCGTGCTGTACACGCTGTTCAAGCGATTATTGCCATCGTAAGAATAGGAAAGCTGGAGGCCTGGAGCGTTGTAATCGGTGATATTCCCCGCACCGTTGTATGAGACTCTGCCACTGCCTTGTGGGGTGGAGAAATTCGTCAGCCTCTCCATTTCATCGTAGCCAAATGTTCGGCCGTAGACGGGGGCCGTCGAATCGCTGATGGACGTGAGATTGCCAACCGTGTCGTAGCCAAAAGAAGACCGGTTGTAGTAGCTTCCGGATTTGGAAGTAAAAAATGACGAGGGCCACAGCCGAGAGTTTTGGCCATATTCAGAAGAAGTGCCATTGGCATAGGCGATTCGCTGAATCTGCCCGGACGGCCAATAGCTGGCACTGGTTACATAACTTGTGATAGAGGTTGGTTGCCCAAGGTTGTTGACGCCGTAGTAAACCGTCTCACCCGAGCGGGGGTAAACAATGGATGTGAGTTGGTCATTGCCGTTGTACCCGTATTGGGCCGACCAGGATATATCCGCCGTCGCAAGCTCCTCGGTCCTGATGTTGCCGTTGCTGTCGTACGTGAAGCGGCGCGTTGCGTCGGACGTAGTGGTGCTCAGCAAGCGATGCGCGCCATCGTAGGAATGCGTCACCGACGGGGCAGCCCCGTAATAATTCACTGTACTCAATCGATTCAAGCCATCGTAAGAATAGGCAATAGAACCCGTGCCGCTCACGTTCTTGGATGTCATGTTTCCAGCTGCGTCGCGCTCATAGTTGACAACACCCAGTTCAGGGTGTGTGGCTGAAACCATGTATCCGGGAGTGTTGTAAGTGAAGCTTCGGCTTACCCCACCCCGGGCGGCAGATGTGATCAAGTCTTTGTTGTTTCGCGCATAGCTCACGGATGAGGCACTGTCGGGCGCAGAAATCCCCATCAAAAACACTTTTTCGGGGTCTCCATAAGCCCTGTAGCTGTAGGTGGTGGAATACCCTCTTTCATTTCGGATTGTTTTAGACGCACCGCCATAGGTGATGGTTCTAGACGACCCATCAGGATTGGTGACTTGCACCAAACGGTTCAAGATATCGTAAGAGTAGTTTTTGCCTGATCCGCCGTTAGGACTGGATTCAAACGTAGTGCGATCCAATGGATCGACAGAAAAAGAGGTAACAACACCGCCACGATTTACGCTCGTCACTCGACCAAAATCGTCGTAGTTGGTGGTTTCGGTCGATCCCCCACGTGATGCGGTGCGGATGTTGGTGCCATATGTGACCGTCACCCTGTTGCCTGCTGGCGGGTCAATGGATGTGATGCGGTTGAGGTCATCGTAACCATAGCGGTTTGTACGTCCACTGCCATCTGTTTCAGAAGTCACATTGCCCGCATCGTTGACCTGGCGATAAATCGTCACACCTTCGGGTTGGTTTTCGGTCTGCGGCACGCCACGCATGTAGCTGGAATAGCGGTGTGTCAACGACCTTGGAAATGTGACGCTGCTTACGTTGCCATCGGAGTCATATTGGCGGCTGATGGATATTCCGTTTTTTTTCTCGTTGCTCAGGTTGCCGTTGCTGTCAAAGCTGCGGTTAATTGATTCACCTGATGAGCTTTCGTTCTGGACCTGGTTGATAATCCATTTCGTCGTGTTGACGTAGTAGCTTCTGGTCGTGCTTTTACTGCCGCCATTCGGTCCGGATTCCGTAATGGACCGGGCATTGCCGTAAGAGTCGAAATTGCTGAAATCGGTGCGATAAGTGGTGCCATCACGGGTAATCAATTTCTGCGTCAATATGGGCGCATTGGTCTGCAAATAGTCGAACTTGGTCACAAAGGCGCCCGGGCGCACATACGTTTCAGAAGAGATTTGCTGGCCTTGCCATGTGTATTGCTCCACCTGCGTGCTGCCGATCCTCTTCTCCACCAGCAAACCAACCTTCCACACGGTGCCCGGGCCCGCATAGTTGGGGCCAATGTGCTTGTAAGTGGTGGTCCCAGCGGGGCTTGTCACCGTGGTTGTATCCAACGAGCCTGGGCCGCCCGGTTGGTAATTGAATGACCAGCTCCCCCCTGTGCTCAAAGATTTGCTGCTAACCACATTGGAGCGGCTGCTAGGGTTTGATTGAGAATCAAAATAGACGAAGGCGTAAGAATAATTGATGGTGCCGCCAAAAGGACTTTTGGCAGACCGCATCAAATAGCTGCCAGCAGAAGACCCATTGTTACCGTCGTAGCCATAGGCCCATGTACTCCCATCTGGGCGGGTGACACTGGAGAGTTGGTAGATTCCAGATATTCCAGACGGCTGATAGCTGTATTGAAATGTTTTTCCGGCACCCTTGATGCTTCTGATTCTGGCCGATATGGTGCCCGAGTCGTAGTAGCTGAATGACACCGATCTTCCATCGCTGGTGGATATGCTGCGGATTTCTTGGCTTGCGCCTGATACATAGCTGATCGTGATGGTATTGCCATTGCGATCTGTTATTTTTTTGTATGCCATTCATAGACAGGTGCGGCGGATGAACCAGAACCAACAGCTTGTGTCATCTCATAGCTGACGCCATCTGGGGATGTGACCACCATCCCATTTCCGCCGGGATAGCACTCTGCCCGCCAACGCTGCGTGGACAACGCAAGGGGAGATGTTTGGCCTGTAAAAGTCAACAGCTGCCTGCTGCCGTCGGGCAGTTCCAGCGTCGGGTTGTCGGCAACGGTTTGACTGTTCATGTTCACGCAAGGCAGCGCTTCGCGGGCGCGCAGTATGCGGCCGAAGTGCATGCCCCAGCCCCAGCCGGCCGTCGTCTTAGGCTGGCCAGCGTTGGCCGGATTCACATTGCTGCTGTTGTACGACCGAATAATATTCAGATCGAGGCCACCGTTTCCTGGGATGCGCAGATCCACATAGTGCCGCTGCAATGACCCGGTGAAAGGATCAATATTTTCATTGTGGCTTTGATTGACAAAGTCGCGGTTCGGCTGGATTCCCGGTTCCTTGTAAAAATCGGGTATCACCTCTTGAGCATTCACCAGCGCAGAGGCTGAAAAAACAAAAAGCCCAAGCCCTTTCGTGAAATATCGCATTTCATCCTCCCTCGGTTAATTGGACACACGTCGTCACTCGACTCTCCATAGGAGTCAACGAACTGACGACTTTTTTCCAATTTACACCGGAGAGCAAGTAGCAACGAAAAGCCCCCGCCTCACCCCTGTGCATTCAATTTCATATTGACAAATTCATATATTGAATGCAAACCATTCTCAATAAATAATTCAAAATTTAAATAACGATATTACTTATAACGTGAATAACCTATTTCGATATTGCCAGCTTCAAGCGGTGTCCTGCCTGGGGGCGCAAATAACGGCTGCGGGGCCAGCCTAATTTGTGGTCCGAGCAGGGCCGTTCAGATCCTGAACGCGCTGCTCACCGGCTGCGTTCCGCCGACACATGTCCCTTGTTTTCGTACATGGCTTGGTCAGCACGGCGCAGCAAATCGGTGGCGTTGGTGCCGTCCCGGGGATAAATGGCGGTGCCCACGGCGGCGGAGACCCGCACCACGCGGCCACCGCCCAGGTCGATGGGTTGCTTGATGGCATTGAGCACGCGCTCCATGGCCACGGTGATTTCGGCGGGATCGGTGACGGCGGTGAGCAGCAGTACGAACTCGTCCCCGCCAAGGCGTGCTGCGGTGTCGTTGGCGCGCACCTGCTCTTGCAGGCGCTGGCCGGTCACGCGCAGCACCTCGTCGCCCATGTCATGGCCGTATTGGTCGTTGATGGGCTTGAAGCCGTTGAGGTCCATGTAGCACAGCGCGGCCATGCTGCCGGTGCGGTCGCACAGGGCCAGCGCCTGGGCGGTGCGGTCGGCCAGCAACAGGCGGTTGGGCAGGCGGGTCAGGCTGTCATGGAAGGCGATGTGCTCCACCTGCTGCTGGTATTGCTTCATGGCGGTGATGTCCTGCATCAGCCACAGCGATTCGCCGTCCGCGTTCAGGGCCACGCCGTTCACGTCGATCCAGATCTCTTCGCCCGTGAGTTTGCGCATGCGGCGCTGCTCGCGGTAGTGCTGGCCCGAGGCCAGAATCGGGTATGCATCGCGGCCAAAAGCCAGAAAGTCCTCGCGGTCCAGATACATCTCTTCGGTGGTCTGGCCCTGCAACTGGCCGGGGGCGTAGCCAAAAATCCGCTCCAGCGCCGGGTTGCGCCACCGGATGATGCGGTCCTTGATCTTGGCGATGCCGATCAGGTCGTTGTGCAGCATGGCCTGCTGCTCTTGGTTGAGGGCATGCAGCGCCTGCCGCGCGGCGTGCAGCTCTGACACGTCGTACATGATGGAGCGGCTCATGACGAACTCTCCCGCCGCATCGCGCAATGCGGTGGCCGAGACGCTCACCCGGCGCGGCTCGCGCCCCTTGCCCCGCAGGGTCAGCTCCAGGGGGCCGATTTGTCCGGTTTCCTGCAAGACCGGGAAGTATTTTGCAAACAGCGCCTGGCCTTCGGCATCGAAAAAATCGGCCACCCCCAGTTTGCCCACCACTTCCTCGCGGCTTACACCGAGCCAGGACAGGGTTTGCTTGTTGAGGTGCACATACTTGCCGCGGCGGTCTAGCGCGTAGTAGCCGCAGGGGGCGTTGTCGTACAGGTCCTGGAACTGCTCGGATGCTCTGGCGAGCTCTGCCTCCAGCTGGCGGCGCTCGGTGATGTCGCGCCCCACCGACTGCCATTCCACCAGCTGCCCGTCGTCGTCAAACAGCGCCCGGTTGCTGAACTGGCACCAGTGGATGGAGCCGTCGCCCGCAAACACCCGGTTCTCAACCATCGCAATGGGGTTGGCGGGTGTGACGGCTGCCAGCTTTCGCGTAATCAGGGGGTAGTCGTCAGGGTGCACCACGGGGGCCCAGACTTCGCCCAGCACATCGTCCCGCTTGAGGTTGAACAGCTGGCAGTAGGCATCGTTGACAAACGTAAGGCGGTTGCCCTCGTCAAAGCGGCAGATGATCTCGGTCTGGTCTTCCAGGATCGACAGGTAGCGCTGCTCGCTGCGCAGCAGGGCCTCGGTGCGCTCCTGCACCCGGCGCTCCAGGTCGGCGTTGGCGCGCTCCAGTGCGGCGCGCCCGTCGATGAGGCCCTGGGTCATGTTCTGCAGCGCAGAACGCAGGTGCTGGAATTCGACTGTCTCGGTCTTGAAGTCGAGCGCCGCGACCCGCCCCGTGGCCTCGACCTGGCGGGCGGCATCGGCCAGTTTTTCCACCGGCTGGCTGAAGCGCCGCGCCGCCCAGTAGGCCACGCCCACCAGCATCACGGTCATCAGCACCAGCAGCACGGCCACGATGCTGTGCAGGCGGCTGATGGGCTGCAGGGCCAGGTCCAGCGGCTGGCGGGCCACCAGCAGCCAGCCCAGGTCGGTGATGGTTTGCGAGGGCACGGGCATCACCCCCGTCAGGTACAGCGCGCCTTGCACCCCGCCCCACGACATCACCTGGAAACTGCCCTGGTCCGGCAGGCTGGGCAAGGCCGAGCGCGGCAGCTCGACAGCGCCTGCCGCGTTGAGCACGCCGTCCCTGTTGACCAGCAAGACCTCCAGGCCACTGCTTTTGACCGAGGCCGGGCTGGCGCGGCGAATGATGTCCTGCACCCAGGCCCAGTTCACATGGGCCGAGATCACGCCTTTGAGTGCGGAGTCTTGCCCGCGCACGGGCGAGGCATAGTCCATGAAGCGCAATGGCACGCTGCTGCCGGGCTCGCGCAGGTGTTTGTCCAGCAGAACGGCTTCGTGGGCGTCGCCCACATAGGGGCCGTTTTTGCCCGCGCCAAACCAGGGCCGCTGCGACACGTTCTGGCCCAGCAGCAGGTTGCCGGTGGCCACTTGCACCACGCCCGCCTCGTCGGTCAGGCCGATCCACGAATAAAACGGGTAGGACTGCCGGATCTGCTCCAGGTGCGCCTGCAGCTGGGGCCCGGAGCCCTCGGACCGCGTGACCATGGGCAGGTGGCTGAGCAGCGAGATTTCACGCTCGCGCTCCAGCATGCCCTGCGACAGCGCCAGCGCAATGGGCTGGCTGGCGTTGAGCAGCGACTGACCGCTGAGTTCGGTGAGGTGGCGGCTGAGCACCTCGTCGGCCACAAAACCGATGGCCAGGCCGGTGAGCACAGCGGTGCCGCCGAACAGCAGGGTCAGCCGGGCACGGGTGGTCTGCAGCCAATGGGATATGACGGGCACCAGGGTCATGAAGAAGGCTGCGGTTGCAAGTTCTGTTGTGGGCCATTGTGGCACCGGGGCATGGCGTGGAACCTCGTGAAACCCCTTGTGCCAGCCGATGGCGCCCGGGCTTGGCGCTTGATCCAGGGGCCCATCCACAAGGGCTATGCTGCGCCCATGGCCGCCACCAAAACCCTGCTCATCGTCTACCACTCCATGACCGGCGGCACCCGCCAGATGGCCGAGGCCGCCTGCGCCGCTGCCCGGGCGGCCGAGCCCACCGTGGCGGTGCGCCTGCTGCACGCCGCAGAGGCGGGGGCGGCCGATGTGCTGGCGGCCGATGGCTACCTGTTTGCCACGCCCGAGAACTTGGCGGCGATCAGCGGGCAGCTCAAGGATTTCTTTGACCGCAGCTACTACGGCGTGCTCGACCAGATCAATGGGCGGCCCTATGCCTGCCTGGTCTGCGCGGGCAGCGACGGGCAGAACGCGGCGCGGCAGATGGCGCGCATTGCCACGGGCTGGCGACTGAATGCGGTGGCCGAGCCGCTGATCGTGTGCACCCATGCGCAGACACCCGAGGCCATCCTGGCGCCCAAGCAGATCGGTGCGGACGAGCTGGCGCGCTGCCAGGCGCTGGGCGAGGCCCTGGCGGTGGGGCTGGCGCTGGGGGTTTTCTAGGCCGGGGTGGTCGGGCCCAGCGCGGGCGCCTGGTACACCAGCACCTTCAGTGCGCGGCCGGGCTCCACGTCGGCAAACACGGGCGGGTTGGCCACGCGTTCGACAAACTGCAGCTCGGGTGCCAGCTCGTGCATCTGGCCCTGCAAAAAGTCCACGCCCAGCTCGGGCGCATTCAGGCACAGCAGCGCATGGCCGCCGGGGGCCAGCAAATCGGGCAGGCGGCGCATCAAGCGCGCGTAGTCCTTGGTGGCGACAAAGCTGCCCTTTTGGTAGCTGGGCGGGTCCACGATGACCAGGCCATAGGGGCCGCTGCGCGTGATCTTGCCCCAGCTGCTGAAGATGTCGTGCGGCAAAAACGCGGCGCCCGTGGTGATGCCGTTGAGCTGGTGGTTCTGCTGCCCGATGCCGATGGCGCCGTGGCTCATATCCACGTTGACCACCTGTTTGGCGCCCGCCTGCAGCGCCACCACCGAAAACGCGCAGGTGTAGGCAAACAGGTTGAGCACCTTGAGGCCGTAGCGGTCCTGGCTGCGCGCGGCGGCGTAGTCGCGCACCCAGCGGCGGCCTGCGGCCATGTCGAGGAACAGGCCGTGGTTCTGCCCCCGCAGCACATGCACCCGGTAGCGTGCCCCGGCTTCGGTGACCATGTGCGGGTCGGGCACGGCCCCGGCCATCAGCCGCGTCTCGCTGCGGCCTTCGATGCGCAGGGCCTCGCCCCGGTGCTGAAACACCCAGTTCAGCGGCTCGCCCGCCGGGGCGATCTGCGCCCAGCGGGCTTCCAGCGCGGCGCCGATGGCGGCCAGCTCGTCCTCGGTGGCGGGCGCAAAACTCGTCAGCACCCACACGGGCGGATACGCGTCCAGCACCCACTGCTCTGCCCCCGGGTGCAGCCCGCCCCGGCCATGGAAGATGCGCTGCGCCTCGGCGGGCAGGGGCATGGTGGCAATGGCGTCGAGCAGGGCTTGCATGAATGGAAGTGTGTGGATGGGCTGGAAAATCAAGCAAAAAAGGCCGCTACCGCCTTCTGCATATGCCTTGATAGCTACGGATTCGATAGCGCCCCTCAATTATCGCCGTTTGTGTTGGTGCCAAGCCATTGCTTGCGCGTGGTGCGTAGCCGAAAGCGCTGGCGGTAGGCCCCCGGGGTGGTGCCGCTGACGCGGTGGAAGATCTTGCGGAAGCTGCCCGTGTCGCTGTAGCCGCACTGCTGCGCGACAGCATCTACGGTGAGGTAGGTGGTCTGCAGCAGCGCCTGGGCCTGGGCGATGCGCAGGCGGTGCAGGTAGTCCTGCGGGCTCTCGCCATACACCTGGGCAAACCAGCGCAGCAGCGTGCGCGGGCTGGTGGCGGCGGCACGGGCCGTGGCCTGCAGGCTGTACGGCTCGCTCCTGTGGTCCTGCAGCCAGCGGCGGGCCTGCTCCAGGCTGCCCGCGCCCATGGGGGCGCCGGTGGGTGTCTCCATGGTGGCGGTGGCCGTGAGCTGGCGGGGCGCGTCGAACAGCAGCACATGCGACGCGGCCTGGGCCAGCTCGGCGGCGGGCGTCTGGGCCAGCAGGTCCAGCACCACGGGCAGGGTGTCCTGGGGGGCGGCCGATGTCCAGAGGAGGCCATCGCGCAGCCAGGGCCTGTCGCGCTGCCAGGCCACTTCGGCCGGGGGCACATCGCCCTGGACGCTGGCCTGGGCGCTGGCGCCCGACTGCAGCACGATGGAAGGCGCAAAAGGCCAGGGCAGCGCCACGTTGCGCCCCGCCAGCAAGCCGCAGTCGGCCAGCAGGCTCGACCCGTTGAACAGCGCCGCCACCATCCCACCGCCCGCCACATGGGCGCGCAGCATGGCACCCAGGTGCTGGTGGTGGCGGCGGCTCACCTCGCGCAGCTGGGGCCCGGTGGGCACCAGCCAGCCAGGGATGACGATGGCGTGCAAGGGGCCCTGCAGCGCCCCGCTGTCGGGCACGGGCGGCGGCGCGGCGCCGTCCTCGCCCGGCGCCAGCAGCCAGTGCCAGCGCATGGGGGCCTGGGCGGCGCCGGCGCGCATCGCGGCCAGCATGTTCATGGCGCGCAGCGCATCGACCACGGCAGCGGCGGTGCTGGCAATGCTGCCCGGCCCCCAAACGATGCCCACGTTCACCCCTCTGGGCGACGGGGTGGCGGGGGCTTCGGGTAGGTCTCTAGGCATGGTGGCGATATTGCCATTGTTTGTGACCATATCGCCACCGTGTCCAGATGTTACCGGGCCGTAGCATGGCGGCGCTAGCAACAGCGCCCTGCCCTGGCCAAGGCCCACGGCGGGTACGACACGACACCTGGAGACACCCCACCATGCGACAGAACACCGGCCTGCCCACAGGGCTGCCCCGCGCCCGATCCCCACTCTCCGCCCTGGCCGCCGCCAGCGCAGCGCTCGTCCTGGCGGGCTGCGCGGGCACGCCTGCGGGCACCAGCACCAGCGGCAAGGGCAGCAGCGTGACCATCGAGCGCACCACCTTTGGCATCCCGCACATCACCGCGCAAGACCCGGAAACCCTGGCCTACGGCGTGGCCTATGCCTATGCGCAGGACAACGTCTGCATGACGGCCGACCAGCTGGTGACCGCACGCGGCCAGCGCAGCAGCCACTTTGGCGCCAAGACCATCGGCCTGCTGGGCCGCCGCTACATCCCCAACGAACAGATCGACCTGTTCATGGCCGCCCACATGGACGACGCCCTGCTTGCGCGCAGCTGGGCCCGCACCAGCGCCCAGGTGCAGAGCATGGCGCGCGGCTACGTGGCGGGCTACAACCGCTACCTGGCCGACAACGCCGCCACCCTGCCCGACGCCTGCCGGGGCAAGCCCTGGGTGCAGCCCATGACGCTGGCCGAATACCGCCGCATGGCCGAGGTGGTGGCCGTGCAGGCCGGCATTGCCGCCCTGGCCGACGGCATGCTGGGCGCCCAGCCCCCTGCCGCCAAGGCCGCCCAGGCCCCAGCCCCTCAAGTGAATCTGGCCGATGCCGCCCAGGCCATGCGCGACGTGGGCCTGCTCGACTCGCCCCTGGGCTCCAACGCCTGGGCCTTTGGCAAAGACGTGACCGCCAACGGCAGCGGCATGCTGCTGGGCAACCCACATTTCCCCTGGAGCGGCCCCAACCGCTTCTACGAGATGCACCTCACCATCCCCGGCCAGATGGACGTGATGGGCGTGGGCATCGGCACCTACCCCATGGTCTCCATCGGCTTCAACAAGGACGTGGCCTGGTCGCACACCGTGTCCACCGGCAAGCGCTTCACGCTGTACGAGCTGGCCCTGGTGCCGGGCGACGCCACCAGCTACCTGGTGGACGGCAAACCCGAGAAGATGACCGCCCGCAAGGTCAGCGCCCGGATCCCCGGCGCCGATGGTCAGCCCCAGACCCGGGAACACACCGTGTGGAGCACCCGCTGGGGCCCGCTGGTGGTGGTGCCCCGCGCGGGCCTGGGCTGGACCGACAAGACAGCCTACGCCCTGCGCGACGCCAACACCGGCAACACCCGCATGATGAACGCCGCCCTGGCCTTTGCACGCGCCACCTCTGTGGGCGAGATGCACAAGGCCCATGCCTCGCTGGGCCTGCCCTGGGTGAATACCCTGGCCGCCGACCGCCACGGCCGCGTGCTCTACACCGACACCAGCGTGGTGCCTGATGTGGACGCTGCCCAGCTGGAACGCTGCGCCCCCAGCAAACCCGCCGCCGCGCTGCGCGGCGCAGCGGGCCTGGTGGTGCTGAACGGCGCACGCGCCGACTGCGCCTGGCGCGAAGACAGCACCTCGCCTGTGCCCGGCCTCATCCCCATGGGCCGCATGCCGGTGGCCCTGCGCAATGACTGGGTGCACAACAGCAACGACAGCTTTGTCTACACCCACCCCGCGCAGAAGTTTGAAGGCATCTCGCCCCTGGTGGGCGACGCCAGCCTGACCCGCCCCCGCACCCGCGCCGGTCTGGCCGAGATCCCCGAGATGCTGGGCCGGGGCAAGGTCACCTTGCAGGCCATGCAGGACCAGCTGTTCCAGAACCGCAACTTCATGGCCCAGGTGGTGCTGCCCGACCTGCTGGCTGCCTGCGACAAGGCGCCCACGGCCGAATCCCGCGACGGCTGCGCCGCCCTCAAGGGCTGGGACCGCCGCAACAACGTCGATGCCCGCGGTGCCCATGTGTTCCGCGAGTTCTGGCGCACGGCGCGCAACATCCCCGGCGTACACCGTGTTCCCTTTGATGCGCAACAGCCCGTGGCCACCCCGGCGGGCCTGAAGATGGATGACGCCACCACCGCCGCCAAGGTGTGGGAAGCGCTGGATGGCGCCGTCAAGGCCATCCGCACCAATGGCTACACGCTGGACGCGACATTGGGCAGCGTGCAGCGCCCGGCCATCACCGAAGAACCCATTGCGCTGCACGGCGGCGAGGAATTTGAGGGCGTGCTCAACAACCTGGGCCGCCAGGAGCCCGCGCCCATCAACAAGGCAGGCTTGCGCATCGACTACGGCACCAGCTACGTGCAAACCGTGACCTTCGACGCCAAGGGCCCGGTGGCCCAGGCCATCCTGGCCTACGGCCAATCCACCAACCCCGCATCGCCCCACGCCAACGACCAGATGCGCGAGTTCTCTGCCAAGCGCTGGCACACCCTGCCCTTCCACCGCGACGACGTGGTGAAGGCGCGCGTGGGCGAGCCGCTGCGGCTGGTGCGGCCTTGAGCAGCTCCACGGCCAGAAGTTTGAAGGTTTTTTGGCCTTTACCGCGCGTCCATCATGCCTCGATAGCTATCAAAACATGAGCAAATGATCCACTCGCTGCCGCTGCCGCTGCTGCGGGTGGAAGCAAGGTCAGCGCAGCCCCAGCCGCGTGAGCTTCTTGACCAGGCCCACGCGCGAGATGCCCAGGCGGCGGGCGGCTTCGGACTGGTTGCCGCCTGTGGCGGCCAGGGTGTCGCGGACCATGCGGGTTTCCAGCTCGGTCAGGGCGGCATCGAGCGGGCCGGTGCCTGCGGGGGCTGGCGCGGTGTCTGCGCCCGTTGCCGGGGCCTCGGCCGCCATGTCGCCGCTGGCCAGTTGCAGCAGGGGCGCGTCCACCTCGCGCTCTGGGGGCATCAGCAGCGCACCGGCGGATTCGATCACCGCCTTCAGCTCGCGCACGTTGCCGGGCCAGTCGCGCGCCATCAGCCAGGCCAGGGCGTCGGCCGACAGCCGGGCGTTGTGCGCCACGCGGTGCAGAAAGCGCGTGGCCAGCAGTGGGATGTCGGCGGGGCGTTCTGCCAGCGATGGGGTGCGCAGCACCACGCCCTTGAGGCGGTAGAACAGGTCTTCGCGGAAGCTGCCTTCGCGCACCATGGTCTCCAGGTCGCGGTGCGTGGCGGCCACCACGCGCACGTCGGCGCGCTTTTGTGCGCGCCCCCCCACGGGCACGAAGGTGCCCTCCTGCAAAAAGCGCAGCAGCTTGACCTGCATGGGCGGGGGCATTTCGCCCACCTCGTCCAGGAACAGCGTGCCGCCGTGTGCGGCCTCCACCAGGCCCGCCTGGTCGCGGTAGGCGCCGGTGAAGCTGCCTTTCATGTGGCCGAACAATTCGCTCTCCAGCAGCTCGGCCGACAGCGCGCCGCAGTGGATGGCCACAAACGGTGCTGCACCACGGGCGCTGTGGGCGTGCAGGGCACGCGCCACCAGCTCTTTGCCCGTGCCTGTGGGGCCCAGCACCAGCACGCTGACCTGGGTGGGCGCCACGCGGCGCACCAGCGCGCGCAGCTGCACCGTGGCCGCCGCCTGGCCCACCAGGCCCATGTCGTCCAGGCCCTGCGCATCCAGCGCCTGCCCGGCCCGCAGCGCTGCCAGCTCGCCGTCTAGCCGGGCCTTGTGCAGCCCGCGCGCCACCACAAAACGCAGCATGTCAGGGTCGATGGGTTTGGTGAGGAAGTCCCAGGCGCCCAGCTCGGTGGCGCGCAGGGCCAGCGCGTGGTCGCCATGGCCGGTCAGCACCACCACAGGCACGGGGGCAAAGCGCGGGATGAGTTCCAGTCCCACCTCGGGGTCCATGTGCGGGGGCATGGCCAGGTCCAGCAAGACCAGCTCGGGGCGGCGCTGGGCAAAGGCGGCCAGGGCCTGCGCACCATCGCCCGCCAGCGTGACCTCGTGGCCCAGGTTGCGCAAGAAGGCGCCGCCCAGGCGCTGGAAGGCGGCTTCGTCGTCCACCAGCAGCACATGGCCGTGGCCTGGCGCGCTGGGGGCATCGGCGCCACCCGCGATGCTCTGCGCAGGCGGGTGGCCGGAGGGTGCGTGGAAGGCTTGGTTCATGGGGCGGGTGTGCGGGGAAAACTCAGCGTGAAACAGGTGCTCCAGGGCGCACGCTCGGTCAGCGCCACCGTACCGCCGTGGGCCGCCATGGTGCGGGCCACGATGGCCAGGCCCAGCCCGGTGCCGCCGGGGCTGCGCGAGGCAAAGGGCTCGAACAGCCGGTCGCGGATTTCGGCGGGAACGCCGGGGCCGGCGTCGCACACATGCAGCAGCACGGTGGTGGCGGTGGTTTCGGCGTCGATGTGCACGTGGCTGTGGGTGCGGGCGGCCGCCGGGGCGGCGGCATCGCTGCCGGGGGCGGTGGCCATGCGCGCGTTTTCGAACAGGTTGGTCAACGCCTGGTCCACACGGCGTGGGTCGGCCTGCAGCCACAGCGGCTCGCTCAGCCCCGGCCCGAAGCTCACATCCGGCAGGCGCAGCGCGGCATTGCGCACCTGGGCCGCCAGGTCGATGGTGCTGGGGGCCAGCTTCCAGGGCTTGGCAAAGTCCAGCAGGTCGTGCGTGAGGTGCGCAATGCGGGCCACCTGCTCGGCCACTTCGCGCCGTGTGTCGCTGGGCGCGGCGGCCACCGCCATGGAGATGATGTTCAGCGGGTTGCGGATGTCGTGTGCCACCGTGGCCGCCAGGGCGCCCAGCTCGGCCAGGCGGGCCTGCAGCTGGAGTTCGCGCTCGCGGGCGGCAAACTGCTGGGCCTGCTCCACACGCTCGGCGGCTTCGGCCACCACGGTGCCAAACAGCTCGGCCACATGGCGCGGCCCGGGGGGCGCGGCGTCCCAGCCTTGCAGCGACACGGCCCAGCCCTCGCCCTCGCGGCCACACACCAGCTGTGGCGTGCTGCTGGTGGCGGGCGGGGCCTCGCCAATGTGCACCTCCACCTGCGTGCCGGTGCGTGTGCTGAGCAAGGCGGCGGCCTGTTCAGCCAGGGCCTGGGGCGTTTCGGCCGCCCACAGCGTGCGACGCCAGGCGGCCAGATCGGCGGCAGACACCTCGGCGCCTGGGTACACCAGCCGCTCGGCCACGCGCCGCACGGGGCCATTGAGCGCCAGCACACTGGCCGCCACGGCCAGGCCGCCCAACCAGCGCGACTCCAGCGGCAACAGCGGCGTGAGCGCCACCACCACCAGCCCTACTACAACCCCCAGTACCAGCAGCAGCGCCCACACCAGGGCACGGCGTGCCCAGGCGTTGGCCACAAACACCCCGTAGCGCAGGATGCCGTACACCAGGATCAGCGAATAGAACGGCAGCCCCAGCAGCGGAAACGGGTAGATCGGCCAGCCCAGCACCGCAATGCCATAGCCTGCAAGACACAGCAGGCCCCACAGACACGACGCGGTGACGGCCGCGATCTGCCGGAACTTCTGCCCGTCGCCCAGGCGGCGCGCGCGCAGCAAGGCATGCAGCAGCACCCACACCCCGCCCGCGCCCAGGATGACCCAGGCCATGCTGGCCACCACCCCCACCTCATCGGCCACAGCAATCCAGCCGATGTCGCGGTGGTGCACCAGGTGCGCGGGCACCAGCAGAATGGAAACCACCGAGGCGCCGCCGCCCAGCGCATAGGCCGCCGCCACGCCCCAGCGCCCCAGGTCCACGCGGCAGAACACGGTGCAGAAGTGAAAGAACAGCGCCGACGTGAAGGGCGCCGTGGCCAGCAGGCGCATGGCCACCGGTTCGGTTTCGGGGCCGATCCAGTTGGGCAGCTCGTTGCCCACCATCCACACCGAGATGCCGGTCAAAAAGGCTGCCAGCAGGCGCGCACCCGCCACGCGGTCGGCCCAGGCCAGCAACAGGGCGGCCAGCACCAGCGTTTCGAGCATCGAAAACCCGAGGACGGCGTGGATCAGCATGCAAGAACCGACGGGGTGGGAGCGCTGTGCATGGCGGGGACCTGTTCCTGGGGTTAACGGTTTGGGCTGCGCGCACTGTAAACCAAGTATGCAGACCGGCCTGCGGATTTCAATGAAATCAAGCACTTGCAGTGCATTCAGCACCTGGCCCGGGTTTCGCAATAGGGAGTGCAACCGCCACTCTTGCCCAGCCCGCCATGTTTGCCCTGTTCACCCCCACGCCCCGCCCTTGTGATGCCGCCCCGGCCCACCCCGCCCCCGCGCTGGACCTGCGCGCCATGGTGGGCGCAGCAGCCTGGGCGCGCCTGCCCGCTGCCGTGCAACGCCGCTTTGGCACGGCACATGCCGATGTGGCCTATGAAGGCCAGATGGACCTGCGCTGCTCGCGGGTCGGTCATGTCTATGCCGCGCTGACCCGGGCCTGGGGTGGCCCGCTGACCCACATCAACACCACCGCCCTGCCCACCACCGTGCGCGTGAGCGGCAACGGGTGCGGTGGCGTGGTGTGGGAGCGCTGCTTTCACACCAGCACCGACAGCGGCGCGGGCCGCACCGTGCGATCCACCAAGGAGCTGGGGCCCGATGGGCGCCTGCTGGAGCGCACCGACGGGGGCCTGGCCATGTCACTGGAGGTGCTGGAAGAAGACGGCGCGCTGGTGTTTCGCAGCCGCCGCTTCTGGTGGGTGCGGGGGCGCCTGCGCATCCCCGTGCCAGCCCTGCTGACCCCGGGCACCTGCCGCGTGGCGCACACCGACCTGGGCGGCGGGCGCTTCCGCTTCACGCTGAGCATGGTGCACCCCTGGTGGGGGGAGACCTTCCACCAGTCCGGGGTGTTCAACGACCCCTGCACTGAAGACGCCAGCCCTGACTATTCTTCTTTGAACGCACTTTGAACAAGGACACCCGACCATGAGTGCCATGACTCCCGTTTTTATGCTGCTCTCTGTCCAGGCCGCCATGGGCGCGTTTGACAACTGGTGGCACCACGAGCTGCAGGCGCGGCTGCCCCATCGCCCATCGGCCCGGTATGAGCTGGCGCTGCATGCGGCGCGCGAGGCGATCTATGGGGTGGTCTTTTTCGGGCTGGCCTGGTTTGCGTGGCATGGCGCCTGGGCAGCGCTGATTGCCGCACTGCTGTTGACCGAGCTGGGCATCACCCTGGCGGATTTTCTGGAGGAAGACCGCACCCGGCGCCTGCCCCCGCTGGAGCGGGTGCTGCACACGCTGCTGACCATCAGCTACGGCCTGTTCCTGGGGCTGATGGCGCCGGTGCTGTGGGGCTGGCTGCAGCAGCCCACCGCCCTGGTGGTGGCGCCCCACGGCTGGGTTTCGTGGCTGTTTACCGCGTTTGCGCTGGGGGTATGGGCCTGGAGCGTGCGCAACCTGCGGGCCGTGTTGCGCCTGCGGCGTGCGGCAGCAGCACCGGCAGCCCAGCCCCAGGCTGTGCCGGGCGACAGCCAGCACCACACCGCCCCCGCCACCCTGGTCACCGGTGCCACGGGGTTTGTGGGCAGCGCCCTGGTGGCGCAGCTGCTGCAGGGTGGCCAGCGCGTGATTGTGCTGACGCGCGATGTGCTGCAGGCCCGCGCCAGCCTGGGCCCGGGCGTGTGGGCGGTGGACTCGCTGGACGCGATCCCGCCAGAAACCCGCATCGACGCCGTGGTCCAGCTCGCCGGGGCGCGGGTGCTGGGCATGCCCTGGACGGCTGCGCGCAGGCGTGTGCTGCTGGCAAGCCGGGTGGACACCACCATGGCCGTGGTCGCGCTGATGCGGCGCCTGCACCAGCGCCCCCGGGTGCTGGTCTGCGCATCGGCCGTGGGGTTTTATGGCGCGTCGCCCAACGCCTCGATGGAGCCGCTGCATGAGGCCGCGCCACCGCGCCCGGGCGAGTTCCAGTCCGACCTGTGCGCCGCGATAGAACACGAAGCCCGGCGCGCCGAAGCACTGGGCGTGCGCGTGGTGCGCCTGCGCCTGGGGGTGGTGCTGGGCCACGGCGGCGGTGCCTACCCGCTGCAGGCCCTGAGCGCCCGCCTGGGCCTGGGTGCCGTGCTGGGCCACGGCCGCCAGGCCGCGCCGTGGATCCACCTGGCCGATGCGGTGGGGCTGATCCGGTTTGCGCTGACCCGCAACGATGTGCAGGGGCCCATCAACGCAGTGGCGCCCGGTGCCGTATCGCAGCGCGGCTTTGTGCAGGCCCTGGCCGCGTCGTTTGGGCAGCGCGTGTGGCTCGCCATGCCCGCCGCCCCGTTGCGCTGGGCGCTGGGTGAGATGTCCACCCTGCTGCTGGATGGGCAGAACGTGGTGCCCCAGGCGGCACTGGACCTGGGTTACCAGTTCGTGTACCCCGACCTGCCAAGTGCCCTGCGGGATCTCGCGGCCCGTGGCGAGGGTGGCGGGACACCGTGATGTGGTGGCCCGGCTACAGGGCCTGGCTCCGCCCCAAGGCCACATGCTGCAGCAGCATGATGGTTTTGCCGTCCTGGATCGTGCCGCTGGCAATGCCTGCCAGGGCCTCTGCCAGGGGCATCTCGATCACTTCGATGTCTTCGCCCTCCCCCTCCAGGCCACCGCCGGTGCGGATGCGGTCGCCGGGCTCATATTCGGCGATGAAGAAGTGCAGCTTCTCCGTCACTGAGCCCGGGCTCATGTAGGCCTCGAACACCTTACACGGCTGGCGCACGCGGTAGCCGGTTTCTTCCTCGGCCTCGCGGCGGATACAGATTTCGGGGTCGTCTCCGTCAAGCAGGCCTGCACAGGTCTCGATCAGCAGGCCGTCGGTACAGCCGTTGAGAAACGCGGGCAGCCGGAACTGGCGCGTGAGCACCACCATGCTGCGGCGCGGGTCAAACAACAGCAGCGCAGCGCCATTGCCCCGGTCATAGGCCTCGCGGCTCATCGTCTGCCATTGGCCGTCGCGCCTGCGCAGCGAACAGGTGACCTTGCGCAGCACGTACCAGTTGTCGGACAGCAGCTGCACATCCAGCAACTTCACATGCTCGGTGCGGGCATTCAGCTCGGCGATGGGGATATCGGGCACGGGGCGGCTCATGCAAGGCTTTCTTCGGGCGGGCTTTGGTGGCAACGCGCGGCAGGCGCGCACTGGAAGGCACAGCGGTAGGGTGGCAGGTGCATGTTTTGATGAATAGAAATGGGCCACATCATGCACAAACATGCATGCAACAGGCACTGCGCAAAAAGCTGCAGGCAGGTGGCGCCAAGGTGAAGATCGCTGCAGGCTGATCAGGCAACGACGGTGCCGGCGCCTTGGCGCAGGTGTGCAACCAGGGCCGCAGCAAAGCCCGTCAGCGCCGCGCCTTTGCGCACGCAGATCTGCAGGTCACGCTGCGCCCAGGGCTCGTCCAGCTCCACCAGCACCGGCGGCTCGCTCAGCCCTGCCACCTGCAAGGCCGCGCCCCGGGGCACCAGGCCTATGCCCACGCCCGCGCCCACCATGCGGCACACGGCCTCGAAGCTGCGCACCTGGATACGCACGTCCAGGTGCCGCCCCAGCGCGGCGGCCGCATTCATCGTGAAGGTGTGGATGGCCGAGCCCGCGTGCAGCATCACAAAGGCATGGTCCAGCACCTGGGCAAACGCCACAAGGCCGCGCCCTGCGAGCGCATGGCCTGCGGGCACGATGAGCACCAGGCGGTCTTGCCGGTAGGGCTCCAGTTCCACCCCGGCGCCGGTGCCGCTGTCCGCCAGCACGCCGACCTCGATCTCGCCGTTGGCCACGGCGACCACGATCTCCGCGCTCGTGCGCTCCTCCAGGCTCACGCTGACCTGGGGGTGGCGCTTCAGAAAGCCCGCCAGGTCGTCGGGCAAAAAGGTGTGCGTGGCATGTGTATTGGCCCACAGGCTCACATGGCCGCGAATGCCGGTGGCAAAGGGCGAGAGGTTGGCGTGCATCTGCTCGATGCTGGCCAGCACTTGGCGGGCGTTGCGCAGCAGGGCCTCGCCCGCCCGGGTCAGCGCCACGCCGCGCGTCTGGCGCTCGAAGAGCGAGGTGTTCAGCGCCTCCTCCAGCCGCCGCAGCCGGTGGCTGGCCGACGACGGCGCCAGGTAGGCACGCGCCGCGCCGCGTGTGAGGTTGCGCTCTTCGGCAATGGCGACAAACAGGCGCAGGTCGGTAAGGTCGTAGTGCAAGGCGGGCTCCTTGCATTCGTCAATGACGAACGCATGGTTGCGAGATCAGCAATTGTGCCTTGCCGAATGCATAGGCAGGATGGTAAATGTCCCGATAAAAAGCACGCAAATCGTTCGGCCCAGCCGTATGAAATGCACCAACCGCCCATGCCCTGGAAACACTGGTCCTCCGAACGCCTCGGTCTTGTCCTCGCCATCCTGGCGGCGCTGGGCTTCTCCTTCAAAGCCATCTTTGTGAAGCTGGCCTATGCCGTGCCCCAGGCCGTGCCGGTGGATTCCGTCACCCTGCTATGCCTGCGCATGGCGTTTTCGGTGCCCGTATTCGCCTGGGTGGGCTGGCGCGCCAGCCGCCACCTGGCGCCGCTGGCCGGGCGCGACTGGCTGGCCATCGTGGCGCTGGGCCTGCTGGGCTACTACGGCGCGAGCATCCTCGACTTCATCGGCCTGCAGTACATCACCGCCAGCCTGGAGCGGTTGATCCTGTTCACCTACCCCACGCTCACCATCCTGATCGGTGTGCTGTTCATGGGCAAGCGCGCCTCGCAGCGCGAGCTGGGGGCGCTGCTGCTGTCCTACGCGGGCATTGGCCTGGCGTTTGCGCACGACCTGCATGTGGCGGGCGACACGCGGGCCGTGCTCATCGGCGCGGGCTTTGTGTTTGGCTCGGCCGTGTCGTATGCGTTCTACCAGGCGGGCAGCGAGCCCGCCATCCGGCGCATGGGCGCGGCGCGCTTCACAGCGCTGGCCATGCTGGTCTCCACCGGCGCCACGCTGCTGCACTTTGTGGTGTCGCAACCCGCCAGTGCGCTGGTGCAGCCCGCGCCGGTCTACCTGCATGCGCTGGGCATGGCCGTGTTCTCGACCGTGTTGCCGGTGTTCATGACCTCCGCCGCCATCCGCCGTATCGGTGCGTCCAAGACCGCGCTCATCGGCACGCTGGGCCCCATCCTGACCATCTTTTTTGGCGCCTGGCTGCTGGGCGAGCCCTTGTCAGGCTGGCAACTGGGGGGCGCCGCCCTGGTGTTGGCGGGGGTCCTGCTGATCAGCAAAATCAGCATTCAAACAGGCCTTCTGCGCCTGATGGACAAGACTTTATTGCTATACAAACGATAGCAATCTCGGTTCCAGCGTTCACTCCACCCCATCAGGCGCGCAGAGGCGTAAAAAAGCCCGCACAGGGCGGGCTCTGCAGACTGGACGCGAGATCCTTCTCAGGCGCGCGGAACGGGTGCGCCGGAGTTCACGCACAGTGCCAGGTTCAGCGCCTTGATCGCGGTCTTGTAGTCCTCGCGTTCGATCACGAACTGCATGTTCACCTGGCGCAGTGTCTGCGACACGCAGTTCACGTTGACCTGTGCATCGGCCAGTGCCTGCGCGGCCTTGGCCAGCACGCCGGGGATGCCGATGTTGGAGCCGATGGTGCACACGATCGCGCTGGGCTTGATCGTCACGACCTGGTAGTCCTCCTGCAGCTGAGCCACCAGCTCGGGCGTGACCTGGCTGTCCCACACCAGGTGCGCGATCGAGTTGGCGTTGGTCGCCTTCAGGATGTAGCTCACATCGTGCTTGCAGAACACGTTCATCAGGCCCGCATCGAAGCCCACGGTGCCCACCATGCTGGGGTCGTGGATCTCGATCAGCGTGACCTTGTCGGTGCCGGTCACGATCTCCACGCGGGCGCGCTCGCCCACAAAGTCCTTGGTGATCAGCGTGCCGGGGTGGTCGGGCTCAAAAGTGTTCTTCAGGCGGATCGGGATGCCGGCCAATTCCATGGGCTTGGCGGCCTTGGGGTGGATGGCTTCCATGCCCACATCGGCCAGCTGGTCGGCCACGTCGTAGTTGGTGGCGCCCACCACGATGGCGTTTTCCAGGCCGACCAGGTTGGGGTCGGCAGACGACAGGTGGAATTCCTTGTGGATCACGGCCTCGGCGGGGCGCACTTCCACAGCGATCTTGCTGAACGTGACCTCGGAATAGCCGCGGTCAAACTCGCGCATGATGCCTTCGGTGCCCTTGGTGTAGCCTGTGGCCACAATCACGCTGTTGGCCAGGTCCAGGTCCTTGAAGCTGTGCGCAATGCGCTCGTCAATCGTCCAGGCCTCGTTGTCGTCAAAGCCGGCCAGGTCCATCAGCACGGCCTTCACGCCGTTGGCCTTGAGGATCTCGACCGAGTTGAACGCGCTGTGCGATTCGCCGATCGAGGCCAGCACCTCGCGCGCGGCCAGCAGCACGTCGTGGCGGCTCAGGTAGCCGCTGGCCAGCACATGCTGCATGGCCCCCAGGTACTCGCGCGCCTGGCCAATGCGCTGGTCGATGAAGGCATCGGCCACATCCAGAGGCAGGCCCAGATCGGCATAGCCTGCGTTGAGCTTTTTCAGGCTGGTGGCCAGGTGGGCCAGCGCATCCTGGTAGCCCTTGCCTTCAGCAAACAGCGCATAGATGCCGCGCTCGCCCGTCTTCTTGTGCTCCAGCAGCTGGTTCGTCACGCCCGAGTAGGCCGACACCACGTAAATGCGGCCATAAATGCGCTTGGGATCGTGCAGCATGATGTGGCGCAGCACATCGCCAAAGGCGGTCATGGAAGTGCCGCCGATCTTCTCGACAGAGATCTTGGAGTTTTGAACGTCTTGCATGGGCAGGCTCAGGGGAGCAAACAAGTGAATAAGCCGGGCGGAAGTGCTGCCCCAGGGCGCGCGGCAGCAAACCCGGTATTTTCCACCACTTTTGTCGGGGCACTTTGGCGGGGCCGATAGGCGGCGGCTTGATCCCGCTTCCAGCGGGCTGCAATGTCGCAAGCCGAATGAGCCACCAACCTACCCGGTACTACAGATCGGCCCTCAACACCCCATTGCGCGTTGTGATGAAAAGCACAGCGTCTTTCACTGCAATTCCTTCTGGCGGTGGAATCACACTTGGCAACGCACCGGGCACAAAACCGTATCTACCGGCCGTGCCAACCACGGTACTCACCACACCGCCGGGGCTGATTTTGCGCACCACAGCATTGTTGCGATCGGCTACAAACAAGTTGCCCTGGGCATCGATCTTGACATCCACTGGGAGCCAGAACTTTGCTTGCGCCACCGTCCCATCGCTGTAGCCGGGGGTACCCGGTTGACCCGCTATGGTGCTGACCACGCCCGCTGGGTTGATCTTGCGAACCACATGATTGGCAGTATCCGCCACATACAAATTGCCTGCAGAGTCCAGAACGCCACCGCCAACGGAGGAAAACCGAGCGGAATCACCCGAGCCATCAGCCATGCCCGGAACACCCGCCTTGCCAGCCAGCAAACTCACGGTTTTGTCCGAATTGATCTTGTAAATCGCACCATACGGTCTCGTCGGAACATAGATGGGCAGGCCTGCGGCCGGTCCCGTCGAGCCTGCGGCTGCATACACGGCGCCAGTGTTATCTACAGCCAACACCTTTAATCCATCGGGCAGGCTCTCGCTGCCTTCAAAGAATGACTTGACTGTTCCGTCGGGAGCAATCACTCGAATGCGCCTGCCGCCTCCAACATAGGTATTGCCTTGCCGATCTACGGCTGCCCCGCTCATGGCATTTTGATATTCCATGCGAGCGATACTCGTTGTGCCGCCTTCCGGAGTGATGCGGCGCAGGGAGTAGGAGTCGTCAATGTGGCCCGACAATTGGCTATTGGGATTGACGAACCTGTCGAGCACGAGCAGATTGCCATTGGCATCGATGGATGGACTGCGTGGGTCTGAAAACTGTGCAGCACTGCCGGTTCCATCCGTGTCACCCACTACTCCCTGGCGACCTGCGTATACACCTTCAGCGCCTTGAGCATCAATTTTCAGAATTGCGGCACTCCCACCGGTTCCGAGCGCAGAGACATAAAAGTTTCCAGCTGCATCCCGTGCAAACCCGGTATAGCTGTACGACCAGCCGGAGCCCCATGTTTGTGTTGGCTGCCGAACAGTGGAGACCAAACCAGCGGGCGTGACTTTGCGGATTGCACCGTTGCCCTCCAACACGTACAAGTTGCCCAGGGCATCCATCGTGATGGATTGAAGCTCCAAAAAACGCGCAGCGCTGCCCTCGCCATCCACAATCTGGGATGCCCCCTCCGATCCCGCCAGCACGGTCATCTCGCCCGCAGGTGTGACCTTGCGAAGCACAGGCTGGTTGCGATCAGCGATGTAAATCGTTCCCTGCGCGTCTACCGCCAGGCTAGAGGGCTGATAGACAAATGAAAACGCTGGAGTGGGCATTCCCCTGGAACTGATGGCACCGACCAAAGTCTCCACTTGGCCGTTTGCCCCCAGCTTACGCAGCTGGTTGTTGGCGGTGAAATACACCGTACCCGCAGCATCCACCGCCAGTGGTTTACCAACAGAGCAAAAAGACATGGGAATTTGGCAGTTCGAATCGGTCGAGACGTTTGCCAGTGTGGTGACCATGCCTTGAGGCGTCACCTTGCGTATGTAAGCTCCTTTATCGGAGATGTACCAGTTGCCTTTGGCATCCGCCGCAACAAACTGCGGGTCCAGAAATTTAGCGGCTGCTCCTTGTCCATCGGCAAATGCAGCGATCATGTCGCCGCCAGCCACCGTGCTCACGGTACCGTCCGCAGAAATTTTGCGCAGCGCATGATTACCAACTTCGCCCACCATGAGATTGCCGGCTGGATCAACCGTCAGGCTCTGGATGCCGTAGAAGGTTGCGATACTGCGAGCCCCGTCCAGATTGCCAATGCCTCCCACGTCTCCGGCAAACAGGGCAATTTTTCCCGGCAGAGCGGGTGGAGTATTTACATTGTCTCCCCCGCCTGAGCCACCACATGCCTGCAAGGCCACGAGACTTGCAAACGCTATTGCATGCCCTGTAAAGCGGGCAAAGTTCATCCATTTCAAAATCGACTCCCTGATTGTTGGCAGCAGCCGATCACGGCTTGCACCTTATTCACTGCAACTGGGCTGTGCGTGCCCGGTCCATATCAGTTTGCCATCTCAATCATGCGGAATTGAATCACCCGATGGCACATCGGGTTTCCATCTGTAACGGTACCAGACCCAACGAACCTAGCAGTTTTCTGCGCTACAAGTGAAAGGGCCGCGAAGCCCATGCAGGGCTCTCGCGGCCAGCTACTGAATCAGCAGTGTTTTCGGCGGGTCGTCAACTCACTTCTTCTGCGGCGGCACATCCGTGCAGCTGCCGTGCGCAATCTCCGCCGCCATGCCGATGCTTTCGCCCAGCGTGGGGTGCGGGTGGATGGTCTTGCCGATGTCCACCGCGTCGGCACCCATCTCGATGGCCAGGGCGATCTCGCCGATCATGTCGCCCGCGTGCGTGCCGACCATGCCGCCGCCCAGGATCTTGCCGTGGCCGTGGGCTTCGGGCGAGTCATCGAACAGCAGCTTGGTCACGCCTTCGTCGCGGCCGTTGGCGATGGCGCGGCCGGAGGCTGTCCAGGGGAACAGGCCCTTCTTGACCTTGATGCCTTGGGCCTTGGCCTGGTCTTCGGTGAGACCGACCCATGCCACTTCGGGGTCTGTATAGGCCACCGATGGAATCACGCGGGCGTTGAAGGCGGCAGCGGCCAGCTCCTTGTTGCCTTGCAGTTCACCGGCAATCACTTCAGCCGCCACGTGCGCCTCGTGCACCGCCTTGTGCGCCAGCATGGGCTGGCCCACGATGTCGCCGATGGCGAAGATGTGCGGCACGTTGGTGCGCATCTGGATGTCGACGTTGATGAAGCCACGGTCCGTCACGGCCACGCCAGCCTTCTCGGCAGCGATCTTCTTGCCGTTGGGCGTGCGGCCCACGGCCTGCAGCACGAGGTCGTACACCTGGGGTGCGGGGGCGGTGCCACCCTCTTCCGCTGCGGCAAACGTCACCTCGATGCCTTCGGGTGTGGCCTTGGCGCCCACCGTCTTGGTCTTGAGCATGATGTTGTCAAAACGCTTGGCGTTCATCTTCTGCCAGATCTTGACGAGGTCGCGGTCGGCGCCCTGCATCAGGCCGTCCATCATTTCGACCACATCCAGGCGCGCGCCCAGCGTGCTGTACACGGTGCCCATTTCGAGGCCGATGATGCCGCCGCCCAGAATGAGCATGCGCTTGGGCACTTCCTTCAGCGCAAGGGCGCCGGTGGAGTCGACCACGCGGGGATCGTCGGGCATGAAGGGCAGGCGCACGGCCTGGCTACCAGCGGCGATGATGGCCTTCTTGAAAGCGATGACTTTCTTGGTGCCCGTCTTCTCTTGCGCGGTGCCGGTGGTTTCTTCCACTTCGAGGTGGTTGGCCCCCACAAAGGCACCGTAGCCACGCACGGTGGTCACCTTGCGCATCTTGGCCATGGCGGCCAGGCCGCCGGTGAGCTTGCCGATGACTTTCTCTTTGTGGCCACGCAGCTTGTCGATGTTGACGGCGGGCGCGCCAAAGTCCACGCCCAGGTCGGCCATGTGGCTGACCTCGTCCATGACGGCCGCAACGTGCAACAACGCCTTGGAGGGGATGCAGCCCACGTTCAAGCACACGCCACCCAGGGTGGCGTAGCGTTCGACGATGACGACCTTGAGGCCCAGGTCGGCCGCGCGGAAAGCGGCGCTGTAGCCGCCGGGGCCGCCGCCGAGCACGAGCACGTCGCAGTCCAGGTCGGCCGAGCCTGCAAAGCTGGACGCTACTGGATTGATAGCTGCTTGCGCTTGCTGGACGGGCGCAGAGGCCGTTTTTTGCTCAGAAACGGCGGGCGCTGGGGCTGCAGCAGGTGCTGGCGCTGCCGCGCCTGCGCCCTGCACTTCCAGCGTCAGCACCACCGAGCCTTCGGCGATCTTGTCACCCAGCTTGACCTTGAGCTCCTTCACAACCCCAGCGTGGCTGGAGGGAATCTCCATGGAGGCCTTGTCGGACTCCACGGTGATCAGGCTTTGCTCGGCCTTGATGGTGTCGCCGGGTTGGACCAGCACTTCGATGATGGCCACTTCGGCGAAGTCGCCGATGTCGGGCACCTTGATATCGATTGTTGCCATGTGCATTGCCCTTTCGT
>CAYXSL010000003.1:0-56426 GCA_964466605.1 uncultured Verminephrobacter sp.
TCTATACCGAGTTTTTAAGCACCCAGACACAAAAACAAAACTTTTCTTCAACCCCTTCGATCACCAGCAGCACAACCCCGAAGGGCATCACCACCAGCCACCGAGCACAACCCCAAACAATCAGATCATCCGGGCAAGTGCTTCAGAAGCGAAGCCCTCGACTATAGCATGGATCGCTGGTCGTGGCGAAAGTTGTGGCTGTTCTTTTCCATGAATCCCATCTACGTCGCGCCGACACACGGGTGTGCTTCCAGTGAGCCACGACCGTACCAGCCGCACCCCTCCTGGTACTAGTTAGGGAACCAAGCTGGTGGGCGGCAGGGCTGCATGGCCCTCCTTGCACTCGCCACCGATAATCCAGCCCCTATGGCACTTATCACCCTACTGGACGCCCAACTCGCATTTGGGCATGTTGCACTGCTGGACCATGCTGGCTTTTCTTTGGAGACTGCGGAGCGTGTTGGCCTGATCGGCCGCAATGGCGCGGGCAAGTCTTCGCTTCTCAAAATCCTGGGAGGCCTGGCCAAGCCCGACGATGGCGCACTGCAAGTACAGCAAGGTGTGCGAATCGCCTTTGTTGCCCAGGAGCCCACCCTGGACCCCGCAGCCACGATCTTCAAGGCAGCATCTGAAGGTCTGCAGCGGGTGATTGGCATTCGCGACCAGTATCTCTCCGGAGCTGAGGGACTGGATCTGGACGCCTTGCAGTCCGAGATCGAAGCCTATGACGCGTGGAACTGGGAGCAGCGGGTCGAAGAAACGCTGCAACGTTTGCACCTGGATCCGGAGGCAGTGGTGGGCACCTTGTCGGGGGGGACCAAAAAGCGGGTTGCCCTGGCCCAGGCTCTGGTTGCCCGCCCTGATGTCCTGCTGCTGGACGAGCCCACCAACCACCTGGATCTCGATTCCATCGAATGGCTTGAAGACCTGCTGTTGGACTTTCCGGGCAGTGTCGTCACGATCACCCATGACCGATCGTTTCTGGATCGTGTCGCTACCAGGATCGTTGAACTGGACCGGGGCCAGTTGCGCTCGTACCCAGGCAACTTTGCGCAGTACCAGATTCAGAAGGAAGAGCAGCTCGCCCAGGAAGCAGTGATCGCAGCCAAGGCCGACAAGCTGCTGGCACAGGAAGAGGTCTGGATACGCAAGGGGGTGGAGGCGCGCCGCACCCGCAGCCAGAGCCGCATCAGCCGGCTGGAACAGCTGCGAGCCCGCCGCGAGGCCCGCCGCGATGTGGTGGGGAGCGTGCGCATGGATGTCGCCACCGGCGGCGCGAACGGCTACCAGGGCAAGGTCGTGGCGGAATTGACGGGGGTGAGCAAAGCCTTCGGCGAGAAGACGATTGTTCGCAACTTCACAGGCACCATCCTGCGGGGCGACAAGGTGGGCTTGATTGGCCCCAACGGCGCCGGCAAGACCACCTTGCTCAAGATGATTCTGGGAGAGTTGCCCGCCGACAAAGGCACCATCCGCCAAGGGGCCAACCTGCAGGTGGCTTACTTCGACCAGATGCGCCACGCCGTGAACCTCGATGCCACGCTGGAGGATTTCATCAGCCCCGGCAGCGAGTGGATTGAAATCGGCAACCAGCGCAAACACGTCAAAAGTTACCTGAGCGACTTCCTCTTTTCGCCGGCCCGCGCGCACTCGCCCGTGCGCTCGCTGTCGGGCGGAGAACGCAACCGGCTTTTGCTGGCGCGGTTGTTTGCGCGCCCCGCCAATGTCCTGGTGCTGGACGAGCCGACCAACGACCTGGACATCGACACCCTGGACTTGCTGGAGGAACTGCTGGAAAACTACGAAGGCACCGTGTTCCTGGTCAGCCACGACCGGACCTTCCTCGACAACGTGGTGACCAGCACCATCGCCTTTGAAGGTGATGGCCTGTGGCGCGAATACGAAGGGGGCGTTCAGGACTGGCTGGAGCAATCCAAACGCAGCAAGGCCATTCAGGCCTCGGCAGCCACTGCGGCGGCGTCGCCCAAGTCATCCACCTCTGAAAATTCAAGCAAAAATAGCCCTTTGCGCGCATCAGATAAGCCTGAGCAGCTATCAAAAAAGAAGCTTTCTTACAAAGAACAACGTGAGCTTGAACAGCTCCCCGCCCAGATCACAGCCTTGGAGACGGAACAGCGGGCGCTGCAGGACGCGCTGGCGGATGGAAGCCTGTACAGCAAAGACCCAGCGCGTGCCGCCGAGATGGCGACCCGAGCCGCCAACATCGACGACGAACTCATGGTCGCTTTGGAACGCTGGACGGAACTGTCTGCCTGAAGGCGGTGAGCCCCGGACGGGGCACTAGGGGCAGCGTCCAAGCCGACAAAGCCCCCGGTGGCGGCCCACGCCAGGGATGAACATGGGTCAGATGCGGTGGTGCAGCCGGTCTGTCGCGCCGCGCAAGCGCGTGACCAGCGCTGGGGCAATCTGGCCCAAGGGCAGAACCTCGTCGGCTGCGCCATGGGCGATGGCTTCGCGCGGCATGCCGAACACAATGCAGGTGGCCTCGTCCTGCACGTAGTTATAGCTGCCTGCGTCTTTCATTTCGCGCATGGCAGCGGCACCATCGTTGCCCATGCCGGTCAGCATGATGCCGAAGGCATTGCGCCCCACCACCGCAGCGGCAGACTTGAACAGCACCTCGACCGATGGCTTGTGGCGGTTGACCGGTGGGCCGTCATCGACCACGGCCACGTAGTTGGCACCACTGCGTGCCACATGGAACTGGGTGCCACCCGGCGCAATGTAGGCATGGCCCGGCAAGATGCGCTCGCCATTGACCGCCTCCTTCACCGTGATCTGGCACAGCCCGTTCAGCCGGGCAGCAAAACTGGTGGTGAAGCCCGGCGGCATGTGCTGGGTGATCACGATGGCAGGCGAGTCGGCCGGCATCTGGACCAGCACTTCCTTGATGGCCTCGGTGCCTCCTGTAGAGGCACCGATGCAGATCAGCTTTTCCGTTGACAGGCGGCCCAACAGTGCGGAAGCTGGCGCGGGCGCATGTGCAGCCCCACCTCCACCACCGGCAGGCGCTGCATCCCGCGCCGGAGCACGGCGAACCTGCGCCACCGCCGCCACGCGGATCTTGTCCACAATCTGGGCGGCCAGGTCGTTGAGCCCGCTGGCCAGGCCCACACGCGGCTTGGCGACAAAATCGATGGCGCCAAGCTCCAGCGCCTTCATCGTGACTTCGGCTCCGCGCTCCGTCAGCGTGGAGATCATGACCACCGGCATGGGGCGCAGCCGCATGAGTCGGCCGAGAAAATCAATGCCGTCCATGCGCGGCATCTCGACATCCAGCGTGATGACATCCGGATCCAGCTCACGGATCATCTCGCGCGCCACCAACGGGTCATTGGCTGTGCCAATGCATTCCATGTCGCGTTGCCGATTGATGATCTCGGACAGCAGACTGCGGACCAGCGCCGAATCGTCCACCACGATCACCCGGATTTTCCTGCTCATTGACGCGAACCTTCCTCAAAACAGATCAACGGAACCACCGGCGGTGGACTTGGCCACCGTTGCGGCATTCCCGCGTGCATCCTGGGCCAGGGCCTCCGGATGGGCATGCGCCAAGCGCTTGACCATGGCTTTTCCCGTCACAGGAAAAAAAACCACCTTGCGCGGGTAGATATCAAGCACATCCTCCGAAACAATCGGGATGCGCTCGGTGTGCAGGTAGTTGAGCACAAAATTGGTGTTCCTCTCGCCCACATTCATCGTAGTGAAGTTGTGCATCACCTGGGCACCACCAAAAATCTTGGCTTGCATGGTTTCGCGCCGCGCACCCAGCTTCAACATCTCGTTGATGAGCAATTCCATGGCATACGAGCCGTAGCGCCCCGACGCATCAGCCAGGTCACCATCGGGCAGCATGAAGTGGTTCATTCCCCCCACCCGGGCACGGCTGTCCCACAGGCAGGCAGCGATGCACGAGCCCAGCACTGTCATGATGACCAAGCTCTCCTCCGCAACAAAATACTCCCCCGGCAGCACTTTGACGGCGTTGTGCTGGAAGTGGTGATCCATATAGAAGAACGACGCCTCACCTGGCTTGCGGCTTTGCGCCTTGAGCTCCTGCAGGGAGGACTCGCGCACAGGCGCCGCGCCCGCTGCGTAGATATCAGCACTCAAAGGCGCTATGCGCGGTGCACGGCGCCGTTCGGATGAGCCTGGAGTCTGGGTGGTCATGGTGGGAACAGTGCCTGCTTGGATGTTGGTCATGGGTGCTTTTTGCAAGACAACATGGACAGGTCAACGGCGCTCGTACACCGTCTTGCCACGCAGGGTAAACAGATCGCGCGATTCGCTGAAGTTTTCGGCATGGCCAACAAACAGCATGCCTCCCGGCTTGAGCACCCGGTGGATCCGCTCCAGCACTTTTCGCTGCGTGGGCGCGTCGAAGTAAATCATCACGTTGCGGCAGAAGACCACATCAAAGGGCTCCTTGAAGGGCCAATCATCGCGAATGAGGTTCACGCTCATGAACTCAATGACCCGCCGCAGTTCGGGTTTGGCGCGCACCATTCCGGCATTGCCACCTTTTCCCCGCAAGAAGAATTTCTGCAGGCGCTCCGGGCTCACACCCTTGAGCCCGTCCAGCCGATACACCCCTTGCGCAGCCGTTGCCAGCACCCGCGAGTCGATGTCACTGGCAGTGAGCTTGAACGACGCATTGGCCCCCAGCGCCTCAAAAGCCGTCATGACTATCGAGTACGGCTCCTCGCCCGTGGATGCAGCATTGCACCAGACCTTCCAGTTGGCCGAGGGTTTGGAACGCAGGTGGGAGGCAAAAATTTCGAAGTGGTGCTGCTCCCGGAAAAAGGCGGTCAGGTTGGTGGTGAGCGCATTGACGAACTCCTGCCATTCGGGCCCGTCGTGGTTCTCCAGCCAGCTGAGGTAATCGTGGAAACTGGTGTGCCCGGTATCGCGCAACCGCCGTGACAGTCGGCTATACACCATCGCGTGTTTGCCGTCATGCAGGCTGATGCCCGCGCGCTGGTAGATCAGCGCCTGAACCCGGGCAAAGTCTGCGTTGGTCCAGACGAATTCACGCCCCTGGGCCAAGGGCCCCGAGGGGGCCTCCGCCGCAGCATAGGCCGGTTCTACCCGCGAGGAGGCAGAACGGGCTGAAACGGAGGCACTGGTGGTGTGGGCCATATTGATCGTCCGAAGGGAAATCCTGTTCGCTCCAACAGGCCCGCAAGCCCTGCTTGCGGCCTGACATGTGCCTGGGCCACCAATGGTGTTGACCGTCGTTGTGCCCTACTCGTTGGCAGTAACCAATCCCATATCCACGCTCGACATGAGTTTCTCAATGTCGAGCAGGATCAGCATGCGCTCACCCACCGACCCCAGCCCCAGGATGCAGCTGTTGTCGATGGCGCTCTCGATATCAGGTGCCGAGCGGATGCTCTCGGGCGTCAGCTCCATCACATCGCTGACAGAGTCCACCACGATCCCGACCACCCGGTTGCGCAGGTTCAGGATGATGACCACGGTAAAGCTGTTGTAGTCAGCCTGCGCGCAGTTGAACTTCAGGCGCATGTCAACAATAGGAACAATCGTGCCGCGCAGGTTGGTCACACCCTTGATGAACTCGGGCGCATTGGCAATGCGCGTCGGAGGCTCGTAGCCCCGGATTTCCTGCACCTTCAGGATGTCGATGCCGTACTCTTCCTGATCCAGGCGGAATGTCAGATATTCACGTGCACCCGTCGGCGCAGCGTCTGCCGTCTTACCAATCACACTCATGGTGCATTCTCCTTTCATGACAGCGCCCGGGCCCTGAAGGGCCGGGGCGCTTGAATCCTCAGTGGCGCGCCCGGCGCACCAGGCCACCCGTGTCCAGAATCAGGGCCACCGTGCCATCACCCAGGATGGTGGCGCCCGACACATTCGGCACCTTGCGGTAGTTCGACTCCAGGTTCTTGACCACCACCTGGTGCTGCCCCAGAAGCTCATCGACCAGCAGCGCAACGCGGCTACCGTCCGCCTCGACCACCACCATGATGTTGCTGGACTTGTTGAGGTCGAAACGGGGCACCTGGAAGATCTTCTCCAGGGCAATCACGGGCATGTATTCGTCGCGCACCTTCACCAGTTGCGAACCTTGCGCCACCGTGCTCACGTCATCCGCATTGACCTGGAACGACTCGACCACGGAAGACAGCGGCAAGATGTACACCTCGTCGCCCACCCCCACCGACATGCCATCCATGATGGCCAGCGTCAGGGGCAGGCGCACGGACACCTTCATGCCGTAACCTTCGGCCGAGTCGATCTCGACCGACCCGTTCAGCGCAGCGATGTTGCGCTTGACCACGTCCATGCCCACACCGCGTCCGGACACATCGGTGACCTCATCCGCCGTGGAGAAGCCCGGCGCAAAGATCAATTGCCATACCTCGGCATCGCTCATCTGCTCGGACACTTCGATGCCCCGCTCCTGGGCCTTGCTCAGGATCTTCTCGCGCGATAGGCCGCGGCCATCGTCGCGCACCTCGATCACGATCGAGCCGCCTTGGTGCGAGGCCGACAGCGTGATGGTTCCGTGCTCTGACTTGCCCTTGGCCAGACGGTCCGCGGGCATCTCGATGCCATGGTCGCAGCTGTTGCGTACCAGGTGGGTCAGAGGGTCGGTGATCTTCTCGACCAGGCCCTTGTCCAGCTCGGTGGCTTCACCCAGGGTGACCAGCTCCACCTTCTTGCCCAGCTTGTTTGCCAGGTCACGCAGCATGCGCGGGAAACGGCTGAAGACGATGGACATCGGGATCATGCGGATCGACATCACCGACTCTTGCAGGTCCCGGGTGTTGCGATCGAGATCGGCCAGGCCCGCCAGCAGCTGCTGATAGGCGCCGGCATCCAGCCCACGACTGTTTTGCGCCAGCATCGCTTGCGTGATTACCAGCTCACCCACCAGGTTGATGAGCTGATCAACCTTCTTGACGTCCACCCGAATGGTCGTGGACTCCATCTGCGCCTGCGCAGCGGCCTTGGGCTCCGCTTTGGCAGCAGTCGCCTTGGGAGCCTGGACAGGGGCTTGGGCTGCTGCCTGCAAGGCCTCGGTGGGAGCACCGGGAGCCCCGCTGAAGAAACCGTAGGGCGTCTCGCCACCGGAGGTATCCACTGCCAGAGTGGCTTCATCCTCCGCCGGTTCTGCGCCAGATTCACCCGCTGCTGCGCCAGCATCGCGAATGAGCACCTGCTCCTTGGACACATGGAACGCAAACAGGTCCAGCAGATCGTCGTTGGTAGAGCTGGTCTCCACTCCAAACAGACGCGTGTTGGGCTCGGTGGCCGCCAGGTCGCGGATGGCACCAAGGCCAGGAATGTCCCGGAACAGCTCCTTGATGGCGTCCGCCTGTTCCGGCCGCTCCAGCGGCCCAATCTGGATTTCGAGCTGGCGCGCCTGGCCGGCCACAGCCGGGGCGGCAACCTTGGCAGCAGGCGCGGGTGCGGCGGCTGCAGGTGGAGGAGGAGGCGGTGGTGGTGGAGCTGCAGCGGCAGGGGCATCGCTGGGCACCAGGCCCGCAGCCAGGTCACTGATCCGGCGAACCAGGGAGGTGGTGGACACCGCCTCGCCTTGGCCGCCCGCCTGGTGCCGGGCAAGAAGGCTGCGCGATGCATCGGCAGACTCCAGCAACACATCCACCATCTGCGGGATGGGCTGCAGCTCATGGCGGCGCAGCCGGTCCAGCAGCGACTCCATCTGGTGGGTCAGCTCGGCGACGTCAGAGAACCCGAAGGTCGCAGATCCGCCCTTGATCGAATGCGCGCAACGGAAGATGCCATTGAGTTCTTCATCGTTGGCACTGCTCAGATCCAGATCCAGGAGCATCTGCTCCATCTGGTCGAGGTTCTCGCCCGCTTCCTCGAAAAATATCTGATAGAACTGGCTCAGGTCGAAGTCAGCACCTGCACCCGATCCTTCTTGGTAGCTTTCCGCCATGGTGGGCTCCTGTGTACTTGATGATCTCAGTCAACCCGGCTCAGCGAATCACCTTCTGGATGACTTCGATCAAACGATTGGGGTCAAAAGGCTTCACCAGCCAACCTGTCGCACCGGCAGTGCGGCCCGCCTGCTTCATCTGGTCACTTGACTCCGTCGTCAGGATCAGGATGGGGATGGTCTTGAACTTGGGATGCTCGCGCAGCTTGCGGGTCAGGCCAATGCCGTCGAGCCGCGGCATGTTCTGGTCTGCCAGCACCAGATCAATGTTGTGCGTCTCGGCTTTTTCGAGGGCGTCTTGCCCATCCACTGCCTCCACGACGTGATAGCCGGCGCCCGTGAGGGTGAACGACACCATTTTCCGCATGGAAGGTGAATCATCTACGGCAAGGATCGATTGCATGTATGGCTCCAACTGACTTGAATATATAGGCTAACCAATGATGTAAAGGTCAAAACAGGTCCACGGAACCTGCATCCATCTCGCTCTGCGTAACAGGGTTCGGCCTGTCGGGCGCCATCTCTGCAAAGGGTGCGGCGTCCTCGCCTTCTTCATGGCCCATGGCTTCCGAGGCCAGGCGAAAGGCACACCCCTGCAGCACCTTGGTGGTGTGCCAGATCAGTTGAGAGGCCATGTCCTGGAACTGCAACTCGGTCACGGCGCTGCGCAGCGCAGCGCGTGCGGCCACCAGTTCGGGAGAATCCGAGACCACCGCGTCCGTCAGCATCGCATTGGCCTCGCCAAAACGCTCCAGCAGATTGTCCGTCGCGTGGTTCAACAGCCCCTCCAGGCGATGCAGGTCGTGCATCACCACGAGCAAGGAGTCCTGCAGTTCCGCCGCCACCATGACGGGAACCTGGACTGCAGGCCCTCCAGGCGTTGTTAGCGTAGATTGCATCGTTTCTCCATCGCAGCACGTAGCAGCAAAGCACGCAAAAACACGAGACTACGATACATGCGTCAAAGTCCCGCAGGCTTTGTGCACACCGTAGCATCCGCGCCCATTGGACGCCGACGCCGAAACCACCCCAACGGGACAAACACCCTTGTTTGTTCCAATTTGTATCCTATGATAGCGCTCCTATGGTCACTGCAACATCAGACCAGACCCTTGAAATCCTGCATCTTGAAGATTCACTGGCTGACCATGAACTTGCAGCAAGAACGCTGCGGCGGTCAGGG
Organism: uncultured Verminephrobacter sp.; assembly: GCA_964466605.1. GTDB lineage: Bacteria > Pseudomonadota > Gammaproteobacteria > Burkholderiales > Burkholderiaceae_C > Acidovorax. Next base: position 9,141 of record CAYXSL010000003.1, read on the forward strand.
CTGCAGTGCCAGTTGCACCAGGTAGACACCCTCTCTGAATTCCAGCGCCTGACCGACTCCGGGGCGTTCGGCATCATCCTGGCAGATTACCGCCTGCCTGGGTTCACGGCACTCGATGCGTGGGCACATGTGGCGCAAAAACCTCAGCATCCGCCGTTTATCCTGCTCTCCGGCGCCATCGGCGAGGCCGCGGCGGTGGACGCGATGCGGCTGGGCGTGGCCGACTACCTGCTCAAGGACGATATCCAGCGCCTGCCCCACGTGATCGCGCGCGCACTGGAGGTGCAAGAAGCCCGCCACATGCGCGAGCATGCCGTGGCCGAGCTGGCCCGCTCCGAGCGCAGGCTGGCGGAGCTGGCAGAACACCTGCAAACCTCCATCGAGCAGGAGCGCGCCTCGATTGCGCGCGAGATTCACGACGACATTGGCGGCGCACTCACGGCCGTGCGTTTTGATGTGGCCTGGATCGGCCGCCACAGCACCGACCCGGCCATGCAGGAGCATGCCAACTCCGCAGCCGACATGCTGCAGCACGCCATCGGCGCCAGCCAGCGCATCATGATGAACCTGCGCCCCCCTATCCTGGAGCAAGGCCTGGTGGCGGCTGTGCAGTGGCTGGCAGCAGGTTTTGAGCGGCGCACGGGGGTGCCCACCCGTGTTCAGAGCAGCAGCGACACCATCGACACCCCTGCTGCCATCCAGCTCGTCGCCTACCGCACTGCCCAGGAAGCCCTGACCAACATCTCCAAACACGCCCAGCCCGGCAAGGTGGATATCGAACTCTCCGACAAGGAAGGGGTGCTGACCCTCGAAGTGGCAGACAACGGCCGGGGCATTGCGCCGGAGATGCGGGACAAGCCCAAGGCCTTCGGCCTCAAGGGCCTGCAGGAAAGGGCGCGCACCGTGGGCGGCTGGCTGGACATCAGCAGCCGGCCGGGCCAGGGCACGTCGGTCATCCTGTCCATCCCGCTACCATCGGCCCCACCAACAGCCCCAGGAGATGCGACGTGATTCATGTGGTCCTGTGCGACGACCACGCCGTTTTGCGGCGCGGGATACGTGACACCCTGACCGAAGCGACCGATATCCAGGTCACCGGCGAGGCGGGAGGCTACTCCGAACTGCGCGAGGTCCTGCGCACCGCCGCCTGCGATGTCCTGCTGCTGGACCTGAACATGCCGGGCCGCAGCGGGCTGGAAGTGCTCACCAGCCTGCGGGAGACCCATTCCGCCATCAAGGTGCTGGTGGTGTCCATGTACCCCGAGGACCAATACGCGCTGCGCTGCCTCAAGGCGGGTGCGCAGGGCTATGCCAACAAGGCGGGGGACCCGGTCGAGCTGATTGCCGCCGTGCGTACGGTGATGCAAGGCCGCAAGTACCTCACGGCCGAAGTGGCCCAGATGCTGGCCGACAGCCTGGCCCAGCCCACCCCCGAAGCCCTGCACACCACGCTGTCCGAGCGGGAGCTGCAGACGCTGATCAAGATCGCCTCCGGGCGGCGGCTGTCCGACATTGCTGAAGAGCTGATGCTGAGCCCCAAGACCGTGAGCGTGTACCGATCCCGCGTGCTGGAGAAGCTCAAGCTGTCCAACAACGCCGAACTCACGGTCTACGCCATTCGCAACCAGCTGGTCTGAAGGCTGGGCCCAGCCCTACCGCTGCGCGGCAAACAAGTCCACCGCCTGCTGCATCAGTGCCAGCACGGGCTGCTCCAGCATGGGCAGGGTGGCGGCAATGCCCAGCATGCCCACCGTGAGCGTGACGGGGAAGCCCACCGCGTAGATGTTCATCTGCGGCGCCACACGGGAGATGATGCCCATCGTGAGGTTGACGAACAGCAGCAGCGCAATCATGGGCAAGGCAATCCAGAGCGCACTGGAGAAAAGCGACGCCCCCAGCTCGTGCAGCCGCATCTGCGCGAGCGACTGCAGGAAGTTGCCGTTGACCGGGAAACGGTCAAAGCTCTTGACCACCGCCATCAGGATCAGCAGGTGGCCGTTGATGACCACAAACAGCAGCATGGCCATGTGGCCAAAAAAGCGGGCCACGGCACTGATCTGCGCGTTGGACGAGGGGTCGAAGAACGAAGCGAAATTCAGCCCCATCTGCAGTCCAATGATTTCCCCCGCCAGTTCCACCGCTGCGAACACCAGCCGCACCGAGAACCCAATGGCCAGCCCCACCGCCACCTGCTGCGCCACGGCGCCCAGGGCCTCGCGGCCGTTGACGCTGATGACCGGCTGGTCCCCGAGCACCCCCTGGGCACACAGGGCCACCAGGAAGGCCAGGCCGATCTTCACGCGCATGGGAATCACGCGCATCGAGAACACCGGGGCCACCGAGAACAGGGCCAGGACCCGCAGAAAGGGCCACAGAATAGGCGAGAGCCAGGCCATGATCTGCGCTTCGCTGAAGGTGATCATGGCATCATATTGCTACCATAAACATAGCAAAAAACTGTTGATGGTCGCGCGCAGAAGGCCTTTTTTTATCAAAAATCAGCCAATCATCGACGGGATCGACTCGATGGTCCGGCGGATGAAGTCCACCAGCGTGCTGAGCATCCATGGCCCGGCGATGGCAAACACCACCATCGCGGCGATCAGCTTCGGGACAAACGCCAGCGTGGCTTCGTGGATCTGCGTGACCGCCTGGAAGATGCTCACGATCAGCCCCACCGCCATCACCACCCCGAGCACCGGCATGGAGATCATCAGCAGCAGGGTCAGGGCGTCGCGCCCGATGGTCAATACCACTTGTGGAGTCATCGCACGCTCCTCCCTCAGGTTACAAAGCTGGCGGCCAGGGAGCCGATCAGCAGATTCCAGCCGTCGGCCAGCACAAACAGCATGAGCTTGAACGGCAAGGCCACCAGCACCGGCGACAGCATCATCATGCCCAGGGACATCAGGATGCTCGACACCACCATGTCGATCACCAGGAAGGGAATGAAGATCATGAAGCCGATCTGGAACGCCGACTTCAGCTCGCTGGTCACAAACGCCGGCACCAGCACGCGCATCGGGGCGGTCTCCGCCGTCACGTTCGGGTCCAGGCGGGCGAGCCGCGAGAACAGCGCAAAGTCAGACTGCCGGGTCTGCTTGAGCATGAAGCCGCGCATGGGCGCCTCGGCCTTGTCCAGCGCCTGCTCAAACGTGATGGTGTTGTTGGTGTAGGGCACATACGCCTCCTGGTACACACGGTCCAGGGTCGGGCCCATCACGAAAAAGGTGAGGAACAGCGACAGCCCGATGATGACCTGATTGGGCGGCGCCGACTGCGTGCCCAGCGCCTGGCGCAGCAGGGACAACACGATCACGATGCGGGTGAAGCCCGTCATCATCAGCAGGACGGCGGGCAAAAAGGACAGCGCGGTGAAAAACAGCAGCGTCTGGATCGGCACCGAATAGCTGGTACCCGATGGGCCACTGCCCACCACCAGGGGCAAGGCCCCGGCCGCCTGCGCAAAAGCGGGGTCCTGCACAAGCAGCCCCGTCAACCCCGCCACGGCCGCCAGCAACCCCGTGCCGTTGGCCCGCCGCCGCGTTGATGCCTCAGCCATGGGCCGCCTTTCCAGGCGCGCCGGCAGCGACCGCCATCTCATGCGCAAACGATGGTGGCGCCCCAGGGACCCCAGGGACCCCAGGGACCCCAGGGACCCCAGGGACCCCAGGGACCCCAGGGACCCCAGGGACCCCAGGGACCCCAGGGACCCCAGGGACCCCAGGGACCCCAGGGACCCCAGGGACCCCAGGGACGCCAGCGCCCGCAGCCTGTACCGGAAGGACATGCAGACAGCTCACCTGCTGGGCCGTCACGCCGAGCACCAGCCAGGTGCGCGCATGCTCGGGACCGACCTCGACGGTAACCACCCGCTGCTGCGGCCCTACCGACACCACCGACACGACACGCGATGCGGCGCCCGCAAAAGCCCCCCCCCCAGCCTGGCGCTGCTGCAATCGCCGCACCAGCCAGGGGAGAGCAGCCATGGCCCCCACAAAGAGCACCACAACAAGGAGGGTCTGGGTCATGCTCCCGCTATCCACGGCTGACTCGGCGCAGGCGTTCGGAGGGAGTCACCACATCGGTGAGGCGGATACCAAACTTGTCATTCACCACCACCACCTCGCCCTGGGCGATGAGGTAGCCGTTGACCAGCACGTCCATGGGCTCGCCCGCCAGCGCATCCAGCTCTACCACCGAGCCTTGCGCCAGCTGGAGGATGTACTTGATAGGCACCTTGGTGCGCCCCAGCTCCACGGACAACTGGACCGGAATGTCCAGCACCATGTTGATGTCATTGACGGTTCCATCCCCGCCTGCAGAGCCCGAGAACGGCCGCACGGGCTCCCCCGAGAGCGGGCCGCCCTGCTCAGCATCCGACGGCTTTTCGTCGGTGCGTTTTTGCTCCTCCAGCGCCTCGGCCCAGCCCGCAAACGGATCGTCTGCGCCACCCTTGTTGTCTTCTTCAGTTGACATTTTTTTCTCCCAGCCAGCTCATGTCTGCATTGCGCAGGCACTCTTCGATACGGATGGCGTACTTTGAATTGTGGGTCCCGTACTGGCATTCAAAAATGGGAACCCCGCCAATGGATGCGCGGATGCGCGGCTCGCGATCGAGCTCGATGAAATCGCCGGGCTTCATGGCCAGCAACTGCTCTACCGTGGCATCGGCCTTGGCCAGCTCGGCCACCAGGGTCACCTCGGCCGCCTGGATTTCACGGGTCAGCACCTGCACCCAGCGGCGGTCCACTTCGATGGAATCGCCCTGTGTGGACGAATACAGCACGTCGCGGATCGGCTCGAGCGTTGCGTAGGGCATGCAGACATGGATGGCCCCCGACAGATCACCGATCTCCAGCTGGAATGCCGTGGACACGACAATTTCGCTCGGCGTGGCGATATTGGCGAATTGCGGCTGCATTTCCGATCGCTGGTAATCCAGCTCCAGGGGGTAGATCCCTTGCCAGGCCTTCTTGTATTCGGTGCAGATCACATCAACCAGCCGGTTGATGACCCGCTGCTCGGTCGGTGAAAAATCACGCCCCTCGATACGGGTCTGGAACTTGCCGACGCCGCCATAGAGCGTGTCGATGATGCCGAACACCAGCGACGGCTCGCACACGATGAGCCCGCTGCCACGCAGGGGGCGGATCGCCACGATGTTGAAGTTGGTGGGCACCGCCAGCTCACGCAGAAAGGCGCTGTAACGCTGCACGGATACCGTGCCGACCGAAATCTCCGGGCTGCGCCGGATGAAATTGAACAGCCCGATGCGGAAGTTGCGCGCAAACCGCTCGTTGACGATTTCCATCGTCGGCATGCGGCCGCGGACGATGCGTTCCTGGCTGGAGATGTCGTAGTTGCGTACGGACCCCGCCTCGGCCACTTCCTCGACCGACTTCTGGCTCTCGCCAGTGACCCCTTCCAGAAGGGCATCAACCTCTTCCTGCGAAAGAAATGAATCACTCATGGCTGGTCCTTGCCCCGGTTCACTGAATGATGAAATTGGAGAAGAGCACACGCAGCACGGGGTTGCGCTCGGTGCGCTTGCGTGCTGGACGGTCCTCGCCGTCTCCATCGCGCTCTGCCTCTGCCGCCCGGGCACGCTCACGCTCGGTGGGCACCGAGTACCCCAGCGGGCGGGAGACTTCGCGGCGGATGTCGGTGGCCAGCTTCTCCTTGCCTTCGCGCACCAGCAGTTCGGCAGACGTGCGCTGGGACACCAGCAACAGGATGCCGCTGCGGATGGTGGGCAGGTACAACTTGACCTGCTCTGCGGTTTTGGCGTCTTCCAGCTCCAGGGTGATGCCAATCTGGGCAAAGCGGTCACCGCCGGGGTCGGCCAGATTGACCACCATGTTTTCCATGGGCAGGAAGGTGGGGGCCACCTTGGGCGCTTCCTTGCGGGCGGCCGGTGCACCACCGCCCTCTTCTTCGTCACCGTGCGAACGGGTCAGAAACCAGGCCGCCGCGCCCCCCCCGATCACCAGCACCGCCACAACGACGCCAATGATGATGATGAGCATCTTTTTGCTTTTTGCAGGAGCAGCTGCGGCTGGAGGGGCTGACACGATGGATGTTCCTTGCGGTAGGGAGCAAGCCGAGCCTGCGCCATCAAAGTGCAAGCAAAGCCGGATGGCCCATTATTGGAGGGAGGTGCAACCAATAATAGCCAGAATAAAAGCCCAAAACCATGGCATTCACCGCGCTCCGCGCCTTGCCCACGAGATCCGCGGCAAGAATCGAGCAGCCGATAGGCGCGGTGGATCGGATTGGGCGGCCGGCGCAATGCAACAACCGTAGCCATTGCTGCGCATTGCAATCGCTATCGCCGCAGCAGCCCTCCAAAGCGCCCTCGCCCCTTGCAAGGGGCGTGAGCGGCTTACACAAAAATGTCTACGGTGCGGTCCGGCCCGCTGCCGTCCCGCGCCAGCGATGCGGTGCCCACCGGCGCACTGGACAGCACCTGCGCCTGGCGGGCGCCATCGCGGCCACGGGGCTGTCCCGCGTCACCGCCTTGCGCTCCTGCGCCATCCCGAGCCGAGGTCCCCACCGACATGCCGGAAAGCACCAGGCCTTCGCTGCGCAGCAGATCCCTGAGCTGGGCCATGCTCTGGTCGAGCAGTTCGCGCGTCTGCGCCTGGTCGCTGCGGAAGGTGACATGCGCTTCATTGCCCGACAAGGACACCGATACCTCCACGGGCTGGCCATCGCGATTGAGCGTCAGCTCCGCGTTCTGCGTTTTCTGGTTGACCCAGTACGCCACTTGGTCGGCCACCTGCTCCTCCGCTGCGGCGGCGCCGGGGTCTACAAACACGGCAGCACTGTCGGTGTTTCCTGGCTCCAGTGGGGACATGCCCGCACTGCCATCCGACCATGCGCCCGCGCCAGCCTGCCCCTCGCCGGGGCGGCCGCCTGCCGAGGACTCGCCTCCGCGCGCTGCCGCCACGCCCGCGGCACCCGCCGACAGCGCGTCGGCCAATGCGGCAAAGCCTCCCTCGGCCCCAGCGGATGCACCGACGCCGCGCTCCACCGTGGCGCCACCGGCCATTCCCCCCACGGCCGAACGCTCAATGTTGGCGGCCTGGGCAAGTGCTGCCGCCCCCTGGGCCACCGACAGACGCTGCGCAGCATCCCCCGCGGTGCTCGCCACCGTGGACAACTCCGCGCCACCAGCCCCCCCTGCCCGCTGGGCCTGGGTGTTCTGCAGGCGCGAGAAGCTGCGGCCGAACCCGGCGACCGTGCTCTGGACGGTGCCGTCCTTGATGTCCCTGAAATCTGCCGAAGCATCAAGTTTTGCGGTTTCCGCCACCAGCCCCTGGGGCAACCCCCCATTGGCCAACGGGCCGTTCAGCGCCATGTCGCTCAGCGCAGCAGGGGTCGCTGCCCCCGGGATCCCAAGGGCCATGGAGTCCGGGCGCAGCATCCCATCGGCCTGCCGCACCAGTCCTGTGGCGGAGGCATCGCTCTGGGTGGAGGCAAACAGCCCCTGCCAGGCCGCCATTGCTGCCGCATCCACTTCGCCCTTCACGGCATCCGCCGCGATATCCGAAGGGGCTGCGTCAGCCCCCGTCAGTTCCTGCGAACCGATGTCCACAGACACCTCGTCCAGCGCAGCCAGCAGTGCCAGAAACCCCCCCGCCGCTGATGCGTCACTGGCATCCGTCCCTTGCTGCGCGGGCGCTTTGGCCCGTGTGGCGTGGGCCGCATGGGTGCCGCCCTGCGAGGAAGAAATTTTTCCCTGTTCCATGGTCAATACTCCTGGCCCTGGGGCCCTTGGCTCGCGTTGCGGTACTGCAGCGCGGCCCGTTCGTCAGTCTGTTTCTGGTCTCTGCGCATTTGCTGCAACACCAGGTCCTGGCGCCGCTTCTCCACGACCTTGCGCAGGCTGGTGAGGCGCAACTCGGCCTCCAGCAACGCGCGCTGTGCGCTCTCCACCCGCCCCGACTGGTCGCTCACCACTCCCGTCTGGATGCTGGCCGCATGCCCCAGGCGGTTCATGAACTGGTAGTGGTGGTACATCACCTCGGGCTGCATCGCGGTGTCGGCCTTCACCCCCCAGCGGGACTCGGTCTCGCGGGCGTAGTCTTCCAGCTGGTCGAGCTGCGCGCGCGCCGCCTGCTGTGCGGCCAGCGCATCCTGGAGCACCCGGCGTGCGGCGTCCCGCTTGCGGGAGGCCACATCCACGGCGACGGTCAGGGCATTCAGGCTGGACATGGTGGCTTACCAACCAAGGTCAACGGTCCAGCACCGACGCCATGGCGTTCACGCTCTGATCCATTGAGGCCGCCTCGAACATGTCCTGCTGCAAGAAGCCCGCCATCTGCGGCTGCAAACGGATGGCCTCGTCCAACGCAGGGTCCGAGCCGCTCATGTACGCCCCCACCTGCACCAGGTCGCGGCTCTTCTGGTAGCGCGAGTAGACGGCGCGGAAGTTGCGCGCCAGATCAAAATGCCCGCGCGACACCACGTTGTGCATCACCCGCGACGCCGACTGTTCGATGTCGATGGCCGGGAAATGCCCCATCTCGGCCAGCGCGCGCGACAGCACGATGTGCCCATCCAGGATGGCGCGCGCCGCATCGGCAATGGGGTCCTGCTGGTCGTCCCCCTCGGACAGCACCGTGTAGAACGCCGTGATGGACCCCACGCCATGCAGGCCATTGCCACTGCGCTCGACCAAGGCGGGCAGCTTGGCAAAACACGACGGGGGGTAGCCCTTGGTGGCAGGCGGCTCGCCGATGGCCAGGGCGATTTCGCGCTGGGCCATGGCATAGCGGGTGAGCGAATCCATGAGTAGCAGCACATGCTGGCCCTTGTCGCGGAAATGTTCGGCCACGGCCGTGGCGTAGGCGGCGCCCTGCATGCGCAACAGCGGCGGCGCATCGGCAGGTGCGGCCACCACCACCGAGCGCGCACGGCCCTCTGCACCCAGGATGTCTTCCACAAACTCCTTGACCTCGCGGCCCCGTTCGCCGATGAGGCCCACCACGATGACATCGGCCTGGGTGTAGCGGGCCATCATGCCCAGCAGCACACTCTTGCCCACCCCCGAGCCCGCAAACAGCCCCAGGCGCTGGCCGCGCCCCACGGTCAAGAGCGCATTGATGGCACGCACGCCCGTGTCGAGCGGCTCGCGGACCGGGTCGCGGTCCATGGCATTGATCTGACGGCGCCCCATGGGCTCGGCCACCACGTCCTGCACCGGACCGCCATGGTCCAGCGGCAGGCCCTGGGCGTCCACCACGCGCCCCAGCAACCCGTCGCCCATGGGCAGGCGCAGCACGCCAGCGCGCTGCACCGGCCGTGGCGGCTCGCCCAGGCGGGGCACAGGAATGTATGGCGCTGCGGGGAACACACTGGCACCACTCGACAGGCCATGGATGTCACCCGCAGGCATCAAAAAAGCACGGTCGGCAGAGAAGCCCACGACCTCGGCCAACACCGGTTCGCGGCCTGGCATCTGCACCATGCACTGCGAGCCCACCGGCACCTTGATGCCCACAGCCTCCAGCACCAGCCCCGTCAGCCGGGTGAGCGTGCCCCGTGTCTCCAGCGGCGCGCCCTCGGCCACGCGCTCACGCGCGTCGTCCATGAAGCGCGCCCAGGCGGAGGGGGCCTCAACGGTCATCGCCCTCTCCCTCGCTCCAGGGCGATTGCAGGCCCAGGGCGGCAATGGCGCGCTGCCAGCGTTTGTCCAGGCTGCCGTCCACCACGGTGCCGGCAGACTCCACCAGGCAGCCGCCGGCAGGCACGGCGGCGTCCGCCATCCACTGCACGCCGGGGCCATCCAGTTCCTCGCGCAGGGGCTGCGCCATTGCCTCCATGTCGATCGGATTCAGGCGCACCATGGCAGGCCGCCCTTCGGTCACCAGCATGCCCACGGCCTCACGCACCACGGGCTGCAAGGCATTGGGGTTGACCGACAGTTCCTGGCGCACCACTTGGCGCGCAATGTCGCATGCCAGTTCCAGCAGCTGCTGGGCCATCTGCTGCTGCATGTCGATCAGGCTCGCGTCCAGCGTCTGCAGCACGCCCTGCAGGCGCTGCGCCGCCTCGTGTCCCTGCTGGGCAATGTAGTCGTCCATGCGGCGCTGCCACTCCAGCGCAGTCTGCGCCTGCCCCTGGGCAAAGCCCTCGGCATAGGCATCGTCGCAGGCCTGCTGCTGCAGCAGCGCCTGCTGCGCCTGCAGTTCGGCTTCATCGACCGCGACAGGGATCTCCGCCACCGGCTCCGGTGCGGGCTCCACCAGGTCCGAGCCGTCCACCGCACTGAACTTCCATTGCTTGAAATCGCCCACTTCCTCGCTGGGGATGAAGCGCGCGTACGACCGCTGGTTGTTAGACGAAGGCATCATCACCACCGCCTCCGATCACGATCTGTCCTTCGTCGGACAGGCGCCGGATCGTCTTGAGAATTTCCTTCTGCTGCGCTTCCACTTCAGACAGCCGCATCGGGCCGCGGGATTCGAGGTCTTCGCGCAGCGCCTCGGCCGCACGCGAAGACATGTTGGACAGGAACTTGTCGCGCAGCTCGGGCACGGCGCCCTTGAGCGCCACGATGAGGGTCTCGGACGCCACTTCCTTGAGCACCGACTGGATGGCGGCGTTGTCGAGCTTGAGCACGTCCTCGAACACGAACATCTTGTCCATGATCTTCTGGGCCAGATCCGGGTCGTAGCCCCGGATGGATTCGAGCACCACAGCGTCCATGTTGCCGCCCAGCAGGTTGATGATTTCTGCGGCGGCCTTGACGCCCCCGAGCGAACTCTTGCGGATCTTGTCGCCACCCGCCAGCACCTTGAAGAGCACCTCGTTGAGGTCCTTGAGGGCCGTGGGCTGGATGCCTTCGAGCGTGGCCACGCGCAGCAGGATCTCGCTGCGCTGACGGTCGGTGAGGTGCATCAGGATGCCCGAGGCCTGGTCGCTGTCCAGGTGCACCAGGATCGCCGCGACGATCTGGGGGTGTTCGTTGCGCAGCAGCTCGGCCACCGACAGCGGGTCCATCCACTTGAGGCTTTCGATGCCGGAGACATCGCCGCCCTGCAAAATGCGGTCGATCAGCAGCCCGGCCTTGTCATCGCCCAGGGCACGCTTGAGCACGGCACGCACGTAGTTGCCCGTGTCGGACACCAAGAGGCTTTGTGCGGCCGCCGCGTTCGAGAACTTGTTGATGACCTCATCCACCTTCTCGCGCGACACCGAGCGCATGCGCGCGATGGTCTCGCCCAGCTTCTGCACCTCCTTGGGCGAGAAGTGCTTGAAGACTTCGGCCGCTTCCTCTTCGCCGAGGGACATCAGCATGATGGCGGCATCGTGGAGGCCTTGGTCGTCCATGGTGGGGGTCCGTGCAATCGGCGGCTAAGCGGCGGCGTCGCCGTTCAGCCAGGTCTTGAGAATGTTCGCCACGGCGACCGGGTTCTCCTTGGCGAGCACGCGGGCGTCTTCCAGGCGCAGTTGCTCGGGCGTCGCAGGCACCGCCTCGTCCTTCTTGGACGGTGCGGGCAGCGCGGGCCGGTCAGGCGTCTCGGCCTCCAGTGCATCGAGCTGCGCCCCGGGCACCGGTGCGGCGCTGGCCTTGGCCGGTGCGGGCGCCTTGAGGGCGGGCCGCACCAGGCCCAGCAGCACCAGCGCAGCAAACAGCACGGCCCCCACCGGCCACGCAAAGGTCTTGGCCAGGTCGATCACTTCGGGCTGCTTCCACAGCGGAACGTCAGTCGATGGCGCCGCCGTCACCTGGAATGGTGTGTTCATGAGGTTGACCGAGTCGCCGCGCTCCTTGTTGAAGCCGATGGTCTCGCGCACCAGGGCCGTCATCTGCTCGATCTGCTCGGGCGTGAGCGCCTTGGTGATGGGCTTGCCCTTGTCTTCGCCGGACTGGTAGTTCACCACCACGGCCGCGCTCAGGCGCTTGACCGCGCCGGTGCTGCCCCGCGTGACGCGCACGGTCTTGTCCACTTCGTAATTGGTGGTGGACTCGCGCTTGTTGGTCTGCTCCTCGGTGCCCTGCTGGCCACCGGCATTGGGGGCGGGGTTGGCACCGTTGATGGGGGCAGCCGACGGCGCAGGCGGCTGGTTGGCCACAGCGCCGGGCACGCCCGTGGCGGTCTTGCTGGAGCTGCCCCGGCTTTCGAGCACCTGCTGGCTGCGGACCGCGCTGGAGTCGGGTGTCTGGTTGGGACGGAACTGCTCGGACGTAGATTCCGTCTGCGTGAAATCCACCTCGGCCGTGACCTGGGCCTTCACGTTGTCGCGGCCCACCACCGGCTCCAGGATGTCCATGATGCGGCGGGTGTACTGCTGCTCGATCTTCTGCACATAGAGCAGCTGCTGGGCGTTCACCTCGGCGCCGGCGGTGCTGTCTGTCGTCTGCGACAGCAGCTTGCCCGTGTCGTCCAGCACGCTCACAGCCGAAGGAGCCAGCTCGGGCACGCTGGACGCCACCAGGTGCACGATGCCGGCCAGCTGGGCACGGTCAAGAATGCGGCCGGGATGCAGGCTCACCAGCACAGAGGCCGAGGGTTTTTGCTGCTCGCGGAAGAACCCGTTCTGGTTGGGAAGCGCCAGGTGCACGCGCGCACCCTGCACAGACGACAGCGCCTGGATGGAGCGGGTCAGCTCGCCCTCCAGGCCACGCTGGAAGTTCAGCCGCTCCTGGAACTGCGTCATCCCGAACTTGCTGGACTCCATCAATTCAAAACCGGCCACCGAGCCCTTGGGCAGGCCCTGGGTGGCCAGGCGCAGGCGCACATCGTGCACGCGGTCCGCCGGGATCAGGATGGCACCGCCGCCCTCGGCATGTTTGTAGGGCACATTCATCTGTGACAACTGGGCCACGATGGCGCCGCCGTCCTTGTCGTTCAGGTTGGCGAACAGCACCCGGTAGTCTGGCTGACGCCCCATGACGATGGCCGCCACGGCAGCGGCGACCAGCAGCGCCACGCCCACGCCCAGCCGCATGCGCTGCGCCCGGTCAAGGGCAGACAGCCGCTGCAGCCAGCTGGGGCTGGCGGGCGGCGGGAGCGGATTGAGAGGGACTTCAGCAACAGCAGACATCTTGCTTTTCCAGTAAAGCAGGTCCGGCAACAGACCTGGCGTGGTGTCGATTATTCGGTCACGCCTCCACCACGTTCGCTGGATAAGCCGCCCGTTTGACCATCATTTCAGAGGGATGGCCGCCAGGGCGGTGGCTAGGATACGCAGCATACCGCCATTCCCTACGGATACCGCCATGGACCTTCGCATCTCAAGCTCTACCGCCCCGCTGACGGGCGCAGGCGTGGCGCGCCGTGCCTCAGCTCCCCAGGAAACCGGTAACGAAGTGGGATTTTCCAGCGCCCTCAAAGGCGCCTTGCAGTCGGTGAGTGCGGCGCAAAACCGTTCGTCCGAACTGCAAAGAGAGGTGCAACTGGAGAACCCCTCGGTGAGCCTGGAAGAAACCATGGTGGCGATCCAGAAGGCGCAGATCGGCTTTCAGGCCACGCTGCACGTGCGCAACCGCATGGTGCAGGCCTATACCGACATCATGAACATGCAGGTGTAGCAGTGGCACCCCCCTGAGGCGCTGCGCGCCTTCCCCCCGCTCTCGCAACGCTACGCGTTGCGGGCAGGGGGACGATGCCCTCGCTGCGGGGCGGCCCTTGCTTGGCATCCCTGGCATTGGCGCGCGCCCGTATCCCGCAACAGCGCCTGCACATTACTCCTAATTTGATAGCATTAAGCGCTTACTGGTAGGGCGGAGAAGCCCATTTTTGCCATGAAAAAGCCGACCTCACAGGGTCGGCTTTGTCTTGGGGCTGGTCCCGCGCCTCAGTGCATCATCTGCGGCTGGCCTTCGAACAGGTGCTCAAACTGGGCCAGCCAAGGCTCGGCCAGGCAGCGGATCTGGGCGTCGTTGCGCAGGATGCGCTGCATGATGCGGGTCTTTTCGCGGCGGTGCTCAGGCAGCAGCTCGTGCTCCTGCGACTTGAAGCGCAGCTGCTCGATCAGCACGGCACAGGCGCCTTCGTAGCGCACCACTCCGTCCCAGTCCTTGAGCCGGGCAGCCTCCAGCATCTTGGCGCTGCTGTCTTCGATCGCCTTGTAATAGTCAATCAGCATGTGGGACATGGTTTATGCCTCCACCAGCACGGGCTGGCCAGTGGCGGAGGGCGCGATGGCAGAAGCTGCTGAAGTGCCGGACTTCTTGATGTCGTTCCAGCCCTGGGCCACAGGCTCGATCAGGCGCATGACCTCCTGCATCATCGCATCGTCGTTGCGGGCGTTGGCCAGGATCAGGCGGCGCATGCAGTAGTCGTACAGCGCACCAAGGTTCTCGGCCAGCTCCCCGCCGTCCACCTTGTCCAGCGAGGTGCTCAGGCCTTCTTCGAGGATTCGCACCGCCTTGGCGATGGCGTTGACCTTGCCCAGCACGTCTCCGCGCGCCATGGCACCACGCGCCGTGGCGATGGAGTTCAGAACGCCCTCATACAACAGGCTGACCAGCTGGTGCTGGTCGATCGTGTGCATGCTGGTCTCTACATTGATGCGCTGGTAAGCGTTGGCTGCACGGGGGCTGTAGGCGCTGAACATGCTGACAATCCTTCCGAGGTATTACTTGAGTTATCGGCGAGCGCCAGAAAAACTGAAGCCTCTGTTTATTTAGCCCGTCGATTTGTTCCAGGCCGCCACCTGCTGCGAGACATAGGCGTTCAGGCCGTTCAGGCTGCTCAATTGGGTGTCCAGCGCGTTATAGCGCCGCGTGATGCGTTTTTCAAATGCGTCAACCTTTTCGTTCACGCGGGTTTGGTCCTGGGCATTGCGCTTGAGGCTCAACTGCAGGGTGTCGTCCTTGGATTTGAAGAAACCATCGTTGGCCAGCAAATTGGTGGTCAGCGCCTTCAGTTGCACCGCAATGCCATCGGCCGATCCGCCACCGGTGTTGCGGAACAGGTTCTTCACGTCATCGGGCTTTTCCGTCAGGGCCTTGTTCAGCTTGGTCGCGTCCACGGCCAGGTTCCCGCCCAGCTGCTGCGTGATGCCGACATCTGCCAGACGCTGGAATGCCCCGCCGCCCGTCGAGATCGACTGGATCGCGTTGCGCAGCGAGTTCTGCAGCGCCACAGCGGTCGAGTCTCCCTGCAAAAGACCCGCCGAACCGGTCTTCGCATCGTATTTGGTCGCCTCCTGCAGCAACTCGTTGACGGCGTTGTAGGCCTTCACAAACCCATCGATGTTGGACTTGACGGCCGATTCGTCCTTGCCCACGGTAATTTCGATCGGTGCCGTGGTGATTTGCTCTGCCTTGAAGGTAACGCCCGAGATCGTCGAAGCAAACGTGTTGGTGGCCGAAGACACGGCAATCCCATTGACCGTGGCCTTGGCATTGGCAGCCGCCTGCGTGACCGTGGCGCCATTGACCAGGCGCGACAGGCCCGTGGCGGCGGTATTGCCTGCGCTCTGGGGATCGGTGTCACCCCCCTCCATGACGCTCAGCCGGAAGCCGAATTCCTCGCCGGTGCTTTTGCTGCGTAGCAGCAGCCGCTCGCCGGAGGCATCCGACAGGATCGATGCGGTCACCCCCGCATTGGAGCCGTTGATTTTGCTGGCCACGTCTGAAAGCTTGTCGCTCGCGCTGATCGTGATATCCACCGGCTGGCCGCTGCCGGGCGTAAACGAAGACGGCGCCACACTCCACTTGCCCAGCTCCAGCCGCAGCGTCCCGGCACCCAGCGCGCCACCCACAGGCAACAGGGCCGCCGACGCGGTAGCCTGCGCCTTGGCCAGGCCTTGCACTTCCACACTGAAGGTGGTGGGCAGGGTTCCGCCCACGGCGGTGGCGGACACAAACTTGGAATCAGAGGAGGTGGTGGTCACGCCGTTCCAGCCAGTCACGCTGGTCAGCTTGCTGGCGGCGTCCTGCAGGGTGGAGACCAGCGACTTGATCTGCCCGAAGGCAGATATCTTGGTTTTGACGGTCGCGGCCTGCACCGTGAGCTTGTTCAGCGGCTCCTTTTCCAGTTCGACCAACTTGGAAATGATGTTTTTGACATCAAGCCCGTTTGTGCCGACACCTACGGATGAAATCGTGGCCATACCAACCTCCTGAACTGGTTCAACGGAAATTATGGCGCCGAACAGCGATCAAGAACGTCCGTAAACACGCCAGGAAACCCGTCTTATCCAGCGGTCCTGGCACCCGCTGCTCCAGAAAGCCAAAGGGCGGCGACAGAAATCTGCCGCCGCCTGGGCCACTTCAGGGCGCTGCAACGCCCTGACTGCCGTGCCCGCCGCTGTTTAACGCAGCAGGGCCAACACACCTTGCGGCAGCTGGTTGGCCTGGGCCACCATCGCCGTACCGGCCTGTTGCAGGATCTGGGCGCGCGACAGGTTGGCGGTTTCGGCCGCGAAGTCGGCATCCAGGATACGCGAACGCGAGGAGGACAGGTTTTCCGACGTCACCTGCAGGTTGCTGATCGAGGTTTCGAAGCGCGATTGCAGAGCACCGAGCTTGGCACGCTCACCGTTGATGAAGGCCAGGGCCGAGTCCACGGTCTTGAGCGCGTTGGTCGCGTTGCTGAACGTGGTCACATCCAGGTTGGCCACCGTTTGCAGGGCCGAGCCGCCGTTGTCCAGCTGGTTGCTGGCCGAGCTGACAGCAAACGACTTTTCGGAGTCCAGCGTGATGTAGCCACCCGTGTTGACGTTTTCAACCGTAGCGGCGGCCGAGCTCAGCGTGGTCGTGCCGCCGTTGGCTGCGCCAGCTGCGTCGTAGCCCGTCACCGTCACGTTGGCCGCGTTGGCATTGGCCGTGTCGCCCACCACGATGTTGTTGCCGGTGGCGTTGGTCAGAACGATCTGGCTGCCGTCCGAGCTGAGCGAGGCATTGATACCGGTCTTGGCAGACTGGTCGTTGATCGCGGACACGGCGGCCGACAGACGGTCCGTACCCGTGGCAGACGTCAGCGTGAAGGACACGGTGCGGGCGGCGCCCACGTTGTCGCCTTCCAGCGTCAGTGAGTACGAACCTGCCGCAGCCATGCCGCCCAGGCGCACTTCGGTGCGGGCCGTGGCGGTCACGCCGGTGTCGGCCTTCAGTGCGTTGATCTGGTCAGCCGTGGCCTTGGCCGTGGCGCTCACAGCCACCGTCAGGGTGCCGGTGCCCAGGTAGCCAGCGATGGCCACGGAACCCGTGGTCACGCCGTTGGTGCCCGCCGTGGCCTGGGTGGCCGATGCACCGATGCCCGAACCGTTGGAGGCCACGTTCTGGTTGTTGCCATACACGCTGGTGCGCAGGTTGGCCGTGGCGGCCACGATGGTCTGGTTGGCGTTGGCACCCACCTGGAACTGTTGCGTACCGAAAGTACCGTCCAGCAGCTTGGAACCGTTGAATTCCGTGGTCTGCGAGATGCGGTCCAGTTCGGACACCAGCTGGCCCACTTCCTGTTGCAGGGCTTGGCGGTCGCCAGCGCTGTTGGAGGCGTTGGCCGACTGCACGGCCAGTTCACGCACACGCTGCAGGATGTCGCCGGAGGCCTTCAGCGCGCCTTCAGCGGTCTGCGCCAGGGAGATACCGTCATTGGCATTGCGCACCGCCTGGTTCAGGCCGCGGATCTGGCTGGTGAAGCGCTCCGAAATGGCCAGGCCCGCAGCGTCGTCCTTGGCGCTGTTGATGCGCAGGCCCGAGGACAGGCGCTGGATGGAGGTGTTCAGCGAGGTCTGGCTCATGCCCAGGTTGCGCTGTGCGGTGAGCGAGCTGATGTTGGTGTTGATGGTGGAAGCCATTGCAAATCTCCAGAAAAGAACTGACTGAATATGGCGTTGCCGCCAGCCGGGGCGCCAGCACCACGCTGGCCTCCTGGGTTCCCAGTGCTGCAGGCCATCTGGTGAACGGCGGGCCACTCACGGTCCGTTGAGAGTGTTTTCGGGTGGCCACCGGAAAACTTGAGGGGCAAACGCACAAGTTGTAGGACTTTTTGGCCGCTTATCTGCCCAACGCCCAAAAGTGGCGTCCCCACAATTCATCCATCGTTCCCCCATTGACAGCCGGACGGGTGCGCTTGAACCGGCAAACAGATCCGTCTCGCGACGTTAAGGAGTTTCGCCATGGCAGCAACCATCAACACCAACATCAGCTCGCTGACCGCGCAGCGCAATCTGGGCACCAGCCAGATGTCGCTCAACTCAGCCATCCAGCGCCTGTCGTCGGGCCTGCGCATCAACAGCGCCAAGGACGACGCCGCGGGCCTCGCGATCTCCGAGCGCTTCACCAGCCAGATCCGGGGTCTGAACCAGGCTGTTCGCAATGCGAACGACGGGATTTCGCTGGCCCAGGTGGCTGAAGGTGCGATGGGGTCGGCCGGCAACATCCTGCAGCGGGTGCGTGAACTGGCGGTGCAGTCGGCCAACGCATCCAACAGCGCGGGCGACCGCCAGGCGCTGCAGCAGGAAGTGGGCCAGCTGGTGGCAGAACTGGACCGGATTTCGCAAACCACCGAGTTCAACGGCCAGAAACTGCTGGACGGCACCTTTGGTACGCAGCAGTTCCAGGTGGGTGCCAACGCCAACCAGACCATCGTGGCCGCCACGGCCAACCTGCGCACCAGCGTGTATGGCAACAACCAGAACGTGGCCTCCAACGGTTCGGGCATCGGTGCATCGGCCACCCAGGCCACGGCGGGCACCAACGGCGTGACCACCGGCTCGGTGGCCATCAGCGGCTACCTGGGCACCGGCACCATGACGGTGGCCGCCAGCGCCACGGCCAAGGCCACGGCCGACCAGATCAATGCCTTGCAGTCCACCACCGGCGTCACGGCCACGGCCCGCACCGAAGTGCGCCTGGGCGGCATGGCTGCGGCGGGCTCGTACTCGCTGACGCTGGAAGGTGACAACGTTGCGAGCCCCCGCACCATTTCCTTCACACTGGTGGCAGGCACCGGAACCGACCGCCTCTCCCCCGCCGTGTCGGCCATCAATGAGCAATCGGCCAAGACGGGCATCAATGCCTCGCTCAACTCCGATGGCACGCAGATCATCCTGACCAACGCCACCGGCAACAACATCGTCATCGGCGACACCGTAAACGCCAACGCGGGTGCGGTCACCGTCACCGGTTATGACGCTGCGGGCGCCAGCAACGGCACCACCCGGACGCTGGCGGCCGACGCCAACGTGGAATTCATCAACACCGGCGGCTACATCACGCTGGACTCCGAAAAGTCTTTTGCCGTGACTTCGGCCAGCAACCAGCTGGACAACGGGGGCTCCTCGCTGCACACCGTGGCCAACCTGGACGTGACCACCTTCACCAACGCCACCGACGCGCTCAAGACCGTGGACTCGGCCCTCGCCTTCATCAACGGCGAACGAGCCAAGCTGGGCGCCCTGCAATCGCGCTTCGAGACCAGCATCTCCAGCCTGCAGATCACCTCCGAGAACCTGTCCGCATCGCGCTCGCGCATCCAGGACGCCGACTTCGCGGCCGAAACCGCCAACCTGTCGCGCGCCCAGATCCTGCAACAGGCCGGCACGGCCATGGTGGCCCAGGCCAACCAGATCCCGCAGGGCGTGCTGTCGCTGCTCAAGTAAACACCTGCCCGGCCCGCCGCTGCGCAGCGGAACCGCAAGACAAAGGGGCCCATCGGGCCCCTTTGCACATGGCACACTGCCACCACCCCCTGCCCCGCCCCCCTTTTGCTCGCAGATCGGCGCCAACGTGCAAACCAAACACACCGAACAGGACACGCCCCGCCTGCAGGCAGCGCTGGCTGCGGCCGACTGGCCCCTTCTCACGCGCCTGTGCCGCCAGGTGCTGCGCAAGAACGGCCGCCACCTCGGCGCCCACCGGCTGCTCGGCTTCTCGCTGAACAAACAGCGCGAGTTCGATGCGGCGCTTCAGGCCTACCGGCAGGCCCATGTGTACTGGCCGGGCGACGCCGAGCTGCTGGTCAACTACGCCAACGTGCTGATCGAGCAGGCGCGCAACATCGACGCCCTGCCCCTTCTGGAAAAAGTGTGCGAGCTGCGCCCCCAGCAGGCCATTGGCTGGATCAAGCTGGCCGAGTGCTGCTATCTGCTGAGCCTGCATGACAAGGGGTTCGAGGCCAGCCAGAAGGCCGCCGCCCTGGCCGATACCCTGCACGACCGCGTGGCGGCGCTCATGCAAAGCTCCATCCACCGGCGCGAGCTGGGCCAGGTGCGCGAGGCGGTCCAGGACTGCGAAACCGCCATCGCCCTGCGCCCCAACGACCCGGGCAACTACACCAACAAGCTGCTGTTCATGCTGGCCGACCCCGAGGTGGACGCCACCCAGCTGTCGGCCGCGGCGCGGCAGTACGGCGCCACGTTCGAGCCCCCGCTGCAGCCCGAATGGCCCCTTTTTGCCGAGCACCGGGGATCGCCCTGGAAGCGCCTGAAGATCGGTTTCCTGTCGCCCGACTTCCGCGTGCATTCGGTCATGTACTTTGTGGAAGGCCTGCTGGCGCAGCTGGACCGGCGGCAATTCGAGGTGTTTGCGTTCTACCTCTTCCCCCGCGACGACCATGTGACCGAGCGCGTGCAGCGCCACGCCGACCACTTTGTGCCCCTGGCGGGCTTCAGCCCCCAGCACCAGGCCGAGGCCATCCGCGCCGAAGGCATTGACATCCTGATCGACCTGGCGGGCCACACCGGCAACAACGGCCTGCTGGCCCTGGCGCACAAGGCGGCGCCCGTGCAGGTGTCGTGGCTGGGGTTCCCGGCCACCACCGGGCTCACGGCCGTGGACTACAAGTTCACCGACGAGATCACCGACCCGCCCGGTGCCGAAGCGCAGTACACGGAGCAGCTCTACCGCCTGCCCACGCTGTTTGCGTGCTACCGCCCCATGAGCCGCAACCCGCTGTGGCGCTACCAGCCGCGCTACCAGGTGCGCCCGGCGCCCGCACTCGCCAACGGCTTCATCACCTTCGGCTCGTGCAACAACCTGGGCAAGCTGACCGACGACGTGCTGGCCCTGTGGGGCCGGGTGCTGGCGGCCGTGCCCGGCTCGCGCCTGCTCATTGAGGGCAAGAACCTGGACCGGCCGGACTTTGCCAGCGCCTACCGCCAGCGCTGCGAGCGCCTGGGGCTGGACCCGGCCCGGCTGGACCTGGTGGCGCAGCGCACCGACAACCAGTACCTCACCTACCACCGCATCGACATTGCGCTCGACCCCTTCCCGCTCACGGGCGGCACCACCACCTTCGACGTGCTGTGGATGGGCCTGCCCATCGTGTCGATGGTGGGAGAGAGCTTCAAGAGCCGCATGGGCGTGGGCCTGCTGGCCTACCTGGGCCGCACCGAATGGCTGGCCGAGACGCCCGAGGACTATGTGCGCATCGCTACCGGCCTGGCGGCCGACGCAGAGGCGCTGGACAGCCTGCGGCAAGGGCTGCGCGCCGAGGTGGAGGCCTCCGCGCTGATGCGCGAGGACATCTTCAACCACCACTTTGCCGAAGGCCTGCGGGTGATGTGGCTGCAGTGGCTGGCCCGCGCCGAACACCCGGACGACCCCGCCGCCCAGGCCCAGGCGATCCAGGACTGGCTGCCCCAGCTGCCCGAGGCATGGACCCAGCCACCCGTGCCCGGCGTGGGCCTGAAGCCCGGCCAGCGCGTGAGCCTGCACGAGGCCCACCAGCGCCTGCAAAACTTGGTGGACAAGGCCAAGGCCGCCCCGCCGCCCACACCCGCCAGCGGCGCAGACACCAGCGCGGGCCCGACCCTCAAGGACCGCCACTGGATCGCCGTGACCGAACTGGCCGAAACCGTGCTCAGCGCCGTGCCCCACGACCCGGTGGCCCTGGCCTGCCTGGCCGAGGTGGAACACGCCCACGGCCACACCGAATTTGCCGTGACCTACCTGCGGCATGCCACGCAGGCGATGGGCCTGGACATGGGGGCGAGCCCCGCTGAGTGATGTCTTGGCGCCTTGGTGCGCGGCCGGGGGCTGCACCGCGCCATTTGCTACAAATAATATAGCTAGAAATGCAATCCTAACGCGCGGATACCGGCATTTTTATTCAGAATTGGCGTCCCATCACCCCTTGCGGCGCAGAAACCCGTGCGGTGCCACTGTGACCTGCAGGCGCTGCTCCATCTCGGCGTCGATCTCGAACTCGGCGTGCCCGGCCAGCCACTGGTGCACCGCCGTCTTGGGGTTGTTGCCCACGTCCCAGGGGCGGTCGGCAAAGAACTTCGGGGGCATGTCTTCCACAAAGGTGTCAAACACCACGCAGTAGCTGCCGGGCGTGACCAGGGGCGCGTAGGCATCCAGCTCGCCCAGCACATGGTCGTGCGTGTGCATGGAATCCAGGCACACCAGCACGCGCTGGTAGCCCTGGGCAAAAGCGTGCACCTGCTGCACCACCTCGGGCGCAATGGCCGATCCCTGGATCATCGCGATGCGGCTGGCCATGGGGTGGGCTTCGATGGCGGCGCGGTTGTGGGCGCGGATGTCGATGTCCACGCCCAGCACCTTGCGGCGCGAGGCGCGCGGGTCCAGCGTGGTGCCGGCCTCGATGGCATCGGCCATGTCGAGCAGCGCCAGCAGCGACGCGCTGAGCACCAGCGAGCCGCCGTGGGCGATGCCGGTCTCGATGATCAGGTCGGGCCGCACGCGCCACACCAGCTCCTGCATGGCCACCATGTCCTGCGGGTACTGGATGATGGGCCGCCCCATCCAGTCGAAGTTGTAGACGTACTGCCGCTGCATCGAAGCCTGCAGCCAGTCGCGCGACAGGGTCTGGAACGCGGTGTCCTGGGCATAGCCCGCGAGCCGGTCGCGGCGTTCCTGGGCAAATTGGTCAACGGGGTTCATGGCGGGGGTACTCCAACAGGGTCGTTCGACGGCAGAAAGGGCAAGAGGTCATCGGCCAGCACGGCGCGGGGCGCCACGCCCCATTCACCCTGCAGGCGCTGCACGCTGATGGGCGGAAACGCCTGCAGCGGCGCCTGCGCGGCCACCTCCACCCCGCAGCCCGTGCGCGCCTGCAGCCAGGCGAGCCACTGGGCGTGGGTGGTCTGGCGGCCGCTGGCCACGTTGTAGGTGGCGGCGCGGCCGGTGAGGGCAATGCGCGGCAGCCAGTCCAGCAGGTCGTCCACATGCAGGTAGTCCTTGGCGGACTGCGGATCGGAACGCAGCACCACCCGGCCCTGCTGGGCCTGGTGCAGCAGGTCGGCCACCAGGTTGCCCGATGCCGCGTCCAAACCCGGGCCCACCACGTTCGACAGCCGCGCCACGCGCACCCCGGCGCGGCCGCTGGCATGGCACAGCGATTCGCCGGTGAGCTTGGTGAGGTTGTACAGGTACGACGGGTCGCCCGGCAGCACGGCCAGGGGCGCGTCTTCATCGGTGCGGGTGGCGCCCATGTAGACCCGGGTGGACGACAGGTACAGCAGCGATTCAAACTGCGCGCGCCGCAGCACCTCGGCCAGCAGGCCCACATGGGCGTCCACCGTGTCAAAGGGGCGTGTGCGGAAGTCGGCGGTGAGCCCCACGCAATACACCACATGGCCCAGCGGGCGGGCGAACACCCCAGCGTCGCCACGCGTTGGCGCCCACACAGTGTGGCCCTGGGCCCGCAGGTATGCCACCAGGCGGCTGCCGATGTAGCCCGAGGCGCCCAGTACCGTGAACGTTGAAGGGGGCAGGCCCGTCACCGGCGCTCCCCCACGGCCGCCAAGGGCTGGCCCGCGTACACGGTGTACGCCAGCAGCTCACCGCGCACGATGGAGCCCGCGCCCACCACGCAGCCGCGCCGCAGCACGGCGCCGTCCAGCAGCACGCAGTTGGCGCCGATCCACACGTCGTCCTCGATCACGATGCCGCCCTTGCTGGGCAGAAAGCCCTGCTCACGGATCAGGCGGTTGCGGTCGGCATAGGCGTGGTTGACGGGCGCAAACGTGCAGTTGGCGGCAATCGCCACATGGTTGCCGATGTGGATGCCGTTGCCGGTATAGAGCACACAGCCCGCGTTGATGACCACATGCTCGCCCACCACCAGGTCGCCGCTGCCGCCTGCTGGCTTGACCTTGACGAAGCTGTCGATCACCGAATGCGCGCCCACCGCGATGCGTGTGCCGCGCACCGAGTCTTCGATGTCGGCCAGGTGCGAGACCTTGGCAGTGGGGTGGATCTCGATCACCTAGAACACCTCCAGACGCGGCACAGCCACCACCATCTGCGCGCCCCAGCTGCGCGTGTAGTCCAGCTGCTCGGCCACCTCGCTGCGCAGGTTCCAGGGCAGGATCAGGATGCGCTGTGGCTTGTGGGCGCGCAGGTGCGCCTCGCTCACGACTGGGATGTGGCTGCCGGGCAGGCACTGCCCCTGCTTGGCGGGGTTCTTGTCCACCACGTAGGGCAGCAGGTCGGGCCGCACGCCCGCAAAGTTGAGCAAGGTGTTGCCTTTGGCGGCCGCGCCGTAGGCGCCCACGGTGATACCTTCGGCTTGGCACTGCAGCAAAAATGTGAGCAGCTCGCGCTTGACCCGTATGGCCTGGGCCTGGAAATCGCTATAAAAATCTGCGCCCAGCAAACCCGCCGCTGCTTCGGTGGCCAGCAGCTGCTGCACACGCGCAGCGCCTTCGGGCGTGGCGTGTGGGTGGCCCACCGCGTCGGCACGGGCGGCGAACACGCGCAGGCTGCCGCCGTGGGTGGGCAGCTCTTGCACATCGATCACCACGAGGCCATTGGCCGCAAAGATGCGCTGGACCGCGGTGAGCGACAAATACGAGTAGTGCTCGTGGTACGCCGTGTCGAACTGGCAGCCCTCCACCATGCGCAGCAGGTGCGGGAACTCGAACGTGGCCACGCCCTGGGGCTTGAGCAGCCGCGTGAAGCCGCCCACAAAGTCGTTGATGTCGGGCACATGGGCCAGCACGTTGTTGGCGGCGATCAGGTCGGCCGGGCGGCCGGCGGCGGCCAGCTCGTTGGCCAGCGCCACGCCAAAGAAACGCTCCACCACCGCGATGCCCTTGGCGCGGGCAGCGGCCGCCGTGCTGGCGGTGGGCTCCACGCCATAGCAGGGAATGCCCGCCGCCTGCACGTATTGCAGCAGGTAGCCGTCGTTCGATGCGACTTCGACCACGCGGCTCGCGGCGGTCAGGCCCAGGCGTTCGCGCATCGCTTCGACATAGGCCTGGGCATGGGCCAGCCACGAGGAGGAGAACGAGCTGAAGTACGCGTAGTCGTCGGTGAACAGCGCCTCGCGCCCGGCGTGGTCTTCGGTCTGCACCAGCCAGCAGGTTTCGCAGACCAAGAGGCGCAGGGGGAACCAGGTCTCGGGCGCGCGCAGCGCGGCCTCGCTCAGGTAGGCGTTGGACGGCGGCGCGCTGCCCAGGTCCAGAAACGTGCGTTGCAGCGGGCTGCCGCAGTGTCGGCACTTCACAGGTGCACTCCTTCGAATTCTTCGGTCATCCAGGGCTGGCCTGCGTCGCGGGGCGACATTTGCCCCACCGGCAGCGGCCAGGCAATGGCCAGGCGCGGGTCGGCCGGGTGCAAACCTGCTTCGGCCCCGGGCGCATAGGCCGCAGAGTGGCAATACAGCAGCTCGGCATGGTCGCTCAGCGCCTGGAAGCCGTGGGCAAAACCGGGCGGGATGAGCAACGCGCTGCCGTTGTCGGCCGACAAATGCTCGGCGTGCCAGTGCAAAAACGTGGGCGAGCCCTGGCGCAGGTCCACGGCCACGTCCCAGACCTCGCCGCGCAGGCAGGTCACCAGTTTCATCTCGGCATGCGGCGGCTTTTGGTAGTGCATGCCGCGCACGGTGCCCTGGAGGGCTGTGTAGCTCTGGTTGACCTGGGCGATGGCGCCCGTCCAGCCCGCACCCGCCAGTTCATCGGCGCAGAACAGGCGCGCAAAAAAGCCGCGCTCGTCCACCAGCGGCTGGCGTTGCACACGGAACAGCCCCGCCAGCGGCAGCGGCGCCAGGGCGAGGCGGCTCATGGGCGCGCCTCCCAGGCGTCGATGTCGGCCAGGCACAGCGCACGGGCATCGGCGCCGCCATGTTGCTGGCGGTACCAGTTCATGGTGCGGGCCACGGCGGTGTTCAGCGACCAGTGGGGGGCCACGCCCAGCACCTGGCGGGCGTGGGCGGTTTCCAGCGCGAGCCAGCCGGCTTCGTGCGGTCCATCGCTCTCGTTTTGATAGCTTATAGCGCTTGCTGGATAGGCGGTGGAAGCCAATTCGATGACATTTTTGACCGTAGCCGCCTCGTGCGGCAGCGGGCCAAAGTTGTAGGCCCCGGCCAGCGCGGGCGATTCCCACAGGCGCTGGGCCAAGCGCAGGTAGGCGGCCAGCGGCTCCAGCACATGCTGCCAGGGGCGTGTGGCCTGGGGGCGGCGGATGTGCAGGGTTGCGCCCTTTTCCCAGGCGCGAACGGCGTCGGGCAGCAGGCGGTCTTGGGCCCAGTCGCCGCCGCCAATCACGTTGCCCGCGCGCGCGGTGGCCACGGCCACGCCCTGGGCGGCCAGAAAGGAATCGCGGTAGCTCGCCGCGACCAGCTCGGTGGCGGCCTTGCTGGCGCTGTAGGGGTCGTGCCCGCCCAGCGGGTCGTCTTCGCGGTAGGGGTAGGCCCATTCGCGGTTGCGGTAGACCTTGTCAGTGGTGACGACCAAAGCCACGCGCACTTCGGGCAGGCCCCGCAGCGCATCGAGCACATGGGCCGTGCCCATGACGTTGGTGGCAAAGGTGTCCAGCGGCGCTGCGTAGCCTTGCCGCACCAGCGCCTGCGCGGCCAGGTGCAGCACCACCTCAGGCCGGGCGGCGCGCACGCGCATGGCCAGGGCCTGGGCGCTGCGGATATCGCAAAAATGGCTCTCCATGCCCGGGCCTGTCTGCCCTAGCCGGGCCAGGGTGAACAGGCTGGGTTCGGTGGCGGGGGGCAGCGCCACGCCGGTCACCTGCGCGCCCAGGCGCTGCAGCCACAGGGCCAGCCACGCGCCCTTGAAGCCGGTGTGACCGGTGAGCAACACGCGCTTGCCGCGCCAGAAGTCGGGATCAGGGCGCATTGTGATTACCAGCACTTCCAGGGCGCGCGGCCCGATTGCCACAGGTCTTCGAGCAGGTTCTTCTCGCGCAGCGTGTCCATGGGCTGCCAGAAGCCGGTGTGCTCAAAGGCGCGCAGCTGGCCGCTGGTGGCCAGGCGGGCCATGGGTTCCAACTCCCAGCTGGTGGCGTCGCCTTCAATGTGCTCGATCACCTCGGGCTGCAGTACAAAAAAACCGCCATTGATCCAGCCGCCATCGCCACGCGGTTTTTCCTCGAACCCGGCCACGCGCTCGCCGTCCCGCACCAGGGCGCCGTAGCGGCCGGGGGGCTGCACGGCCGTCACCGTGGCATGGCAGCCATGGGCGCGGTGGAAGGCGAACTGGGCGGTCATGTCGAGGTCGGCTACGCCGTCGCCATAGGTGAAGCAAAAGGGCTCGCCCGCAGGCAGGTATTCCTGCACCCGGCGCAAGCGCCCGCCGGTCATGGTGCTTTCACCGGTGTCCACCAGCGTCACGCGCCAGGGCTCGGCGTGGCGGTGGTGCACTTCCATGCGGTTGTTGGCCATGTCGAAGGTCACGTCCGACATGTGCAGGAAGTAGTTGGCGAAATACTCCTTGATCACGTAGCCCCGGTAGCCCAGGCAGATGATGAAGTCGTTAACGCCATGGGCGGCATACATCTTCATGATGTGCCAAAGAATGGGCCGCCCACCGATCTCGATCATGGGCTTGGGACGCAGGTGCGACTCTTCCGAGATGCGGGTTCCCAGCCCCCCCGCGAGCAGTACGGCTTTCATGCCGCCAGCATAGTCCAGCCCCTGTGCCGACAAAAGGCACTGTGGCTGCAGAAAAACGGGCCAAATACAGAGATTGCCCCGGCCGCGCCGCACGGGGGCGAGGAGCGCAAACACCCATTTGCTACACATTAGATAGCGATTAATCCTTGCGCATCAGGCGCAGAAGGCCTGTTCGATGCCAAACTGGGCGGCGCAGCCCGCCCTCCCCTCTGTTGGGGCAGGGTGGGCGCCATTCCTTCAAGAAGCCCCGGTTTGGCAGCTCTCTTGGGGCATTTCACGCTCAGCAATCCGATACATTTGCAGTAACCTTAGGTAAACCCGCGACCGCGGCTCTGACACCTCTGCCGTGACCGCCCCCCGCTGCGAAGCCGCCCAATACGTCTAAAACATGTTCGTCATCATTGGTTACGTCGTCTGTTTAGGCTGCATCTTCGGCGTGTACATCGTGCACGGAGGAAACATCAGCGTGATCCTGAAGGCCCTGCCCTTCGAGATCATCACCATCCTGGGGGGCGCCCTGGGTGCTTTCGTGGTGAACAACCAGCCCAAGGTGATCAAGGCCACCATGGCCGCGCTGCCCATGGCGCTCAAGGGCTCCAAGTACACCAAGGACCGCTACATGGAGCTGATGGCCATGCTCTATGACATCCTGCAGAAGGCGCGCAAGGAAGGGCTGATGGCGATCGAGAAGGACGTCGAAGCGCCCCACGAGTCCGAGATCTTCAAGAAATACCCCACCGTGGGCAGCGACCACCATGTGATCGAGTTCACCACCGACTACCTGCGCATGATGGTGTCGGGCAACCTGAACTCGCACGAGATCGAAGCGCTGATGGACAGCGAAATCGACACCCACCACCAGGAGGCCCACGCCCCCGTGGCGGCACTGGCCCGGCTGGCGGGCGCGCTGCCCGCGTTCGGCATCGTGGCCGCCGTGCTGGGCGTGGTGAACACCATGGGCTCGGTGGGCCAGCCGCCCTCCGTGCTGGGCGGCATGATCGGCTCGGCGCTGGTGGGTACGTTCCTCGGTATTCTGCTGGCCTATGGCGTGGTGGAACCCCTGGGCGGACTGGTCGAACAAAAGACCGAGGACGCGGCCAAGGAACTGCAGTGCATCAAGTCCACGCTGCTGGCCAGCATGCAGGGCTACAACCCGGCCACCGCCATCGAATTTGGCCGCAAGGTGCTCTTCTCCGATGTCCGCCCCAGCTTCTCCGAACTGGAGGGGCATGTGAAGGGGAAGAAGTAGTCGCGAGAATAGACCGCTACAGCCCCCCGTCGTCCCCCACCAGGAGCAGCCCACACCCCACCTGATCCCCGAGCGCCATGGCAGAAAAGAAACTCCAGCCCATCATCATCAAGCGCGTCAAGAAAGGCGGCCATGCCGTGCACGGCGGCGCCTGGAAGATCGCGTATGCCGACTTCGTGACGGCCATGATGGCGTTCTTCCTGCTGATGTGGCTGCTGGGCTCTACGGCCAAGGGCGAGCTGCAGGGGATTGCAGCCTATTTCGCGTCGCCGCTCAAGGTGGCGATGACCGGTGGCGATGGCTCGGGCAACAGCTCCAGCGTGATCCCTGGCGGGGGCAACGATCTGGCCAAGGTGCATGGCCAGGTGCGCCGCTCCGACGTGGAAGAGGCCAAGCAGCGCCGCATGAGCATCGACGCAGCCCGGGCCGAGCGCGCCAAGCAAGACCAGGACCGCATCAAGGCACTGGAGGCCAAGATCGATGCGCTCATCACCGAAAACCCGCGCCTGAACGAGTACAAATCGCAGATCCGCATCGACATCACGCCCGATGGCCTGCAGATCCAGATCATCGACGACCAGAACCGCCCCATGTTCGACAGCGGCAGTGCGTTGGTAAAACCCTACATGCGCGACATCCTGCGCGAAATCGGCGCCGCGCTCAACGGCGTCGAGAACCGCATCAGCCTGGCAGGCCACACCGATGCCGTGCCGTATGGCAACAGCGAGCGCGGCTACAGCAACTGGGAGCTGTCGGCCGACCGCGCCAACGCCACACGCCGCGAACTGGTCTCGGCCGGCATGCCAGACGCTAAACTGGGTCGCGTGGTGGGACTGGCGGCCAGCGATCTGCTGGAGCCAAAGAATCCGCGCGCACCTGCCAACCGGCGCATCACCATCACGGTGCTGACCCGCGAAGCTGAAGAACGCCTCATGGGCAAAGGGATCCCCGAAATCACTTCCACAGAACTGCTGAATGAAAAGCGGGAAAATCCCCCCCCAAGCAGGTAACAGTTACGACTTGTCACCTAACCTGCCACCCATGACAATGCCTACAGTAATTCTCGACCGAAAGGGTCCCAAGTGACCACAGCCCTTCGTTTTCTGATCGTTGACGACTTCTCCACCATGCGGCGCATCGTGCGCAACCTGCTCAAAGAAAGCGGGTTTGCCGACGCCGACGAGGCCGAGGATGGCGTGGCGGCTCTCAACAAGCTGCGCAACGGCAAGTTCGACTTCGTGGTGACCGACATCAACATGCCCAACATGAACGGGTTCCAGTTGCTGGCCGAGATCAAGAAGGACGACAAGCTCAAACACCTGCCCGTGCTGATGGTGACCGCCGAGGCCCGCAAGGAAGACATCGTCGCCGCTGCCCAGGGCGGCGCGGCAGGCTACATCGTCAAACCCTTTACCAAGGCAACACTCGAAGAGAAGGTGACCTTGATTCTGAAGAAGATGGGGTTATGAGACCATGGACGCCACACCGGACAACAGCCAGCCGGCCGATGTACACCACAAGATCGGCCAACTGACCCGCCAGCTGCACGACTCGCTGAACGAACTGGGCTACGCGGACAAGCTGCGGGGATCGATGGGCGAGCTGCCCGACGCCCAGAGCCGGCTGTCCTACATTGCCCGCCTGACCGGCGAAGCAGCAGAAAAGGTACTCAGCCGTGTGGAGCAGGCCAAGGCCCAGCACGACTTCATTGCAGCCGAGACGCGCCGGGTGGTCAACTCGCTGGTGGCAGACCCGGTGGCCGCCGTGGCCAAGGGCGAGATTTTCAATTTCCTGACCGACGTGGAGCGCGTGACCAAGGAGGCCGACGCGCACCTCACCGAGATCATGATGGCGCAGGACTTCCACGACCTCACCGGCCAGGTGATTGCGCGGGTGGTGAACCTGGCGGCCACCATCGAAGACCAGCTGGTGCAGCTGCTCATCCAGACTGCACCACCCAACGCCCATACGCCTGCGGTCGAAGCCAAGCCTGCCCACCTGCAAGGCCCCGTGGTGGACCCCGAGAACACGCCCGACGTGGTCACCGACCAGTCCCAGGTGGACGACCTGCTGGCCAGCCTCGGGTTCTGACGGCCCCCTCGGGCTTTGGGCTAGTTTTCATCG
Organism: uncultured Verminephrobacter sp.; assembly: GCA_964466605.1. Lineage (GTDB taxonomy): Bacteria > Pseudomonadota > Gammaproteobacteria > Burkholderiales > Burkholderiaceae_C > Acidovorax. The sequence continues at coordinate 40,299 of CAYXSL010000003.1, forward strand.
GAAAAATAGCCGTCTGCGCGCGCCCATCAAGCGTATTCAGCTATCATTTTTGCAAGCACTCATCCTGCTTGAGTGCACCCTTGCGGGTGCCTGCGCCCCGCTGAAAATGCTGGCGGCAGCACGGAAAAGAGGGGGCCGCAGCCCCCTTATCCAGCTTTAGATTTCCGGGTCGCTCACGACAATGGCATGACACCAGCGCCGTCATGCCACCATGGAATCCAGCCAAGAAAAAAGCCTTCCCGCGTCAGAGCGCAAGCTGCAGAAAGCGCGCGAAGACGGCCAGGGGGCACGCTCGCGCGACCTGTCGCACCTGGCCATCCTGGGCGCTGGCGCGGCCTGCATGCTGCTGCTGACACCCCAGCTCATGGACCACCTGCAAAAGGCCATGAGCCAGCAGCTGGCCTTCGACTCCGCCACCGTCATGGCGCCGGGCACCATGCTCCAGCGCCTGCAGGACATGGTGATAGTGGGCACGGCGGCCAGCCTGGCGTTTGCGCTGCTCACCAGCGCGGCCGCACTGCTGAGCGCCATCGGTGCGGGCGGCTGGATCCTCAGCACCAAACCCATCGCCCCGCAGTTCAGCCGCCTGAACCCTCTCTCGGGCCTGGCCAACCTGTTCTCCAAGCAGCAGATGGCCAACGTGGCCAAGATGGTGCTCATGAGCGCGATCCTCACCTGGGTGGCCTGGAGGTTCATCGGCAACAGCATCGAGGCCGTGGCCATGCTGGTGCTGCAACCCTCGCCCCTGGCCCTGCGGCAGGTGGCCGACTGGCTGACCTCGGGCATGAGCCTCTTGCTGCTGGTCGTGTTCCTGGCCGCGCTGGTGGACGTGCCCCTGCAGGCGTTCTTCTTCAAGGACCGCCTGAAGATGTCGCACGAAGAGGTCAAGCAGGAACACAAGGAATCGGACGGCAACCCGCACACCAAGGGCCGCATCCGCCAGAAGCAGCGCGAGCTTGCCGACCGCGCCAGTGTGGCCGCCGTGCCCAAGGCCGACTTCGTGGTCATGAACCCCACCCACTATGCGGTGGCACTGAAGTACGACGACAAGACCATGAGCGCTCCCCAGGTCATCTCGCGCGGCACCGACCTCATCGCCATGAAGATCCGCGACGTGGCCCGGGAGCACAACGTGCCCGTACTGCAGTCGCCCATGCTGGCCCGCGCGCTCTACGCCCACGCCGAGCTGGACCAGGCCATCCCTGCCACGCTCTACACCGCCGTGGCCCAGGTGCTGGCCTATGTGTACCGCCTCAAGGCCGCGCTGCGCGGCGAAGGCCGCATGCCCGACAGCATGGTGGAGCCCTATGTGCCGCCTGAACTCGATCCGCTGAACCGCACTGCCGTGCAAGGTGCTGCCGTATGAACACCTCCGTAAAGTCTTTGCAGCAATGGGCGGGCTCCAACGCCGGCGCCCTCCAGGGGCTCTCGGCCCCGTTGCTGGTGGTGGCCATCCTGGCGCTCATGGTGCTGCCCATCCCCCCCTGGATGCTGGATGCGTTCTTCACGCTCAACATCGCGGTGGCGCTGATGGTGATGATGGTCGCGGCCTACATGCTGCGACCGCTGGACTTCGCTGCGTTTCCTTCGGTGCTGCTGCTCACCACACTGATGCGCCTGTCGCTGAACGTGGCCTCCACCCGCGTGGTGCTGCTGGAGGGCCACACCGGCCCGGGCGCCGCCGGTGCGGTGATCGAGGCCTTTGGCCACTTCCTGATCGGCGGCAACTTTGCCGTGGGCCTGATCGTTTTCGCCATCCTGGTGGTGATCAACTTTGTGGTGATCACCAAGGGAGCCGAGCGCATTGCCGAAGTGTCGGCCCGCTTCACGCTGGACGCCATGCCCGGCAAACAGATGGCGGTGGACGCCGACCTGAATGCCGGCCTGATCGATGAAAAAGAAGCCAAGCGCCGCCGCGCCGAAGTGGCGGAAGAAGCCAACTTTTTCGGCTCGATGGACGGCGCCTCCAAGTTCGTGCGTGGCGATGCCATCGCGGGCATCCTGATCCTGCTCATCAACATCGTGGGCGGCTTTGCCATCGGCATGCTGCAGCACGGCCTGTCGGCCAGCAAGGCGGCCGACAGCTACATCCTGCTCGCAGTGGGCGATGCACTGGTGGCACAGATCCCCGGCCTGCTGATCTCGGTGGCGGCCGCCATGGTGATCTCGCGCGTGGGCAAGGAACAGGACATGGGCCGCCAGATCGTGCAGCAGCTGTTCATGTCGCCCCGTGTGCTCGGCGTCACGGCGGGCATTCTGGTGATGCTGGGCCTGATCCCCGGCATGCCCCACCTGGTGTTCCTGAGCATGGGCGGCCTGCTGGGCTATGGCGCATGGCTGCTGCACGAACGCCAGAAAGTCCCGCCCGAAGTCGAGGCGCCCCCCGCCCCCGTGGGTGACGGCGAGGCCACGTGGGACGACCTGCAGCCCGTGGATCTGCTGGGCCTGGAGCTGGGCTACCGCCTCATCAGCCTGGTGGACAAGAGCCGCCAGGGCGACCTGCTCACCCGCATCAAGGGCGTGCGCCGCAAGTTTGCGCAGGAGGTGGGCTTTCTACCCCCCGCCGTGCACGTGCGCGACAACCTCGAACTCAAGCCCAGCGGCTACCGCATCACGCTGCGTGGTGTGGTGGTGGGCGAAGGCGAGGCTTTCCCCGGCATGTTCCTGGCCATCAACCCCGGCGGCATCACCACGCCGCTGATCGGCACGCCCACCACCGACCCCGCGTTCGGCCTCCCAGCACACTGGATCGACGACCGGCAGAAGGAAGCCGCACAAATGGCGGGTTTTACGGTCGTTGATTCCGAAACCGTGATGGCCACCCATTTGTCACACTTGATGCAAGTGCAGGCCGCCAAGCTCCTCAGTCGCACCGAAACGCAGCAACTGGTGGAACACGTGGCCAAGCTGGCTCCCAAGCTCATCGAAGAAGTGGTCCCGAAAATGGTCTCCATCGCAACGTTCCAGAAGGTCCTCCAGCTGCTGCTGGAAGAGTCTGTGCACATCCGCGATATCCGCACCATCATCGAAACGCTGGCCGAACATGCCGGTGCGGTGTCCGACCCGGTCGAGCTGGCCCGCCGCGTGCGCATTGCGCTGTCGCCCGCCATCGTGCAGCAGATCTACGGCCCCACGCGCGAGCTCAACGTCATCGCCATCGAACCCGGCCTGGAGCGCCTTCTGGTGCAGGCCCTGGGCAACACGGCAGGCCCCGCGCTCGACCCCGGCGTGGCCGACATCCTCACGCAGAAGGCGGCCGAAGTGGCCCTCAAGCAGGAAGAGATGGGCCTGCCCGCCTGCCTGCTGGTTCCCGACCAAATCCGCAATGCCATCTCCCGCCTGGTGCGCCGCGTCGCCCCCCGCCTGCAGGTGCTTGCGCACAGTGAAATCCCAGAGACCCACACCATCCGTATTGGGCCGATCCTTAAAGGTGCATCAGCATGAACATCAAACGCTTTACCGCCCCCACCTCCCGGGAGGCTCTGGCCAAGGCGCGCATGGCCTTTGGCGACGGCACACTGATCCTGTCCAACCGCCCGACGGCCAATGGCGTCGAAGTGGTGGCGACGGCCGAAGACACGCTCTCGGCGCTGGACGGCGGTGGTGCAGGCAACAACACCTCCAGCGCGCCGCTGCTGGCCCCCAGCGCCCCACGCAGCAGCACGCAGCCCGCCCGCTCCAGCCTGGCGAGCCAGGCGGCGGCAGGCCTGGGCCGCAACCCAGTGGAGGAAGACACCGAGCAGCTGGCGATGAGCACGCTGTCTTTCCAGGACTACGTGCGCGAGCGCATGCTGCGGCGCCGCCACGAGGCCCTGCATGGCGCGGCTGAAGCCCCGACGCTGTCGGAGCGCAGCCGCGACCAGGAACCCGAACGGGAGCGCGAACGCATGCCCGCCCCGGCCGTGGCCGTGGCGCGCCACAACCCGCTGCGCACCATCCCCATGGACATCCCGCCCGAGCCCCCGCGCCGCCGGCAGGAAGCGGCCAGCGCGCACCTGATCCAGTCGAACAATCAGCAAAGCCTGATGAACGAGCTGCACTCCATGAAGGAGTTGATCGAGGACCGCTTCAACACGCTGGCCTGGCTCGGCCAGGCGCGCCAGAACCCGATCCAGTCCAACCTGATGCTCAAGATGATCCGTGCGGGCTACTCGCCTTCGCTGGCCCGCGCCGTGCTCGAACGCATGCCCGAGGAACTGTCGGCCGCCGAATCGGTGCGTTGGTTGATGGAAGTGCTGGAGCGCAACCTCAAGACGGACCAGGCCGAGCCCCCGCTGTACGAACAGGGCGGCATCTTTGCCATGGTGGGCTCCACCGGGGTGGGCAAGACCACCACCACGGCCAAGCTGGCCGCCATGTGCGCGCGCATCCACGGCCCGGGCAGCGTGGGCCTGATCACGCTGGACACCTACCGCGTAGGCGCCCATGAACAGCTGCGCACCTACGGCCGCATGCTGGGCATCGTGGCCCACCTGGCGCACGACCGCGCCGCACTGCAGGACCTGCTGGGCCTGCTGTCGGCCAAGAAGATGGTCCTGATCGACACCACCGGCGTGGCGCCCCGCGACCCACGCAAGCGCGACATGCTGGATGTGCTGGACCTACCCCACGTGAACCGGCTCTTGGTGCTCAACGCCGGCTGCCACGGCGACACGCTGGACGACGTGCTCACCGCGTTCAAGACCGACGGATCACAGCAGGCCATCCTGTCCAAGGTGGACGAGGCCGTGAAGCTGGGCCCCGCGATCGACGCGCTGATCCGCCACCAGATGGTGCTGCGCGGCGTGACCAACGGCCAGCGCGTGCCCGAGGACTGGGAGCGCGCCAACGCGCACCAGCTCATCAGCACCTCGATGCGCTCCCCCGCCAAGTCGGCGTTCGACCCCAAGGCCACCGACCTGAACTTCTTCTTCTCCCACTCCCCCGACACCATCACCGAAGGGGGGCTGGTCGATGCTTGATCTGGGTTTTCACCAAGCCGCCGGCCTGCACAGCTTCACGCCGCAGGCCGAGCTGCGCATGCTGGCGGTGGTCAGCCAGGGCAACGCCGGAAGCGGGCTGGAAACGCTGTGGCAGATCTGCGCCAGCCTGCAGCGGCTGGGCTACCCCGTGGTGGTGCTGGACGGCACGGCCCAGGAGACAGACAACAGCCCGGGCCTGCTGCACCTGCTGCAACACGCCTCATGGAACGACGGCGCGCAGCTGAACCTGGGGGCCACCGCGTCCTCGCTGGCCGTGATCCCTGCAGCCAAGGGCTTGCAGCACATCAGCCGCAAGGCGGCGGACACCACACGCTCCCCCATGGAGGACCTGCTGCCCTACTTCAGGACCTACGGCCTGATGGTGATCCACGCGCCTGCCTCCACACTGGGGCCCTTGCTGACCCACACGGCCACGGTGCCGCTGGTGGTGATGGGCAGCGGTTCAGCGGGCGTGATGACCAGCTACAAAAGCCTCAAGCAGATTGCACTGCACACCGGTCTGCCCTGCATGGTGGCCGCTTTGCTGCACAGCAACACGGCCGCCGAGCGCCGCAAGGCTCAATCACAGCTGATGACGCTGCAGGCCTGCGCAGAGCGCCACCTGGGCGGAACCATACGGACCACCACCATCGCCACGCAGAACCCCCAGGAGCTTCAGCGCCTGGCCTTGCAACTGCTGGAAAATGCGGGCACCATGAACAGATCGCTGACTGCGCTGCCACCCAGCAACTTGACAGGCATGCCCGCGCATTTTGTCCGGAGCCATTGAACTGATGTACACAGCCAAAGGCCAGCTTGATCGCGATGCCATGATCCGCCAGCATGTGCCGCTGGTCCGGAGAATTGCGCACCACATGATCGCCAAGCTGCCGCCCAATGTGGAGCTGGATGACTTGATCCAGGTCGGCATGATGGGCCTGGCCGAAGCGCTCTCGCGCTACGAAGTCGCCCAGGGCGTGCAGTTCGAGACCTTTGCCACCCAGCGCATCCGGGGCGCCATGCTCGACGAGCTGCGCGAGGGCGACTGGATGAGCCGCAGCTCGCGCAAGAGCCAGAAAGACATCGAGCACGCAGTGCATCGGCTGGAACAGAAGCTGGGCCGCAGCCCGCTCGAATCGGAAATCGCCAGCGAGATGGGCATGAGCCTGCCCGAATACCAGAACCTGCTGGGCAAGGTCCGGGGCACCCAGCTGGTGTACCTGGAAGACATGACCCATGGCAACGATGACGAGGATGGCTTTCTGGACCGCCATGTCGCCGATGCCGATGCCGACCCCGTCGAGCTGCTGCGCGACCAGCGTCTCAAGACCTCGCTGGTCAACGCCATCAAGAGCCTGCCCGAGCGCGAGCAGCACATCATGGGCATGTACTACGAGCACGACATGAATCTCAAGGAGATTGCTGCCGTGCTGGGTGTCACGGAATCACGGGTGTGCCAGCTGCACAGCCAGTCCATCGCCCGCCTGCGCGCCAAGATGCGCGCGCATTGACCTTGTATCGACCTTTCCCGCCGCCCCAGAGGGCGCGCCGGGCCAAGGTCCATCCCCCCTCCATCAGCCAGTAGAACGGTAGATGCGCGCCACGCCCGGCTTCGCCGCGCGCGTTGACAGCCCATCGCCATAGGTCGATGCGGCATTGGACGGGGGCAGCAGGCCCGCCGCCTGGCGGTCTGTCACGGCCGACAGGCGTGCCAGGTTGTCGCGCTGCACCGCCAGCATGCCGCTGATGGCTTCCACCCGCTTTTGCACCGCCGCAGGCAACGGCACCCCATGTGCCGTGGATTGCTCCAGCGCGCGCGCAAACAGGGCCGCTGCGTCACGCAGGGCCACACTGTGTTGTTCCAGGGATTGGGGGTCTGCCGCGAGAAGGGCGGCGGTGACTTTATCGATCAGCTGCTCGACAGCCGAGAGGGTTTCTTCCAGCGACATGGCGCATTGTGCGATGGATCACGCCAGTCTGCAAAGCGGGCTCAACCCCGCGAACGGGTCAGGATCTCCTGGGCGTTGGACAGCATCTTGTCGGCGATGGCTTCGGCATCGACAGAAAACTCACCTTTTTCGATGGCAGCGCGGACTGCCTTGACCTTGCCGGCATCAAAATCACCTGCCACACGGGAGGCAGGGTTCAGGCTTTGGGCAGCGATGGAGACCGTGACAGGCACACCGGCGGTTGACGCGGCAGCCAGGGCGTCCTTGGTGGCTCCTTCAGCAGCGCTGGCAGGACTTTTGGCTTGCTTGGCAAGCCCCGTCTGCGGCAATGCGCCCGGGAGTTCCGGTTTTTGACCTATCTTCATCGCTCTCTCCACCACCCCGCATGATGTGGGGCTCAGTAGCAATGTTTTCGACCCGTTTGGTCCGGACTTTAGCCATTTATCACCGGGGCGTCATCAAAGAGTGACGTCCACTGTTCCGCCTTCGTTGACAATTCCACTGACGATACGCCCATTCTCCATGCGAATGCGCACAGTTTGCCCCACAGCCCCGGCCGACAGCGCCTGCCCTGCCGACGTGACCGCGTAGCCGGGCCCCTGGGCCACCACCTTCACCTGGGCCCCCGCACGGAACAGCATCGGGGCCCGCACCATGCTCTGGCGCAAGGCCTGGCCCGCCACCAGCTGGCGCGCGGCGATCTGCCCTACCCAGAGGTCCGGGTTCGCCATCACTGGCGCGGCTTCGGCGGCCCAGTCCACCTCAGCCTGGGTGGCGTCATTGGCAGTCAGGACGGCGCCGGGCGCCACGTTGCCGGTCAACACCCAGGCCGGGCCAAACGCCTTGACGGTGACTGGCAGAAACACATTCCAGGCGGTGGGCCCTTCGACGCAGCGCAACCCGAGGCGGATACGGCCCCACAGGCGGGAGCCCACAGGCAAGTACGGTTCCACACGTGCGCACGGCGCCAGCCGCAAACGCGAGTCCAGTGAGCCAACGCTCACTTCCATGCGCAGGGGCAGCCCGGTGGGCGCACTGCGCGCCAGGGTGTCATCCAGCCAGCGCTGGGTCAGTGGGCCCAGGTCCGCCGAGGGATCGGCCGCCGCCTGGGCCTGGGCAGCGCCGCCAGCGCCCAGGGCCAGCGCTCCCAGCACCACCAGCCACAGGGCCCGCCAGGCGGCACCCGCAGGGCGCCGCGCGGGGGAACGGCCCCATTCAACCGGGAGGGGAAACAGAAAGCGGGGGGACGTGGGCATGGAACCTCCTGGGCATCGGGCGGCCAGCCCACCGGGGGCAGGGGCCATTTCACAACAGCAACTATAGGCAGACAGTGCCAGCCCAAAACCCGGAACTGCCCATCCATTTCCACGCTCTTCGCCCTTTAGAAAAAAGCGGCGGTTTCCATAATCAGGCAACGCCAAAAAAGCCCCCGGGGCTGGCGACTTTGCAACCGACGGTGTGAGGCAAACATGCTTGACAAGATGACCAACCAGCTGAGTTTTCACAGCAACGCCCTGGTGCTGCGTGCGGAACGGCAGCGCGCCATCGCCAGCAACATTGCCAACGCCGACACCCCCGGCTACGTGGCGCGCGACTTCAAGTTTGGGGATGCGCTGCGGGAAGCCACAGGCATCGGTTCCTCGGGCACGGGCTCGGGTGTCACCCGCCTGGCCGCAGGCGGGTCGCATGGCACCGCCAGCGCCACCGATCCGCGCCACATTCCTTTGTCCACCGTCCCCACCACCGCCAGCATCGATCGGCAGGGTGCACTGGGCTACGCGGTGCAGACGCAGCCCAGTCTGGACAACAACTCGGTGGACCTGGACCGCGAACGCGCCAACTTCGTGGACAACTCCGTGCGGTACGAGGCCACGTTGCGCTTCATCAACGGGGGCGCCAAAACCATGCTCAGCGCCATCCAGGGGCAGTAAGCCAGAGCGCAAGCCAAGAAAGCGAGCCACGCCATGTCCATGTTCTCCATCTTCAACGTCTCCGGCAGCGCCGTCAGCGCGCAGTCGCAGCGGCTCAATGTGGTGGCCAGCAACCTGGCCAACGTCGATGCCGTGGCAGGCCCCGATGGCAAGGCCTACAAGGCGCGCCAGCTGGTGTTCCAGACCGCGCCCATGGGCGCCGACAGCGCCGCCGGTGTGCGCGTGAGCGGGATGAGCGAAAGCAACGTGCCCGGCCGCCGGGTGCACGACCCCGCCCACCCCTCGGCCGACGAGCAGGGCTATGTCACGCATTCCAACGTGAACGCGGTCGAGGAGATGGTCAACATGATCTCGGCCTCGCGCTCGTACCAGAACAACGTCGAGGTCATGAACACGGCCAAGTCGCTGCTCCTCAAGACCCTGCAGATGGGCCAGTAACTTCAGGACGGACTCCGCCATGATCCTCAACTCCGCCACCAGCGCCCCCACGGTCACGGACGCGACCGGCACCAAAGCCAACGCTGCCACCGACCCCGCTGCCGCGCAAGACCGGTTCCTGAAGCTGCTCGTCGCGCAGCTCAACAACCAGGACCCGATGAACCCGCTGGACAACGCCCAGATGACCTCGCAAATTGCGCAGATCAACACGGTGACCGGCATCCAGCAGCTCAACCAGACCATGCAGAGCATGGCCGAGCAGTTCAACTCGCTGCAGGTGATGCAGGGCACGGCGCTCATCGGGCGCAACGTGATGACCGACGGCTCCAGCCTCGCCGTGGCCGACAAGGCGGGCAAGGGCGGTTTCGAGCTGCCTTCGGCAGCCACCAACGTGAAGATCGAGGTGACCACTGCCGGCGGCCAGGTGGTGGACACCTTCGATCTGGGCGCCAAGGCCGCAGGCCGCCACACCTTCGAGTGGGACGCCAGCAAATACACAGGCACCACCGACGCGCTGCAGTTCCGCGTCACTGCCGTCAACGGCTCCACCAAGCTGGCGAGTACGCCGCTGGCCTTGTCCAAGGTGACGGCCGCTGGCGCCGAAGACGGCCAGCTCAAGCTGACGCTGGCGAACGGCAAGACCATCAGCTACAGCCAGATCAAGGCCCTGGTCTAAACCCCTTTTCCCCGCCCCCATCAGGAGAACACCATGAGTTTTCAGCAAGGCCTGTCGGGCTTGAACGCCGCCAGCAAGAACCTCGACGTCATCGGGCACAACATTGCCAACTCCAACACCGTGGGGTTCAAGGCCTCGCGGGCCGAGTTTGCGGAGATGGTGGCCTCGGCCATCGGCTCGGCTGGCGGGTCCAATGCCGGTATCGGCGTGGAAGTGGCTGCGGTGGCGCAACAGTTCACCCAGGGCAACCTCACGATCACCGGCAACAGCCTGGATGTGGCCATCAACGGCAACGGCTTCTTCACGCTCACGCTGCCCGATGGCACGCCTGCCTACACCCGCTCCGGCAACTTCAAGCTGGACAAGGAAGGCAACATGATCACCAACGACAACGCCTCGGTGATGGGCTACCCGGTGGACCCCGTCACGGGCCTGCGCACGGGCACCGACCCCATCCCCATGGTGTTCCCCACGGCCGAGCCCATCCCAGCCAAGCAGACCACGACCATCACGGCTGCGTTCAACCTGGACGCGCGCGCCACCGATGCGGCAGGCGACCCCGCAGCCACGCCGCCCATCCCGGCCACGCCACGCGCCACGTATGGCACGTCGATCAACGTGTTCGACAGCCAGGGCGTGGCCAAGCCGGTGAGCCTGTATTTCCAGAAGACCGCCACCGCCAACACCTGGGATGTGTATGACCAGCTGGATGACCCTACCGCTGTGCCGCCCGTGGTGGCCACGCCCATTGGCCAGATCACCTTCGACAACAACGGCGCCATCACCGGCCCGGTGGCCACGCCGCCCGCCACGGGCTTCTCGCTGCCGCTCACCGTCAACCCGACGCCACCCAACCCCAACAACCTGCCCACCTACACGGTGGACGTGAACCTGGACAAGGTGACCCAGTTCGGCACCAAGTTCGCAGTGTCCAACCTGAGCCAGGACGGCTACACGTCGGGCGAACTCACGGGCATCAATATCGAGAACAACGGGATGATCATGACCCGTTACTCCAACGGCGTGACCCGTGCCGAAGGCCAGCTGGCGCTGTCGAGCTTCCGCAACACACAGGGCCTGGCCTCGGTGGGCAGCAACAACTGGGTAGCCACGTTCGAATCCGGCCAGCCGGTGGCGGGCACCGCCACCGACGGCAACTTCGGCTCCCTGCGCTCGGGGGCGCTGGAGGACTCCAATGTGGACCTCACCGCCGAGCTGGTGAACATGATGACCGCGCAACGCGCCTACCAAGCCAATGCCCAGACCATCAAGACGCAAGACCAGGTGATGTCCACGCTGGTGAACCTGCGCTGATCGGCCGCTGACCTTGCACTGACCCCACCCAGGACCCCGGAGAGCCCCCATGGACCGCATCATCTACACCGCGATGACGGGCGCAAACGCTGCCGCCCACCGGCAGGCCGTGCTGTCCAACAACCTGGCCAATGCATCCACGGGCGGGTTCCGCGCCGAGATGTCCACCTTCCGGTCAGTGCCCCTGCAGGGCGACGGCGCCAAGACCCGCGTGTTTGCGCTGGAGGCCACCTCGGGCTACGTCAACACCCCTGGCCCCGTGCAGCGCACCGGCCGCAACCTCGACGCCATGGCCGCAGGCAACGCCTGGTTTGCCGTGCAGGGCCTGGACGGCATCGAGGCCTACACCCGCGCGGGCAGCTTTGAAGTCTCGGCCACCGGCCAGCTGCTCACGCCCACCGGGCTGCCGGTGCTGTCCGATGGCGGTGCGCCCATTGACGTACCGCCCGGCGCCGATGTCTCGCTGGGCAGCGACGGCACCATCACCGCCAAGATCGCAGGCCAGGCCGCGCAGAACATCGGCCGCCTGAAGCTGGCCACGCCCACGGCGGAAGACCCGCTCAAGCGCGGCGACGACGGGCTGTTCCGCACCGCGTCGGGCGACCCCATGCCCAACGACGCCAACGCCCGCATGCTGTCGGGCGCGCTGGAGGGCTCCAACGTGAACCCGGTGGAGAGCATGGTGGGGATGATCGCCGCAGCGCGCCAGTTCGAGCAGCAGATGCGCCTGCTGCAGACCGCCGAGACCAATGACAAGACCGCCAGCCAGTTGCTGAGCATGAACGGCTGAGGCCGCTCCACGCTGCCACGCCAAAAGGAAGCACCATGATCAACTCCCTCTGGATCGCCAAGACCGGCATGTCTGCCCAGCAGACCCAGCTCGACGTCATCTCGCACAACCTGGCCAACGTCTCCACCACCGGCTACAAGCGCAACAACGCGGTGTTCGAAGACCTGATCTACCAGAACCTGCGCCAGGTGGGCGCCGCCACCACCGAGCAGAACCAGCTGCCCACCGGCCTGCACCTGGGCCTGGGCGTGCGCACCGTGGCCACCAGCCGCAACTTCGTGCAGGGCAGCCTGCAGGAGTCCAAGAACAACCTGGACGTGGCCATCAACGGCAATGGCTTCCTGGAAGTGACCATGCCCGACGGCACCATCGGCTACACACGCGACGGCTCGTTCCAGGTCGATGCCCAGGGCCGCCTTGTCAACTCCAGCGGCCTGCCCGTGGCCAACGGCATCACCGTGCCTGCCAACGCCACCAGTGTGAGCATCAGCGCCGATGGCGTGGTGTCGGCCACCGTGCCCGGCAACACCCAGCCCCAGCCGCTGGGCAACCTGGCGATGGCTTCCTTCATCAACCCGGCGGGCCTGGAGCCCATTGGCCAGAACCTGTTCAAGGAGTCGGCCGCCTCGGGCCAACCCCAGCAGGGCACACCCGGCACCAACGGCCTGGGCATTCTGAAGCAGGGTTTTCTGGAAGCATCCAACGTGAACGTGGTGGAAGAGCTGGTCACCATGATCCAGACCCAGCGCGCCTACGAGATGAATTCCAAGGCCATCCAGACCTCCGACCAGATGCTGGCCAAGCTGTCGCAGCTGTGATGGGAAGGAAGGACAACGCCATGAAGCACTTGATCGCCTCTACCGCCCTGGCGCTGCTGGCCACAGGCTGCGCCACGCTGTCGCCGCCGCCGCCGGTGGACATCCTGCCCACCACGCCACCCCCCATTGCCGCCGCCGCACCGCGCACACCGCCGCCCGTGACTGGCAGCCTGTTTCAGAACGCCAGCTACCGTCCCGCATTCGAAGACCGCCGCGCGCGCATGGTGGGCGACAACGTGACGGTGATGATTGTCGAGAACGTCACCGCCAGCCAGAAGTCCTCGTCCACGGTGGACCGCGGGTCCAAGGCATCGGCAGGCATCACCAACCTGCCGTTCGTCAATTCGTCTCTGGCAGACAAAACCAAGCTCGGCGCCAGCTCCGAAAACACCTTCTCCGGCAAAGGTGGCACCGAAAGCGCCAACACCTTCACCGGCTCCATCACCACCACCGTGGTGGACGTGCTGCCCAACGGCCACCTGGTGGTGACCGGCGAGAAGCAGATCGGCGTGAACCAGAACGTGGACGTGCTGCGCTTCTCCGGCACCATCGACCCGCGCGTGATGCAGCCCGGCAGCATCGTCAACTCCACCCAGGTCGCCAATGTGCGGGTCGAGTCGCGGGGCCGGGGTGCCCAGAACGAGGCCCAGGCCATGGGCTGGATGAACCGGTTCTTCAACACCATCACGCCGTTCTAGGCCCCCCCTGAGGCGCTGCGCGCCTTCCCCCCTGAGGGGGACGCCGCCAGCGCGGCGGGGCGGCCCTTGCGCGGCGGCCCGCGCCTGGGCCGCGCCAGTTTCCGACGACGGGGGCGAAGCACACCCGGAGACACTTTGGCCGCCCACAGCCAATTGCTACATTATTAATAGCTAAATAAGCTTACTGGTAGCGCGGAAACGGCCATTTTTCTTCATGTTTTTCGCAGTAGAACAGCCCGAGCACCTGCCCGGCGCGCTGAAGGCCACCGACCGCATCCCCCCCGCCCCGAAACCCACGCAATAGGCCGGTGAACCGACTGCTTTTCGGGTTTTAGTTTCTGGCGGGGCCGCCCACAATCGGTGCCATGAAAGCCTTGTCCCACTCCCCCCTGCAGCGCACGGCGCGCGCGCTGTGGCTGCTGCTGGCCCTGGGGGCCGCCTGCCTGGCCGGGCCCGCCCAGGCCCTGCGCATCAAGGAAGTGGCGGCCGTGCAGGGCGTGCGCAGCAACCAGCTGACGGGCTATGGCCTGATCGCGGGCCTGGACGGCACGGGTGACCAGACAACGCAGATGCCCTACACCACGCAGGCGATGTCGAATTACCTGCAGCAGATGGGCATCAGCCTGCCGCCCGGCTCGGCGTCGCAGCTGCAGCTCAAGAACGTGGCGGCGGTGATCGTCACCGCCCAGCTCCCGGCATTTGCCCAGCCCGGGCAGATGATCGATGTGAACGTGTCCTCCATGGGCAATGCCAAATCGCTCAAGGGCGGCACGCTCATCGTCACCCCGCTGCGCGGCGCCGACGGCGAGATCTATGCGCTGGCCCAGGGCAATGTGGTGGTGGGCGGTGCAGGCGCCGCCGCCGGCGGCAGCAAGGTGCAAATCAACCACCTGAGCGCAGGCCGCGTTCCGCAGGGCGCACAGGTCGAGCGCTCCGTGCCCACTCCCCTCAACGAGGGCGACACCATCAGCCTGGGCCTGAACGCCTCCGACTTCCAGACCGCGCGCCGCGTGGTGCAGGCCATCAACACCAAGCTGGGCAGTGGCGTGGCCACCGCGCTGGACGGCCGCACCGTGCAGGTGCGCGCGCCCACCGACCCCGGCGCCCGCGTGGGCTTCATTGCCGACCTGGAGGAGCTGCAGCTGGACGCGATGACGCCCGCAGCCAAGGTGGTCATCAACGCGCGCACCGGCTCGGTGGTGCTGAACCAGGCCGTCACACTCGGACCCTGCGCCATCGCACACGGCAACCTGTCCATCACCATCAGCTCCACGCCCGTCATCAGCCAGCCCGCACCGTTCTCGCAAGGGCAAACGGTGGTGGCACAGCAAAGCGACATCCGCATCAACCAGGAGCCGGGCAACATCATCCAGGTGCCCCCCTCGCCCCAGCTGGCCGACGTGGTCAAGGCGCTCAACGCGCTGGGGGCCACGCCGGGCGACCTGCTGGCCATCCTGCAGGCCATCAAGGCCGCCGGCGCGCTCAACGCCGAACTGGAAGTGATCTGACCCGGAGGCGCGACCATGGCCCTCACCCTGCCTTCATCCAGCACCACCAGCAGCACCTCGAATGCGCTGGCGGTGGACATCCGCTCGCTCAATTCGCTCAAGTACGACGCGGGCACGGCCAGCAATGCGCAGACCACGCGCGAGGTGGCCAAGCAGTTCGAGTCGCTGTTCATGCGCGAGCTGATCAAAAGCATGCGCGACGCCACGATGAAATCCGGCCTCATGGAAGGCGAGCAGGCCAACCTGGGCCAGGACATGCTCGACCAGCAGCTGTCGGTGACCATGGCGGGGCAGCAGGGCGGGCTCTCTGAAGCCATTGCACGCCAGCTCTCGCGCCAGATGGGCGGCGCGGACACCACCTTCTCGGTGCCCTCCACGCTGAGCCTGCAGTCCGCCCTGCCCCGCGCTGCAGCCCCGGCGGCCAGCGGCAACACGCCTGCGGAGGCCACCATCCAGGCGCCCAAGGGCCGCGAGGGGTTCGTGCAGCACCTGTCTGGCACCGCCGAGCGTGTGGCGCAAGAAAGCGGCATCCCCGCCAGCTTCATGCTGGGCCAGGCGGGCCACGAAACCGGCTGGGGCAAGAGCGAGATCAAGCACAAGGACGGCTCCAACTCGTTCAACCTGTTCGGCATCAAGGCCGGCAAGGGCTGGACGGGCAAGGTGGCCGAGATCACCACCACCGAATACATCAACGGCAAGGCCCAGAAGGTGACGGCGAAGTTCCGCGCCTACGACTCGTACGAGGATTCGTTCCGCGACTACGCAAAGCTCATCAAGGACAGCCCGCGCTACGAGAAGGCCGAATCCGTCGCCCAGTCCGGCTCGGCCATGGCCTATGCCTCGGCGCTGCAAAAGGCGGGCTACGCCACCGACCCCGAGTACGCCAAAAAGCTCGGCGGTGCCATCAATAGCGTGCTGCGCACGCTGCGCGCGCAGGCTTGACCATGCAAACACCCCCTGAGTCGCTTCGTGCCTTCCCCCTCTCTCGCTTCGCGGGAGGGGGACGCCCCCAGCGCGGCGGGGCGGCCCTTGCGCGGGGGCACTG
>CAYXSL010000004.1:0-50180 GCA_964466605.1 uncultured Verminephrobacter sp.
CTCGGAATGCTGGCTCAAAAAGATGGCACTGGGGTTGCTCACGCCCTTGAGGCCCTTCTCGGTCATTGCAAACACGCCGATCTCGTTGACCGCGCCGAAGCGGTTCTTGATGGCCCGCACCAGGCGGAACTGGCTGTGCGTGTCGCCCTCGAAGTACAGCACCGTGTCCACCATGTGCTCCAGCACGCGCGGCCCCGCCAGCGCGCCCTCCTTGGTCACATGGCCCACCAGGATGACGGCGATGCCCGTGCCCTTGGCCATGCGCGTGAGGTGCGCCGCACATTCCCGCACCTGGGCGACCGAACCCGGTGCGCTGGTGAGCTGGTCGGAATAGGTGGTCTGGATGGAGTCGATCACGACCACGGCCGGTTGGGTGGCTTCGACCGTGGCCAGGATCTTTTCGAGCTGGATCTCGGCCAGCAGCTGCACCTGGCTGCCCTCGATGCCCAGGCGCCGCGAGCGCAGCGCCACCTGGGCGCCACTTTCCTCGCCTGTCACGTACAGCGTGGGCAGGCCCGCGCGCTGCAGTGCGTCCATGGCCTGCAGCAGCAGGGTGGATTTGCCAATGCCCGGATCGCCCCCGATGAGCACCACGCCGCCTTCCACAATGCCGCCGCCCAGCACGCGGTCCAGCTCGTCGATGCCGCTGGGGGTGCGGGCCACGTCCTGGGCTTCGATGGCGGCCAGCGGCATCACGGGCTGCGCATGGGCCAGGCCCGCATAGCCTTGCGGTGCGCTCAGGCGGTTCTTGCCCGGCCCGGCCTCGGCCACCTGCTCGATCAGCGTGTTCCAGGCGCCGCAGGCCGGGCATTTGCCCAGCCAGCGCGGGCTGGTGCCGCCGCATTCGGTGCAGGTGAAGATGGTTTTGTCTTTGGCCATGAAAAAGGGGATGGTCGGTGGGCACAGGCGCGGGTGGCCGACTATAGCGGCGCGGGCCCCCACCCTACCAAGCACCTATAGACCCCTGGCGCCGCGCCCCTACGATGGCACCCCATCCACTTCGTTCTCTGGCATCGGCAAGAATGCACGCCATGCACACACCCACCAATTCCTTCAAGCAGGCACTGGCCCGGGGCGAGGCACAGATCGGCCTGTGGCTGGGGCTGGCCGATGCCTACACCGCAGAAATCCTCGCGGGCACCGGCTACGACTGGCTGCTGGTCGATGGCGAACATGCACCCAACGACCTGCGCTCCATCCTGCACCAGCTGCAGGCCATTGCCAGCGCCAGCAGCGCCCTGCCGCCGGGGGCCCGCGCGCCCCATGCGATTGCGCGGGTGCCGGTGGGCGACACCGCCCTCATCAAGCAGTACCTGGACATCGGCGCACAAACCCTGCTGGTGCCCATGGTGGACACGCCCGAGCAGGCCCGGCAGCTGGTGCGCGCCACGCGCTATGCGCCCGAGGGCGTGCGCGGCATGGGCAGCGCGCTGGCGCGCTCGTCGCGCTGGCAGGCCTACCCGCAGTATGTGCACGAGGCCAACCAGCAGGTCTGCCTGCTGGTGCAGGCCGAGACGGTGGAGGCCATGGCCCACCTCGATGCGATTGCCGCCACCCCCGGCGTGGACGGCGTGTTCATCGGCCCGGCCGACCTGTCGGCCTCCATGGGCCACCCGGGCAACCCGGGGCACCCCGAGGTGCAGGCCGCCATCCACGAGGGCATAACACGCATCCTGCGTGCGGGCAAGGCGCCGGGCATCCTGGCCACCCACGAAGCGCAGGCGCGCCAGTGGCTGGCGGCCGGTGCGCTGTTTGTGGCCGTGGGCGTGGACACCATGCTGCTGACCAGCGCTGCGCAGAACCTGCTGGCGCGGTTTCGCACCGGCACGGACGCCGCTGCCGCGCCACGGCCCACAGGCTACTGAGCATCCCCTTTCTTCAGAACAACACACAAGGATCGACAAGCATGAAAGCATGTATCTACGGCGCGGGCGCCATCGGCGGCTGGCTCGGCGTGGCGCTGGCGCAGGCGGGCTGCGATGTCAGCCTGGTGGCGCGCGGCGCCACGCTGGCAGCGTTGCAGGCCGACGGCCTGCGCCTGCGGCGCCCTGATGGCACGGTGGCCCAGGTGGCGGTGACAGCGGCGGCCGACCCGGCGGCCCTGGGCGTGCAAGACCTGGTGGTCGTGGCCGTGAAAGCGCCCGGCCTGCCCGAGGTGGCACGCGCCATGGCCCCGCTGATCGGGCCGGACACCGTCGTGCTCACGGCCATGAACGGCGTGCCCTGGTGGTTTCTGGATGGCTTTGGCGGCGCTGCGCAGGGTCGCGCACTCGCATCGGTGGACGCGGGCGGCGTGATTGCCAACGCTATCCCCACGCGCCATGTGGTGGGCAGCGTGGTGCACACCAGCTGCTCGCTGGAGGCGCCGGGCTTCGTGAAGCAACACTTTGGCAACCGCCTCATCGTGGGCGAGCCGGGCGGCCCCCGCAGCGCGCGCCTGCAGGCCCTGGCCGACACCTTGCAGCGTGGCGGCATCGATGTGGAGCTGAGCGACTGCATCCAGAAGGACATCTGGTTCAAGCTCTGGGGCAACCTCACCATGAACCCCATCAGTGCGCTCACTGGCGCCACCACCGACCGCATCCTGGACGACGACCTGGTGCGGGGTTTTGTGTCGCACGTGATGCTCGAAGCCAAGGCGATTGGCGAAAAGCTGGGCCTGCCGATCGACCAGCAGCCCGAGGACCGCCACGCCGTCACCCGCAAGCTGGGCGCGTTCAAGACCTCGATGCTGCAGGACGTGGAAGCGGGCAAGCCCATGGAGATCGACGCCCTGGTGGGCGCGGTGCGCGAGCTGGGCCAGATCACCGCTGTGCCCACTCCCCACACCGACACGCTGCTGGGCCTGGTGCGGCTGATGGCGCGCACGCGCGGCCTGTACTGAGAATTTTGATCAAAAAAGGCCGTCTGCGCGCGGCCCTATTGCCTGATAAGCTACATATTTAATAGCAACCTAACCATGACCACACTCACGCTCTACTACACCCCCGGCACCTGCGCGCAGGCTGTGCGCATCGCTTTGGAAGAAGCGGGCGCCGCCTACGAACTGGTCCGCGTGGACTTCGCTGCAGGCCAGCAGCGCACGCCCGACTATCTTGCCGTGAACCCCAAGGGCCGCGTGCCCGCACTGGCCACGCCGCAGGGCACGCTGACCGAAACCCCCGCGCTGCTGGCCTATGTGGCACAGAGCTTTCCCGCAGCCCGCCTGGCCCCGGCCGACGCGCATGGCTTTGCGCGTTTGCAGGAGTTCCACAGCTACCTCGCGTCCACCGTGCACATCGCCCACGCCCACCGCCCCCGCGCCAGCCGCTGGGCGGACGAGCCCGAGGCCCAGGCTGCGATGCAGCGCAAGGTGCCGCAGAACATGACGGAGTGCTTCGACCTCATCGAAAGCCACTACCTGCCGCCCGTGGACCAGGGCCCGTGGGTGATGGGCGAGCAGTACACGGTGGCCGATGGCTACCTGTTCACCATCGGCACCTGGCTGCACAGCGATGGCGTGGACATCGCCCGGTTTCCGAAGGTGTTCGCGCACACGCAGCGCATGCGAGAGCGGCCTGCGGTGCAGCGCGCGCTGGCCTGAATCTTCTTGGCGCCAAACGCCAACGTCGCCAGAGTGCACGGCTTGTGAAACTGGCGCGGCCCAGACCAGTGCCGCCGCGCAAGGGCCGCCCCGCCGCGCTGGCGGCGTCCCCCTTCCCGAATGGCGCAGCCATTCGAGAGAAGGGGGAAGGCGCAAAGCGCCTCAGGGGGTTGTCACTCTGAGATACCGCCAGTCGATGCGGTTGTCGGCCCGGTGGATGATCTCCACCTTCTTCGTCCCCGCCCACGGGATCACCTGGTTGTACAGCGGGATGTGCGAGACCAGCTCGTGCTCCTTGATCAGCGCCTGCTCGATCAGGCCGTTGCGAGTGGCCGTGTCCGTCTCCTTCTTCACGCGCTCAATCAGCGCATCCATCTGCGGATCGGAGAAGCGGCCCAGGTTGAAGTTGCCGTCGCCGCCTGCACCGGGCGAGCGCACCAGCGACTGCAGGCTGTAGAACGCATCGAACGTGGGTACGCCCCAGCCCAGCAGGTAGATGCTGGCTTCGTTGCGCTGGATCATCGGGAAGTAGGTGGCAAACGGCAGCGAGCGCAGCTTGGCCTTCACGCCCACCTTGGCCCAGTGCGCGGTGATGGCCTGGCACAGCTGCTCGTCGTTGATGTAGCGGCCCGCGCTGCACGCGAAGTCCACCTCAAAGCCGCCCGGGTAGCCCGCATCGGCCAGCAGCTTTTGTGCAGCCTTGGGGTCGTAGGGCCAGCGCACGTCGGCCTTCTTGGTCCAGCCGTTGACCTGGTTGGCGATCAGAGCGCCCGTGGGCTGGGCCAGGCCGCGCAGCACCACGCGCTGGATGGACTGGATGTCGATCGCCTGGTACAGCGCCTTGCGCACGCGCAGGTCCTTGAGCGGGTTCTTGCCCTTCACGTCCGAGCCGGGCAGCTCGTCGCGGAACTGGTCCAGCCCCAGGAAGATGGTGCGGTACTCCGGCCCCTCCAGCACCTGCAGGGTGGGGGTTTGCTTGATGCGCGCCAGGTCCTGCAGGCTGGGGTCGATCACAAAGTCAATCTCGCCCGACAGCAGCGCGGCCGTGCGCGTGGCGTCAGCCTTGATGGGGGTGTAGACGATCTCGGTCAGGTTGGTGGGGTACTTGCCCTTGCCCCACCAGTGGGGGTTGGGCTCCAGCACCACGCGCTGGTCGGGTGCCCACTGCTTGAGCTGGTAGGGGCCGGTGCCCAGCGCGTTGCGGTGGGCGAAGGTTTCGTCCTTGGTCTTGATGTCCTTGGGCTCCACCGACTTGTTCTTCTCGGCCCAGGTCTTGCTCAAGATACGCAGCTCGGTGAGCTGGTTCACCAGCACCGGGTTGGGCAGGTCGGAGTGGATGTCGATGGTGTAGGCATCGACCTTCTCCACCCGGTCGATGCCCTGCGTGTAGACGGCGAAATTGGAAGTTTTGGCCTTGGCGCGCTCCAGCGAGAACTTGGCGTCGTCGGCCGTGAACTCGCTGCCGTCGCTGAACTTCACGCCCTTGCGCAGGGTCAGGCGCAGCTGCGTGGGCTTGATGAGCTTCCACTCGGTAGCCAGCGATGGCTCGGGTTTGAAGGTCTTGCTGTTGTATTCGACCAGCGTGTCGTACACCGCGCCGTGCATGGTGTTGTTCACGCCCACGTTCTGGGAGTGGATGTCCCAGGTGGAAATATCCACCGAGCGGGACCAGCGGAAGGTCTTGGCCTGTGCGGCTACCGGCAGGGCGGCGGCCACGGCAGCGGCCAGCAAAAGGGTCTTGAAACGCATGAAGGGTCACTCCAGATCAGTCAGCCCTGCACTATGGCCCAAACCCTCCGTTTGCGTAACGAACTTATCCTTCTTAGCTTAGACCCATCGCCACCGCCAGCCCCATCATGGTGATGGCCGTGCCCCCGTCCAGCACCCGCCACGCGCGGGGCGATGCAAACACCGGCGCCAGCCAGCGCGAGCCAAAACCCAGGCTCAGGAACCACAAGGCGCTGGCCAGCGAGCCCCCCGCCGCAAACGTGGCCCGGCCCCACAGGGGGTAGGGGCTGGCCATGGTGCCCAGCAGCACCACGGTGTCCAGATAGACATGGGGGTTGAGCCAGGTCAGGGCCACCACCGTGAGCACGGTGCTGCGCAGGCTCGCGCCCGGCCCGTTGGCCGACACCAGCAGGTGCGCGGGCCGGAGCGCCCGGGCCGCCGCCTGCACGGCATAGGCCGCCAGAAACAACGCGCCGGCCCAGCGCATGAACTGCGCCCATTCCGGCCGCGCAGCCAGCATCCCGCCCATGCCCCACACGCCGGCCTGCAACAGCACGGCGTCGGACAGGGCGCACACCAGCACCACGGGCAGCACATGCTCGCGCCGCAGGCCCTGGCGCAGCACAAACGCGTTTTGTGCGCCGATGGCCATGATCAGCAGGGCGGTGGAGGTGAAGCCGTGGGCAAATGCGGTGGTACTCATGGGCGCGGATTGTGCGCACCGCCGTCTGTTGACGCCAGCTATACTTTTTAACGATCCGTCAAAATGGCTAACCAACCATGCAACTCGACTCGGCCCAGCTCAACGCCTTTGCCACCGTGATCGACGAGGGCAGCTTCGAGCGTGCCGCCGCCGTGCTGCATGTCACGCGCTCGGCGGTGTCGCAGCGCATCAAGCTGCTGGAGGAACGCGTGGGCCAGGTGCTGGTGCGCCGGGCCACGCCCTGCACGCCCACCGAGGCCGGGCAGGCGCTGTACCGGCATGCGCGCGAGGTGGCGCTGAGCGAGGCCGACGCGCTGGCCACCATCGGGGGCGGGCAGCGCAGCGCCACGCGCCTGGCGATTGGCGTCAATGCCGACTCGCTCGCCACCTGGTTTCCCCATGCCATGGCGCAGGCGTCCGAGGGGCAGGCCATCACCTTCGACATCCACGTGGAAGACCAGGACCATTCGGCCAACCTGCTGCGCGAAGGCCGTGTGATGGCCGCGGTGACGGCCGACCCCCAGCCCGTGCAGGGCTGCCAGGTGCTGCCGCTGGGCACGCTGCGCTACCGCGCGCTGGCCAGCCCCGCCTTCATGCAGCGCCATTTTGCACAGGGCGTGAACGCCACCACGCTGGCGCAGGCGCCCATGCTGGTGTTCAACCGCAAGGACGCGCTGCAGGCGCGCTTTGTCGGCCGCATCACGCGCCGCAGGCTGGCGCCGCCCGTGCACTGGCTTCCCGAGGCGCATGCGTTCGTCAAAGCCACGCGCGCCAGCCTGGGCTGGGGCATGACACCCGACGCGCTGGTGGAGGACGACCTGAAGACCGGCGCCCTGGTCGAGCTGATTGCGAACAAGCCCGTGGATGTGCCGCTGTACTGGCAATGCTGGCGCCTGAATGTGCAGGCGCTGCAGCACATGACGCTGGCGGTGCAGAAGGCGGCGGCGCTTACGCTGCTGCGCTGACCAGGTCTTCGTGGTGGTCCGCCGCGCCGCGCTTCCAGTAGGCGGAGATGCGCATGCGTTTGGCGTCCACACCCGGCTTGGCCAGCATGGCACGGCGCACGGCGGCCATGTCGCTGTGTTCGCCCGCGGCCCAGACAAAGCCCGCGCCGGGGGGCAGCGCCAGGGCTTCGACGGCGGCTGGCAGCGCGCTCACCCATTGCAGATCCACCTGCGCCGCGCTGGTCAGCCTCCGCTGATCGGCCGGGTTGTTCAGCTGGATGCGCACGGTGGCCACCGCGCCCGCAGGCAGCTCGGCCAGGCGGCGGGCAATGGCGGGCAGCGCGGTTTCGTCGCCCAGCAGCCAGTGCCAGTCAAAACCCGTGGGTACCACCATGCTGCCGCGTGGCCCGGCAATGCCCACCCACTGGCCGACGGCCGCGCCAGCAGCCCAGTCGGTGGCGGGGCCTGCGTCGTGCAGGGCCACTTCGATGTCCAGCTCGCCCGCTGCGGCGTCAAAGCGCGCGGGGGTGTAGTCGCGCAGCACGGGGCGCGGGCCATCAAACACGGGGCGGCCATCCTGCAGCGTGGGCAGACAGGGGCGGTCCTGCCCGGGCTGGGGCAGCATCAGCTTGAGGTGGTCGTCAAAACCGGCGCTTGCAAACCCCGCCAGTTCGGAGCCCGCCAGGGTCAGCCGCACAAAACCGGGGCTGACCTGGGTGCGGCGCACCACCTGCAGGTGGCGGGCCTGGAGCGTGTGGCGAATGCGCTGTATGGCCAAGGGGGGGTCGGCAGGCGGATGGGACACAGGAAGCGGAGCAGGAAGGGAAGCGTTCATGAATTAAAATGTTGACTTGATCAACCAAATCATCCGCCGATTGGTTGATATTGTCAACCACATAAAGCCATGCCCCCCCACGCGTCCCCCGATATCTTTGAAGCCATGCACGACCTGCTGCATGCCTACCGGGCGCACATGGCGCGCGCCATGGCCTCCATCCACCCGGACCTGACGCTCAACGAAGTGCGGGCCCTGATGTTTGTGGGCCGCCACCCCGGCACCACCCAGAAGGAGCTGGTGGCCCACAGCGGCGCCGACAAGGCCCAGGTGGCGCGCATGGTGGGCCTGCTGCAAGACAAAGGCTGGCTGCAGAGCGAGCCCAACGCCGACGACAAGCGCAGCCGCTGCCTGCGCCTGAGCCCCCAGGGCGCGGGCCTGTACCAGGCGCTGCGCGACGCGCGCCGGGGGCTCGCGGCATCGGTGATGAAGGGCTGCGACCCGGCCACTGCATCCCAGCTGCTGGCCCTGCTCGCGCAGGTGCGCGGCAACCTGGATGCGCTGGGCGCCCCGGCCGCCGCCTGCCCCGCACCGGGTGAGCAAAAAAATGGAACAAAATCAGGCCCCTGCGCCTGATAGGGCTCACTATTTAGCTATATATTTAATAGCAATTCATCATCCCCGCCCCTGCAGGGCCCGCACGGCCTCGGGCAGCGACTGCACGTGGGGCAGGAAGTGGTCGATGGTGGCGCCCAGCAGCACGGCGCAGACCAGCGCACCCAGCAGCGGCTTCCAGGTCAGGCGCACGGCGGCGCTGAGCCAGCCCTCGCGCTCCACGCCCACGGCAGCCCGCGCCGTGGCCACCGAGAAGGCGATCTCCACCGCCACGGTGAGCAGCACGTCCCAGCCAAAAAACAGCATCGCCAGCGAGCCTGCGCCAAAAACCAGCGCCGCGCCAATGAGAAAGATGGCCACCACGGGCACGACCACCACGGCGCCCTCGTCGGCGCTGCCCAGGGCATCGGCCGCGCCCCCGGCAATGTCGCCCAGCACGCTGGAGTCGCTGCTGGAGCCACCGCTGGACAGCCCTTGCGTCCACCCGCCCCCAAAGTCCCCCGATGCGCCACCACCGCCAAAGTCACCACCGCCGGTGCGCGGCAAGGGCACCTGGCCGCCACCGGAGGGGCCGTTGCCGCTGGGCCAGGAGATGTCGGGCACATCCACACTGCCATCGCCCGACGACCCATCCCGCCGCACCAACCGCGCCGCCCAGGCGCGCAGCACCAGCAGATAGCCCACATAGCCCACCGACAGCGTGACCAGGTACCGCAGCGCCAGCGAATCCACCCCCAGCACCATCTGCAGGTGCGAGGTGGCCCACATCAGCAGCAGCGTGAAGCTGCCGATTAGCAACCCGTGCCAGCGCAGGCTGTAGCGCTGCTGCAGGCTGCGCGCCACCGCGCCGTGGTGCGGCATGCGCACCGAGCGCCAGGTGGAGCTGCTTTTTTTCTTGGAACTGGAGGGGTTGCTGCGGGGTGGGGCCATGGCAGGAGCGTGGTGCGCGAAGTGGCGAACAGACGGCGCCATTTCACACCAGTTTCCGGTCACCCCGGGCGCAGGCGGCACCTGCTGCGTGAACTTCTGCGCGAACTTCTGCGCTCAGAGCGAGACCGCGAGGGAGGACTTCAGGCCACGCCGTCCACCACCACCGGCACGCGCTGGGCCAGCGCGCACATCAGCTCGTAGCCCACGGTGCCAGCGGACTGCGCCACCTCGTCGATGGGCAGCACCGTGCCGTTGCCGGCCCGGCCCCACAGCGTGACCTCGCTGCCAAAACCCGCCGCCACACCGGCCTGCTGCAGGGGCGTGAGGTCCACGGTCACCATGTCCATGCTCACCCGCCCCACCAGGCGCGTGCGCACGCCGTTGACCAGCACCGGGGTGCCGGTGTCGCAGTGGCGCGGGTAGCCGTCGGCATAGCCGCAGGCGGCGATGCCGATGGTGAGCGGCCCATCGGCCGTGAAGCGCGAGCCATAACCCACCGTGTCGCCGGCCTGCAGCTGCTGCGTGGCGATGAGGCGGGTGGACAGGGTCATGCTGGGCAACAGGCCCCAGTGGGTGGCCTGGTGCTCAGGGAAGTCAGGCGCGCTGCCATACACCACGATGCCCGCGCGCACCCAGTCGGCGCGCACGCCCGCATCCTGCGCGTGGCGCAGCGTGGCGGCGCTGTTGCTCAGGCTGCGCTCGCCGGGCAGGTCTTGCGCGGCGGCATGAAAGGCCGCCATCTGGTGCGCAATGCCGCGCGGGCCGTCGGCGTCGCTGAAGTGGGTCATGAACGAAATCTCGTCCACCTGCGGCAGCGCGTTGAGCCGGGCCCAGGCCGTGCGGTAGCGCCGGGGCGTGAAGCCCAGGCGGTTCATGCCCGAATTCATTTTCAGGAACACCCGGTGCGGGACCTGCGTCTTGTGCGCGGCCAGCATGTCGATCTGCTCGTCGCAGTGCACCGCGTGCCACAGCCCGAGGCGCGAGCACAGCTCCAGGTCGCGCGGCTCGAACACGCCCTCGAGCAGCAGGATGGGCCCGCGCCAGCCCAGGTGGCGCACACGCTCGGCCTCGGCCAGGTCCAGCAGCGCAAAACCGTCGGCGCCGCGCAGGCCCTCGAACACGCGCTCGATGCCGTGGCCATAGGCGTTGGCCTTGACCACCGCCCACACCTTCGCGTCGGGCACCGACTGGCGCACCCGCGCGAGGTTGTTGTGCAAAGCGGCGGTGTGGATGGTGGCGGTGATGGGACGGGGCATGGACAGGACCAGTGGGGACGGGGAAATCTACCGGGGAATACCTGCAGGATTCTGGCACTGCAGCCGTTTATCCGCGTGATATAACCGCCTGTCTCCTGCTACGGTTACTCACAATTAACTGTGCATCAGCCCAACTGATGCACCCACCAGCCATTCGATGAAGCGCGGTTTCTACACCATCATGTCGGCGCAGTTTTTCAGCTCGCTGGCCGACAACGCACTCTTCGTGGCAGCCGTGGAACTCCTGCGCTCTGAGGGCGCCCCCGAATGGCAGCGCGCCGCCCTGGTGCCCATGTTTGCGCTGTTCTATGTGGTGCTGGCGCCCTTCGTGGGCGCTTTTGCCGATGCTTTGCCCAAAGGCAAGGTCATGTTCATCAGCAACGCCATCAAGGTGGTGGGCTGCCTGATGATGCTGTTCGGCTCGCACCCGCTCATTGCCTACGCCGTGGTCGGCCTGGGCGCAGCGGCCTACTCGCCCGCCAAGTACGGCATTCTCACCGAGCTGCTGCCCGCGTCGCAGCTGGTCAAGGCCAACGGCTGGATCGAAGGGCTCACCATTGCCTCCATCATTCTGGGCGTGCTGCTGGGCGGCCAGCTGGTGGGGCAGCACATGTCGGCCCTGCTGCTGGGCATCGACATCCCGATGATCGACACCGGCGTGGACACGCCCGCCGAGTCGGCCATTGCCGCGCTGATCGTGGTGTATGCCGTGGCCGCCTGGTTCAACACCCGCATCCCGCACACCGGCGTGGAAATGCGCCCGATGCGTGCCGACCCTTCGCGCAGCGTCCTTGCCAACACGCTGAGCCTGCTGCCCGACTTCTGGGCCTGCAACGGCCGCCTGTGGCGCGACAAGCTCGGCCAGATCTCTCTGTCCACCACCACGCTGTTCTGGGGCGCGGGTGGCAACCTCAAGTTCATCGTGCTGGCCTGGGCGGCCGTGGCGCTGGGCTACAACACCACGCAGGCCTCGGCCCTCACCGGCGTGGTGGCCATTGGCACGGCCGTGGGCGCCGTGGTGGCCTCGATGCGCATGCGCCTGGACATGGCCACCAAGGTGATCCCGCTGGGCATTGCCATGGGGCTGCTGCTGATCCTGATGGTGTTCATCAGCAACATCTGGGTGGCCATCCCCTTTCTCATCATCCTGGGCGGCCTGGGCGGCTACCTGGTCGTGCCCATGAACGCGCTGCTGCAGCACCGGGGCCACAACCTCATGGGCGCGGGCCGCTCGATCGCCGTGCAGAACTTCAACGAGCAGGCCTGCATCCTCGCGCTGGGCGCGTTCTACAGCCTCTCGCTCAAGTTCGGGCTGTCGGTGTTCGGCGCCATCACGGCCTTCGGGCTGGTGGTGGCGGGCGTGATGTGGCTGATCCAGCGCTGGCACCAGAACAACTGTGTGCAGCACCGCGACGAGGTGGAGCACCTGCTGCACATTGCGCGGCACGACACGCACCATTGAGAAGCCCCCCTGAGCGGCTGCGCCGCTTCCCCCGGAGGGGGACGCACCCGGTGGCCTGGCGAAGCCAGTTCCACGGGTGCACTGGCAAGGGCGGTGTGCCAGTTTCTGGCGCTGCGCCATTTACTATTATTTTCATAGCTGCCAGCGCTTATCTATCGCGCGGTAGCGGCCATTTTTCCTTCAATGCAATCGCCCCTGCCCTTTGCCGCCCTGCTGTTCAATGCCTTTGTCTGGGGGCTGGCGTGGTGGCCGTTTCAGCACATGCACCAGGCGGGGCTGCACCCGCTGTGGGCCACGGCGTTCATGTATGCGGTGGTGCTGTTGGCGCTGCTGGCCTGGCGCCCCAGGCTGTGGGCCCAGGTGCGCCAGCACCCTGAGCTGTGGCTGCTGGCGCTGGCGTCGGGCCTGAACAACGTGGCCTTCAACTGGGCCGTGACCATTGGCGACGTGGTGCGCGTGATCCTGCTGTTCTATCTGATGCCCGCCTGGGCCGTGCTGCTGGCCTGGAAGGTGCTGGGCGAGCGCCCCACCCCGGCGGCGCTGCTGCGCCTGGCGCTGGCCTTCGGCGGCGTGGTGCTGGTGCTGCTGCCCGAGGGCGCACCCGCGTCGCGCCTGCTGCAAAACCTGTCGCTGGCCGATGGCCTGGCGCTGCTGGGCGGCTTCATGTTTGCGCTCACCAACGTCACGCTGCGCCGCCTGCACACCGTGCCGGGGCCCGCGCGCATGTTCTCGATGTTTGGCGGCTGCATGCTGATGGCGCTGGCCGTGGCGGGCATCGGGCGGCAAGCGGGGGTGGTGGAGCCCTTCCCCGCCGCCAACGCCACCTGGGTGGTCACCGGGCTGCTGCTGGCGGGCGTGCTCATGCTCGGCAACTGGGCGCTGCAGTTTGGCGCGGCGCGGCTGGCGGCCGGCACCACGGCGCTGGTGATGCTGTCGGAGGTGATGTTCGCCAGCGTGTCCTCGGCGCTGCTGGGCGCATCGACGCTGAGCACGCGCACCGTGCTGGGCGGGGCGCTGATCCTGCTGGCCTCGCTGCTGGCGGCGCTGCAGTTTCGCCGCCCGGGTGCTGCGGGTCATTGAACGGCACGCGCGCACGCTTTGGCGGCAGGGGCTACGATGGCCGCCATCCCCACCCGGAGTACCCGCATGCCCACCAGCGTCTACGACTTTGAAGCCCTGCAGATGAACGGCCAGGCCGTGCCCCTGTCGCAATACCGGGGCAAGGTATTGCTCATCGTGAACACCGCCAGCGCCTGTGGCTTCACACCCCAGTTCGGCGGCCTGGAAGAACTGCACAAGGAATACGCCGGCCAGGGCCTCGTCGTGCTGGGCTTCCCCTGCAACCAGTTCGGCGCCCAGGACCCTGGCAGCAACGACGAGATCGCCAGCTTCTGCCAGCTGAATTACGGCGTGAGCTTCCCGATGATGGCCAAGACCGACGTGAACGGCGCCAACGCCTCGCCCCTGTACCAATGGCTCACCGCCGAGGCCCCCGGCCTGCTGGGCAGCAAGGCCATCAAGTGGAATTTCACCAAGTTCCTCGTCGGCAAGGACGGCCAGGTGATCCGCCGCTACGCGCCGCAGGATGCGCCGAAGAAGCTGGCGGGGGATATTGAGGCGGCGCTGGCCTGACGGTGCCTGCAGGCGGGCCCACCGCCCCTGAAGAAAGGGTCTAGGGGACTGGCGGAGCCCAACGGCACAACACGCGCTCGCGGCCCGTCTGTGGGTGCCGGTCGGTGCCTTCCTCCACCAGGCCGCACCGGGCATAGAACCGCCGAGCCCCCTGGTTGCCCGTTGCCACATGCAACGTCCATCCCCGGGGACACAAGTGCTCGCAGATTTGCTGCACCAAGGCCGCCCCCAGGCCGTGGCCCTGTGCCTCGGGCGCCACGAAGAGCTGGTGCAGATGGCCCAGGGTCTGGTCCAGCACCATGAAGGCCTGCACGGCCTGGCCGCGTTCGATCAGCATGGTGGTGCAAGGCGGGCCAAATTCCGCACGCGCGCGCGCCTCCCAGTGCGCCAGCGGCGCCACGGCCTGCACCGCCGGGTTGGCAGAGCCCCAGGATGCACGCCACACCCGCGCGAGTCGGGGGATGTCGGCTGGGGCTGCGCGGCGCAGCGCCAGTGCTGGCGGCGGGGGGGTCATGCGCGCATTGTGCGGGACCGCCTTCGAAACGGCCACCACCACCCCGCCCGCAGCGCCACCGCAGCGCCGCTCAGGCATTCAACCCGGGCACCTGCGCCGGAGGCCACTCGGGCGGGCAGGCGGCCATCTCTGCCTCCACCTTGCGCAGCATGTCGGCCAGCGTCTTGCCGGGCTCCTGGCGGAACTGCTCGTCCAGCACCACCAGGTCCACGATGCGGTCGATGCGAAAGCCCCGGAAGTCGCCCCGCAGCTCGCACCAGGCCGACAGCGTCCAGACCTTGCCCCAGTAGAAGCAGCCCAGCGGCCGCAGGCGGCGCAGGCTGGGGCGGCCATGCACATCGGCATAGTCGATCTGCACCACATGGCGGCTGTGCACCGCCTCGCGCAGCGCCTGCAGCGTGGCCTGCGCGCGCGGGTCCAGCCCCACGGAGGGCGCATAAAGCGCCTGTGCCTCGGCCGCCACGCGCGCGGCGGGGGGCAGCACCGACAGGATCTTATGGAGGGCGCCTTCCACCTCGCGCGCCAGCCCGGCATCGAGCCAGGCCTGCGCCAGGCGTGCGGCGGCCACCAGGGCGTTGGCCTCGCCCTGGCTGAACATCAGCGGCGGCAGCTCGAAGCCTGCGCCCAGGCGGTAGCCCACACCGGCCTCGCCCTCAATGGGCACGCCCTGGTGCTGGAGGTCCGCCACATCGCGGTAGATGGTGCGCGCCGAGACTTCGAGCCGATCGGCCAGGAAGGCGGCCGTGGACAGGCGCCGCCCTCGGATGAGCTGAACAATCTGGAACAGGCGGTCGGCACGGCGCATGGGCGAAGAATATCAGTGTTTCAAGGCCTTACCGCCTGTCTATCAAGCACTTGTAGCTATATTATTTATAGCACAACACCCACATGGATGGCTACCTTGTCGGGCCCTTCGTAGGCCTCGAAATCCGTGCCAAAGCGACGCTGCAGCTGCGGATTTTCGGCAAAGTAGTGCCAGATGCGGACCCAGGTGTCGATCACCATCTGCGGCATGTCGCCCTCGCCCCTGAACACGAGGTAGTCGCCCGCCTCGATGTCGATGCGGTGCGCGTCGGGCACGGTCTTCTGCACCAGTTCGGGCTCGGCAACGGCCACACCGGCGGTCACGTCGAAGGCGCCATGCTCGTCGGATTCATAGCCGCTGTACACGCCGAAGATGCGGCCATCGTCGCCCCGGCTGGGCAGCTTGCGCTCCCAGCTCTGGCTGAAAAAGCGGTTCCACAGGCCGCCCAGGCGCGCAACGGCGGGGTTCATCTCTTCGCTGTTGCGCGTGCGCACAGCGATGCCGGCCACGCTGAACGCGGGAATCCGCAGCGGGGTGGGGGTGGGAGTGGTGGTTGGGGTCATGGCAGGTCCTCTCTCGTCTTCAGTGAATGAAATCGGTGCGCAGGCCGAAGGGCGCTGTGCGAGAGAGGCATGGTGCGTGCACGCTGCTGACAGCCTGATGTCAGTAGCCTGCGCCCACCCCGGTGCCCCGGGAGGCGCAGCGGCCGGCGGGCAGGGCCCGCCGTGCTCAGGGGTGTCAGCGCGGCTGTTCGACGATGGCCGCCGTGGCGCGGCGCACCACCGGCAGCACCAGCAACAGCGTGGGGAAGGCCACCAGCCAGGACAGCGCCCAGGCACTGAGCCACAGGCGCGGCAAGTCCAGCGAGAAGCCCGCCACGCGCACCGTGCTGATCAGGGACACGATGAAGGTCATGAGCAGCGACAGCAGCAGCGGCATGACCCAGGCCGCCGAACGCGCGGGCAGCTTGGGCAGACCAAGGAAGGTCTGGCGCGAAGACGGGGGGAGCGAGGAAGGTTGGTTCATTGGAGGTCCAGAAAGCAAACCGGTCAAGCAAGGTGCCGCCCCGCCCTGCAACATCGGCAGGCCGGAGCCACCACCCCGGCAGGGCCGGTGTAGGTTGGCACGTTGATTGACGTAAACGCTTACGGCAACCCATGAACCGGGTCGCGGGGTGATTCTAGGCGGTCTCAGCGCCCACCTGCAGGTGGCGGCTGATATGCCCGGCCACCGCCTCGGCATGGGTCTGGGCCAGGTCGTGGGCACCGCCTGGCAACACCTGCAGCTGCGCACGGGGCAACAGGCCCTGCAAGCGCTCGCCCACCGCCACGGGGCTGATGGCGTCGGCATCGCCCCACAGCAGCAAAGTGGGCGCGCGCACCGACGCCAGCTGCGGTGCCAGGTTCCAGCGCTCACGGGCCATCCACGCGGGGAAGGCGGGGTTTGAGCGCATGAAATCAGGGCGCCAGTCGTGCGGGCGCAGGTCGTCGATGGGCACACCGCCGGATGTGGCCACGAGGACCAGGTGCGTGAGGTATTCGGGGCGCTGCAGGGCCGCCAGCACCGCCACCACGCCACCCATGGACTGCGCGATCAGTGCACAAGGCCGGTCCATGTGCGGCGTGACCGCATCGACCAGGTCCTGCATGCAGTCCGCCGCGTGTGGCGGCATGTCTGCGGCCGATGCCAGGCCGAACCAGGGCCAGCCCAGGCATGTCCGCTCGGCGGGGAGCGTGATCGCGTCCGAGGCGGCCTGCCAGAAAGCAGGGTTGCCACCCACGCCAGGCAGAAAGATCAGGCGCGCGGGAGCTGCGGACACGAACGCCCTGCCTGGCTTCAGCCGCCCTGGGCTGGCGCCGCCGCTGCTGCGTCCTCAGCCCCAGCAGATTCGGCA
Source organism: uncultured Verminephrobacter sp. (assembly GCA_964466605.1). Taxonomy (GTDB): domain Bacteria; phylum Pseudomonadota; class Gammaproteobacteria; order Burkholderiales; family Burkholderiaceae_C; genus Acidovorax. The sequence goes on from CAYXSL010000004.1 coordinate 16,842, forward strand.
GCTGCGGCTGCGGCTGCATTGGCCGCGGTCACCTGCTGCGCACGCGCTGCCGCCAGGCGGCGCGCACGTTCGATCTGCTGGCCCACGGTGCGGGGCACCAGGCCGTACATGTCGGCAAAGGCGTCCAGCGTCTGGCCGCTGGCTTCGAACGCGCGCAGCAGGGCTTCGTCCTTGGCGTTGCGGGCGGCCCAATCGGAAAAGGCTTCTTCGAGCAGGGCGTTGGCCGACTCGTCGCGGCTTGCTACCAGTGCGGTGTAGTCCTCGCGCGTGAGGCCCGAGGCTTCGAACGCCGCGATCATGCGGTTGCGCAGCTTGGGCAGCAGGTCTTCGGTGGCGCGGGCCTTCTTGCGGCGGTACACCTCCAGCAGCGCATGGTGCACATGCTCGGGCGCCATGGCCTCCACGGGCTGGCCTTGCAGATCGTGGCGCTTGTCGCCCGCCGCCACGCTTTGCAGGTAGCGCGTGGAGCGGGTGTGCAGGCCCAGCGCCACCTTGAGCGCCTCGCGCTCGAACAGCTCGGGGTGGGCGGCCAGGATGTCCTGGAAGATGCCGCGCTTGAGCGGGCGGAACACCGCGCCGAACAGGTGCGGGTACAGCGCTGCCAGCTGCTCCAGCGCCGGGTGCACACGCTGGGGCGCACGCGGGGCTGCGCCAGGCGCGGCGGCCTCGGCCGTCCCTTCGGACGCCGGGCGCCCCTCGGGCTTGCGGCGGTTGCGGCCACCCCGGCGGGACCCGCCCTTGCGCTGTGGCTGGGCCACACCGGCTTCATCGGCTGGCGCAGCGGCTGCCACAGCGGCGGCAGATTCGGCCACCACCGGCTCGGCCACGGGGGCGGCAGGGGCTGCGTGGGGTTGTTCTTGTGCGGACGCGGAGTCGGTCATGGCAATGCGGTTCGGGGGCGAATGGGAAGCGACAAAACCCTCAATCATGCCAGTGTTGCACCCGCAGGCCATCGGAGGCCCGGGACGGGGGCTGTGTGAGAGGGCGGACGGCGCCCCGGCCAGCCCCTGTCAGGAGGTGCTCAGCGCCTCGTCCAGCACCTCCACCCAGTGCCGCACCGGTGTGGCTGTGCCGCTTTGCAGGTGGGTGATGCAGCCGATGTTGGCCGACAGGATCATGTCGGGGGGTTGCTCGCCAAAGGCCTCGGCCAGCACGCCGAGCTTGCGGTCGCGCAGCTGGTACGACAGGTCGGGGTTGAGCACCGAATACGTGCCCGCTGAGCCGCAGCACAGGTGGGCATCGTTGCGCGCGGTGCGCAGCTGGAAGCCCAGCTGGTTCAGGTGCGCCTCCACCCCGCCGCGCAGCTTCTGGCCGTGCTGCAGCGTGCAAGGGGGGTGGTAGGCATACAGGGTGTCCGGCTGGTTCACACGGCCCTGCAGCTTGGTGGCCAGCTCAGGCAGCATGGCGGGCAGCAGTTCGGACAGGTCGCGCGTGAGCGCGCTGATGCGTTCGGCCTTGGCGGCGTACTGGGGGTCGTCCTTCAGGATGTGGCCGTATTCCTTGACGGTGACGCCGCAGCCCGAGGCGTTCATGACGATGGCCTCGACCCCGCCGGATTCGACCAGCGGCCACCAGGCGTCGATGTTGGCGCGCATCTCTGCCATGCCGCCTGCCTGGTCGTTGAGGTGGAACTTGACGGCGCCGCAGCAACCCGCCTTGGGCGCGATCACGGTCTCTATGCCCACGGCGTCAAGCACGCGCGCCGTGGCGGTGTTGATGCCCGGCATCATGGCCGGCTGCACGCAGCCCGCGAGCATGAGCACCTTGCGCGCATGTTCGCGTGTGGGCCAGGCCCCGGCATCCTGCGGTGCGGGCACCTTGGCCTTGAGCGCCTCGGGCAGCAGGCCACGCACCATCTGCCCGGCTTTCATCGCGGGGGCGAACAGCGGCGATGGCAGGCCTTCCTTCAGCGCCCAGCGCAGCGCCTTTTCACCCACCGGGCGGGGCACTTTTTCATCGACGATCTTGCGGCCGATGTCCACCAGGTGGCCGTACTGCACGCCGCTCGGGCAGGTGCTTTCGCAGTTGCGGCAGGTCAGGCACCGGTCCAGGTGCATCTGGGTCTTGCGCGTGGGCTCAGCGCCTTCGAGCACCTGCTTGATGAGGTAGATGCGGCCGCGCGGGCCGTCCAGCTCGTCGCCCAGCAATTGATAGGTGGGGCAGGTGGCGGTACAGAAGCCGCAGTGCACACATTTGCGCAGGATGGATTCGGCCGCGAGGCCATCGGCGCGGGCGCGGTATTCAGGGGAGAGCTGGGTTTGCATAGTGCATGCCTGGGCAGGGAAGCAGAAAAAGTGTCAGAGCGGACTCAGCGTGCGGCCGAAGGGTCTGCAGGGGCGTCGGGTACCAGCGCCTTGCGCCAGGGCTGGCGCAGCCGGGCGCGGTCGGCCCACAGCGGGGGCAGCGAAAGGGCCAGCAGCACCAGCGCCAGCGGCACCACAAACACAAAGCCCACATGCTTGAAGCCCGCCGCGCCCGCAATGCCGCCCACCAGGAACATCCCCAGCAGCCCGGCAAACAGCCGCAGCCGGGCCTGGTTGGCGCGCACCTGCGACTCGGGCGCGGTGCCGGTGCGGTTCCAGTAGAGCATCTTGCCCATCTCGATGCCCAGGTCGGTCACCACGCCGGTCATGTGGGTGGTGCGGATCTGGGACGAGGACATCTTGGTCACCGTGGCGTTCTGCAGGCCCATGATGAAGGACAGCAGCAGCACCGTGAGCGGCACCGCAAACGGCGTGGGCCAGTTGAGCGTGATGGCGCCCACCAGGCCAAACAGCAGCATGAGCACGGCCACCAGCAGCAGCGGCAGCGCAAAGGTGCTGCGCAGCCTGTGCTGGCGCGCCCAGTTGACCATGATGGCCGTGGTGCCCGCGCCGGACAGGAACGCCCACAGCGCACCAATGGCCCCCAGCACCAGCTTCATCTGGCCCAGCACCAGGTTGTCGGCCAGCGAGGACAGAAAGCCGGTCATGTGTGAGGTGTAGAGGTGCACGACCAGGAAGCCCCCGGCGTTCACAGCGCCCGCATTGAAGGCCAGCAGCAGGCCCAGCACCCGGTTGCTGGCCGCCGTGCGGCGGTGTCCGGTGAGGTGGCGAAGGCGGCGCATGTGGCAGGGGCAAAAGGGAGAACCGGGCGGCCGCGCCTACCAGGCCCGCGCGACGCGGCCGGGGTTGAAGATGCCCGCCGGGTCAAAGCTGTGCTTGAGCCTCGCGTGGATCTGCTCCAGCGCCCTGGATTTGAGGTCAAAAAGGCCCTTTGCGCCTGCCCCACCTGTGCTTGCAGCTACAAAAACAGAAGCATTCCCGCCCACGGCCTGGGCGGCTTCGCGCAGGGCCTCGCCCGCCGATTCGGGGGCCTGCACCCAGCGCAGCGCGCCGTGCCATTCCACCAGCGGCTCGGCGCCATCGGGCAGGGCCAGCACCGGGGCGGTGGCGGGCACGGACAGGCGCCACAGGGCGTGGTCGGGGCGTTGGGCGCGTTCGGTGAACCAGGGCAGGATTTGCTCTCGGCAGGCGGCCCAGTCGGCGGCCACTGCGGCGGTGTTGTCCATGCGCGTGCCGCCCATGGATTTGCAGGCCGCCTCCACTGCCGCCACGGCGCCGCGCAGGCGCACATAGAGCGTGCCCACGCCACCGTCTTGCACCCAGCAACTGGCGTTCAGGGGCAGCGGCTGGCCGCCCCAGGCGTGCAGCTGGCGCAGGGCGTCGGCCTGGCTGATGCCATCGAACCTGAGCGTGGCCTCGCCAGGCGCCACGGGCAGCACCTTGAGGCTCACCTCGGTCAGCAGGCCCAGCGTGCCCCAGGCGCCCGCCATGAGGCGCGACACGTCATAGCCCGCCACGTTCTTCATGACCTGGCCGCCAAAGCTCAGCAGCTCGCCCTTGCCGTTGAGCACCGTCACGCCCAGCAGGTAGTCGCGCACCGCGCCCACGCTGGCGCGGGCGGGGCCCGACAGGCCCGCTGCGACCATGCCGCCCACGGTGGCGGCGTCCGAAGGGGTCTTGGCGAAATGGGGCGGCTCAAACGGCAGGCACTGGCCTTTTTCGGCGAGCAGGGCTTCCAGCTCGGCCAGCGGGGTGCCCGCGCGCACGGTGACGACCAGTTCGCTGGGCTCGTAGCTCACGACGCCGCGCAGGCCCCGGGTGTCGAGCACCTCGCCATGCAGGGCCAGGCCGTGGAAGTCCTTGGTGCCCCCGCCACGGATGCGCAGCGGGGTCTGGTCGGCCGCAGCGGCACGCACGCGCTCGGCAATCGGGGCAAGGGAAAAGTCCATCCGTGCATCGTAGCGGCAGCAATGTGCAGCATGGCAGGCGGGGCGCGTGAATTTTTTGAACAGCGCTTGTGAAGGACAGCGGTCTGGTGGACGGGACCGGCACGGGGCGCGAGGCCCCTGCCGTAAACACATGCGGCGAGCCCCCTGCTGGCGCAAAAATGGCCCGCCGGTGGTCGGCGGGCCAAAGAACCCAGAGGAGTAACTCGCTTGTTTTTCTTGCTACCACGCCACGGTGCCACCAGACACCGCAGCGCGTGGGGCGCAGGGCCGAAGATCAGCGGTTGTACGCCGTTTCGCCGTGCGAAGTGATGTCCAGGCCTTCGCGTTCGTCTTCTTCCGATACACGCAGGCCCACCGTCAGGTCAACGATCTTGTAGGCCACGAAGGACACCACACCCGACCACACGATGGTCAGCAGCACAGCCTTGGCCTGCGTCCACACCTGGGCGGCGATGGAGTAGTCGGCTGCAGTGACCATGGAAGCCGTAACCCAGTCGGCCACGTAGCCGGGGCCACCCAGGCCGGGAGCGTTGAACACGCCGGTCAGCAGCGCACCCACGATGCCGCCGATGCCGTGCACGCCGAACACGTCGAGCGAGTCGTCCGCACCCAGCAGCTTCTTGAGGCCATTCACACCCCACAGGCAGGCAAAACCACCCACCAGGCCAATCACCAGGGCACCGCCGATACCGACATTGCCTGCCGCTGGCGTGACAGCCACGAGGCCGGCCACGGCACCCGACGCGGCACCCAGCATCGAGGCCTTGCCGCGCATCAGTGCTTCACCCATGCACCAGGCCAGCACGGCACCCGCGGTGGCCACCAGGGTGTTGATGAAGGCCAGGGCGGCAAAGCCATTGGCTTCGAGGGCGGAACCGGCGTTGAAGCCGAACCAGCCGACCCACAGCAGCGAAGCGCCCACCATGGTCAGCGTCAGGCTGTGAGGCGCCATGGCTTCACGGCCGTAGCCGATGCGCTTGCCCACCATGAACGCGCCCACCAGGCCCGCCACAGCGGCGTTGATGTGCACCACGGTGCCGCCAGCGAAGTCCAGAGCACCCCACTGCCAGATCTGGCCCGCCTTGCCGGTCATGGCGTCGGCCACTTCCTTGGAGGCATACGCGTCAGGGCCCATCCAGAACCACACCATGTGGGCGATCGGCAGGTAGCTGAAGGTGAACCACAGCACCATGAACAGCATGACGGCGCTGAACTTGATGCGCTCGGCAAACGCACCGACGATCAGGGCGCAGGTGATGCCGGCGAACGTGGCCTGGAAGGCGGCGAACACCACTTCCGGAATCACGACACCCTTGCTGAACGTGGCTGCGTTGGCAAACGTGCCTGCCGCGTTGTCCCAGATGCCCTTCATGAACAGGCGGTCGAAGCCGCCGATGAAGGCGCCGCCTTCGGTGAAGGCGAGGCTGTAGCCGTAGATGAACCACAGCACCACGATCAGCGAGAACGTGACCATGATCTGCATCAGCACGGACAACATGTTCTTGCTGCGCACCAGGCCGCCGTAGAACAGCGCCAGACCGGGCAGGACCATCAGGATCACGAGCAGGGTGGACGTCATCATCCAGGCGGTGTCGCCCTTGTTGGGGACGGGCGCTGGCGCTTCAGCTGCGGCAGCAGGAGCGGCGGCGGGTGCTGCGGCCGGGGCAGCAGCAGCTGCTGCGGCGGGTGCAGCGGCGTCGGCTGCCGGGGCAGCGGCGGTGGCGGCCGCCGGCTCGGCGGCGGGGGCCTGGGCCAGGGACAAATTGCCCATGGTCAGCAGACCCAGCCCCAGAATGAAGGAAGCAAGCAGTTTTTTCATGGCATTTCTTCTCTTGTGTCTGTTGCGACCGGGCCCTTACAGGGCTTCCTTGCCGGTTTCGCCCGTGCGGATGCGCACCACCTGCTCCAGGTGGGTCACAAAAATCTTGCCGTCACCGATCTTGCCGGTGCGCGCGGCGCTTTCGATGGACTCGATCACGCGGTCCACCAGGTCGTCCGCGATGGCGGCTTCGATCTTGACCTTGGGCAGGAAGTCCACCACATACTCTGCACCACGGTACAGCTCGGTGTGGCCCTTCTGGCGGCCAAAACCCTTGACCTCAGTGACCGTGATGCCTTGCACGCCGATGTCCGAAAGCGCTTCGCGCACTTCGTCCAGCTTGAAGGGCTTGATGATGGCTGTCACCATTTTCATTTTGGATTCCTCCGGAATGGGCACCCCCGGTGCCCATTGAGATTTACAGGGTTTTGGTCAGCGTGACGATCACGCGCGACTTGTTGACGGGACCGAAGTATTCCTTCTTGTTGGCGCCGACCACGGCAGCGCCCAGCGAGACGCCGGAGCCGAAATCGTAGGCACCGCCCACGCTGTAGTCCATGAAGTTGGGGGCCGTGATGTCGCCGCCAAAGCGGGTGAAGCCGACCGAAGCCTTCAGCGTGAACTGGGGGGCCACTTCCTGGGCGAACGCCAGGTTCAGGTAGCCGGTGTTGCGGCCCTTGCCGGCGCCAGCGTAGTCAAAGTAGTCCTTGGACAGGGTGTGCGAATACTTGGCCGTCACAGGGCCGAAGGTGGCCGCGCCATAGATTTCGGTGGTGTTGCCTTTGCTGTTGCCAGGGTAGATGTAGGTCAGCGCGCCCACATCCAGATCCACGTCACCGGCCTTGAACTTGTAGCCGCCGTAGATGTCGGATTCGATGGAATTGCCCGACAGCCAGTTCACGCTGGAATTCCAGTTGCCGACATAGAAACCGGTGTCGCCGAAGGCATAGTCGAAACCGCCTTGCAGCGCGGGCTTGACGGCCCGGGCCTTGGAGGCGTCCTGGTCCTGGCCACGGAACTTGTAGTTGGTGGTCAGGCTGACATTGCCGGTGAGCTGGGCACTCGCCAGCATGGGAAGGGTTGCAACAAGGGCAACGCCCAGGGTCTTGATGATGGCGCGGGTCATGTTTCCTCCGGTTGGACAAAGTAGGGACGAGCGCTTTAAGCACGGACCGTGCCATTGCCCCTGCAGGCTTTGCGGGCGCGGCCGCGAAAAGATCGCCAGCACGTTCTTGCAGCAATCCCCAGTACAGTGGCGGGACGGCGCCGGGCGCACTGCACCCATCTGGTGCAAAACCTGACAAACCCGTTTCAAAACACCCACAAACGCACCCATCTGGGGAGAAACCGCTTCATGAGTCTTGCTTTGGTGCAAAGCCGCGCCCTTCTGGGGATGCTGGCGCCTTCTGTCACCGTGGAAGTGCATCTGGCCAATGGCCTGCCCAGCTTCACGCTCGTGGGGCTGGCCGAGGTGGAGGTGAAGGAGGCCCGCGAGCGCGTGCGCTCGGCGCTGCAGAACGCGGGGCTGGAGTTTCCCCACAACAAGCGCATCACCGTCAATTTGGCCCCGGCCGATCTGCCCAAGGACTCGGGCCGCTTCGATTTGCCGATTGCCCTGGGCATCCTTGCCGCCAGCGGCCAGGTAGACGCCAGCCGTCTGGCAGGCTACGAATTTGCGGGCGAACTGTCGCTGTCGGGCGAACTGCGCCCCGTGCGCGGCGCGCTGGCCACCAGCCTGGCGCTGCAGACGCAGCAGATCGACACCCAGCTGGTGCTGCCACCCGGCAGCGCCGAAGAAGCCGCCCTGGTTCCCGCCGCCCAGGTGGTGCGCGCGCGCCACCTGCTGGACGTGGTGCGCGCCTTTCTGCCCCCGGGCAGCGTGGCGGGCGGCGATGCCGACGTGGCCAACGACGGCTGGACCCGCCTGGCGGCCACGCCCCTGGCCACCCGCACCACCGGCCCCGACATGGCCGACGTGAAGGGCCAGGCCGGCGCCAAGCGTGCGCTGGAGATTGCTGCGGCGGGCGGCCACAGCGTACTGATGGCCGGACCACCGGGCTCGGGCAAATCGATGCTGGCCCAGCGTTTTGCGGGCCTGCTGCCCGCGATGACGGTGGAAGAAGCGCTGGAGAGCGCCGCCATTGCCAGCCTGGCCGGGCGCTTTCGCCCCGAGACCTGGGGCCAGAGGCCGACAGGCCAGCCACACCATACAGCCAGCGCGGTGGCGCTGGTGGGCGGCGGCTCGCCCCCGCGCCCGGGTGAAATCTCCCTGGCCCACCAAGGCGTCTTGTTCCTGGACGAACTGCCTGAATTCCCCCGAGCCGCGCTGGAGGCCCTGCGCGAGCCGCTGGAGACCGGGCACATCACCATCGCACGCGCCGCGCAGCGCGCGGAGTTTCCGGCGCGCTTTCAGATGATCGCAGCCATGAACCCCTGCCCCTGCGGGTTTCTGGGCTCCACACAGCGCGCCTGCCGCTGCACGCCCGACCAGGTGAACCGCTACCAGGCCAAGCTCAGCGGCCCGCTGCTGGACCGCATCGACCTGCATGTGGAGGTGCCCGCGCTGCCCGCCGAACAGCTGGTGCAGGCCCCGGCGGGTGAATCCACCACCGCCATCCGCACGCGCGTGGAACAGGCCCGCCAGCGCGCACTCGCCCGCCAGGGCAAGTCCAACCAGGCATTGCAGGGCCAGGAGATCGACGCCCACCTGCAGCTGCAGGACGCGGCTGCCAAGTTTCTGAACACCGCTGCCGCCCGCCTGGGCTGGTCGGCACGCAGCACGCACCGGGCGCTCAAGGTGGCCCGCACCATTGCCGACCTCGCAGGCGCTGCCGAGACCGAGGTGGGCCATGTGGCCGAGGCGGTGCAATACCGCCGTGTGCTGCGCCACCCCGCATGACACGCATGCAGGGGCTGGCGCTGCGGGTTTTCACCCTTCATTAACTATCATTTTTATAGCTAAATAGGCAATATAGACAGGCGCAGACGGCTGATTTGAATCAAATTTTCTGCTGTCTTGCGCCGCCCCCCACACTGCGCCGCCACAATCGCCCCATGCCCAGCCCCCGCACATCCAAGAAGACCGCCGCCGCCACGCTCGACACCCCGGCCACGCCCGCGCCTGAATCGGTGGACACCGGGTTTCTGCGCACCCTGGTGGGCTACAACGCGCGGCGCGCGTCGCTGGCCGTGATCGAGGTGTTCATGGAGCGCATGGCGGTGTACCGGCTCAAGGTGGTGGATTTTTCGGTGCTGTCGCTGGTGGCGCACAACCCGGGCGTGACTTCGCGCCAGCTGTGCGTGACGCTGGGCGTGTTACCGCCCAACCTGGTGGGCCTGGTGGCGGCGCTGGAGCGGCGCGGCCTGATCGAACGCCGCCCCCACCCGAGCGACGGCCGCGCCATGGGCCTGCACCTCACCCCCGCCGGTGTGGAACTGACCGCCCAGGCCGAGCAGACCGCCGCGCAGCTGGAGGTGGACGCCACCGCCGGCCTCACGGCCACCGAGCGCAAGACGCTGATCCGCCTGCTGCAGAAGGTCTACGCCCGCGACGGAGCCTGACAAAGAAAAAGGGGCGCTGCAGCCAGCGCCCCCGGGTCCTTGGTTTTTGCGCACGGCCCTGGGGCCGCTTCTGCGCCCCGTTTACTGGCCTGCGGCTGCCTGCGCCGCCGCCCCAGACTTCGCGGCCATGGCCGCCGCCAGCCCGCCCCACTTTTCGTGGAACAGGCCCGCGTCCATGGTCTTCACGTTGCGCATGATCGGCTTGAAGCCCATGTGCGCCAGCACGTCGCGATCCAGGTCGATGCCGGGCGCGATCTCGATCAGCTCCAGCCCCTCGGTGGTCAGGTGGAACACGGCGCGCTCGGTGACGAACAGCACGTTCTGCTCCCGCTTGGCCGCATCCAGCCCGTTGAAGGTGATCTGCTCGACCTTCTCGATGAACTTGCGCGAGCGGCCTTCCTTCACGATGGTGAGCTGGCCGTCGGCCACCTTCACCTCCAGCCCGCCGGCGGTGAAGGTGCCGCAGAACACCAGGTTCTTGGTGGAGCGCGTGATGTTCACAAAACCACCGCAGCCCACGGGCCGGCCGTTGAACTTGCTCACGTTCACGTTGCCATGGTTGTCGGCCTGCGCCAGGCCCAGGAAGCTCGCGTCCAGCCCGCCGCCGTCATAGAAGTCGAACTGCAGCGACTGCTCGATGATCGCGTCGGCGTTGTAGGCCGTGCCGAAGTCGCCCAGCTGCGCCGGGATGCCGCCGGTGATGCCACTTTCCACGCTCAGCGTGAACTGGTCCGACACGCCCTCCTCCGCCGCCACCGACGGCACGCCGGCCGGGATGCCAATGCCCAGGTTGGTGATGGCGCCGGGCTTGAGCTCCAGCGCCGTGCGGCGCGCGATGACCTTGCGCTCGTCGAGTGCCATGGGCGCGAGCGAGTTCACCGGCACGCGCACGTCGCCACACAGCGCGGCGTTGAACTGCGTGGTGATGGTCTGCATGTGGTTCTCGGGCTGGCTGACCACCACGTAGTCCACCGACACGCCCGGCACCTTGACCGACTTGGGGTGCAGGCTGCCCGCCTTCACGATGCGCTCCACCTGCGCAATCACGATGCCGCCGCAGGCCTTGGCCGCGTGGGCGATGTTGATCTGCTCCAGCAGCACGCCTTCCTTGTCGAGCGTGATGTTGCCGTTCTCGTCGGCCAGCGTGCCGCGGATGATCGCCACGTCGACCTTGGGCGAGGGGTAGAACAGCCATTCCTCGCCGTTGAACTCGACGAGCTTGACCAGGTCTTCGGTGGACTTGCTGTTGAGCTTGCCGCCTTCGATGCGCGGGTCCACAAACGTGCCCAGGCCCACCTTGGTCAGCAGCCCGGGGCTGCGGCTGGCGATGTGGCGCGTGAGGTGCGACAGGCTGCCCTGCGGGAAGTTGTAGGCCTCCACCTCGCCGTCAAACACCATCTTCATCATCTCGGCGCCGGTCTGGCCGAAGTGGCCTGCCACGGTGCGCTTGATCATGCCGGGGTGGGCAAAGTGCACCATGCCCGCGTCCTTACTGTTGCCGATGGCGCCGCAGGCCCAGGTGGTCACGTTCTTCGGATGGCCCGTGTCGAGGAAGTTCTTTTCCACGCCCTTGAGCACTTCCTCCGGCAGGCTGGAGACGGCCAGGCCGCCCAGGAAGATGGTGGCGTTGTCGGGGATCAGGGCCCCGGCCTGGGCTGCGGTGATGATTTTCATGGTGCTGTGCTTTGCAAGAAGATGGGGAGACTGGGTTTACGCGTCGATGTTTTCAATGAGCAGCGCAATGCCTTGCCCGCCGCCCACGCAGGCGCTGGAGATGCCGTAGCGCAGGCCCCGTCGGCGCAGCTCGCGCGCCAGGGTCACCGTCAGGCGCACGCCGGTGGCGGCCAGCGGGTGGCCCAGCGCAATCGCGCCGCCGTTCACATTGAGCTTGTTCAGATCGAGCCCCAGTTCGCGCCCCACAGCCAGGGTCTGTGCGCCCTGGGCTTCGTTGATTTCGAACAGGCCGATGTCCTCCAGCGTGAGGCCGGTGCGTGCCAGCAGCGCGCGGATGGCCGGGGCCGGGCCGATGCCCATGTACTCGGGCGCCACACCCACGGCCGCCACGCCGCGCAGGCGCGCCAGGGGCTTCAGGCCACGCTGCTGCACATAGGCATCGCTGGCCACCACGGCACCCACGGCGCCATCGACCAGGGCCGAGCTGTTGCCCGCCGTCTGCACGCCGCCGGGGTACACGGTGCGCAGGCCCGCCAGGGCTTCCACCGGCGAGGGGCGCGGGTGCGTGTCGCGGTCCAGCTGCGCCACCTTGCGCGGCAGCGTGATGCCGCGCGTGGCGTAGCCATCCAGTTCAAATTTCTCGCTGACCACGGGCACGATCTCGCCCGCCAGAAAGCCATCTTCCTGCGCCTTGAGCGCGCGGGCGAAGGATTGCGATGCGTAGGCGTCCACGTCTTCGCGCGTAATGCCGTACTTCTTGGCCAGGTTCTCGGCCGTTTCGATCATGGTGACGGGGCCGGCCGTGTCGATCAACGCCTCCATCAGGAAGTCCTTGAACTCGACCGGCGCGCCCAGCTTGAAGCCCGTGCGGTGCGTGTACGCCGCAATCGGGTTGCGCGTCATGGACTCGGTGCCCACCACCAGCGCCACATCGGTGTAGCCCAGCGCAATCTGGTCGGCCGCCTGGCGGAACAGCTCAAAGCCCGTGCCGCAAATGCGCTGCACCAAGATGGAGGGCACTTCCAAGGGAACGCCCGCATACAGGCCGATGTGGCGCGGCAGCACATAGGCGTCAAAGTCCGCCTGCGCCATGGAGCCGGTGATGACCGAGCCCACATCGGTAGCGGGCACGCCGCTCTTCTCCAGCACGGCACGCGCCACCTTGATGCCCATGTCGGTGGGCGACACATGGCCCAGTGCGCCGCAGTAGTCCACGAGCGGCGTGCGCACGCCGTCCACCAGCCAGGCGTTCAGGGGGGCAGAGAAGGAGTTGGTTGCAGTGGTCATGGTCAGGCCTTGGAGGTGGTTTTGCTGTCGGTCACGCGCAGCACGGTGGCGTAGCCGGTGTCGCCCGCCGCGCAGCCGGTGAACAGGCCCACGCCGCCGCCGCGCAGTACCAGCTCTTCGATCAGTTCGATGATGGCGCGCATGCCGGTGGGTGCTTGGGGGTGGCCCCAGATGATGGAGCTGCCGTAGTTGTTCATGCGCTCCCACGCAAAGCCGGTGTCGCGCGCCAGGGCGATGTCGTTCACCGCAAAAGGGTTGTGCGTCTTGATGGCCACCACGTCGTTGATGGACAGCCCCGCGTTCTTGAGCGCGTTGAACGCAGCAGGCGACGGCGCCATGGGCATGTAGCCCGCCTCCACGCGCGCCATGCCAAAGCCCAGGATCTCGACCTCGATGCCGGGGTCGGTGGCCACGGCGCGCGCCCGCTCGCGCGTGGTGACGATGGCGCCCGCATTGCCGTCGGCCGGGTGCGTCTGGCCGCCAAAGGTCACGGTGCCGCCTTCCTTCACCGGCTTGAGCTTGGCCAGGCCCTCGGCCGTGGTCGGGAAGATGCCTTCGTCGGCGCTGAGCGTGCCGGTCTGCTTGCGGAATTTCGAATCCGTGACGGGCACGTCGGCCATATAGCGCTTCTGAAAAGCGCGGTCGTCGGCCAGCGCCGCCTGGTACTGGGTGTAGCGGTGCAGCTTGAGCGCGTGCTGCTCTTCGGTGCTGATGCCGTAGCGTGCCGCCACGTTTTCGCCGGTCTGCAGCATGGGGTTCTTGGCGTAGGGATCGTGGCCCATGTTGTCGGGCACCCAGTGCTCGGTGATGCCGTAGCCGCCGGTGCCGCTCGAATCGGGGTAGTACACCACCGGGCCGTTGGACTGGCGGTCGGCCATCACCAGCAGCGCGCTGGTGGCCGTGCCGCAGGCCACCTCTTGTGCAGCCATCTGCAGCGCGCGCACACTGGTGGCACAGGCCTGCTGCACCGTGGGGCCGGCCACGCGGTCGATGCCCATGAGGCCCGTGACCCAGGGCAGGCCGTAAAAGCTGCCCTTTTGCGGGTTGGTGATGCCGAGGATGGCCAGGTCCACGGCCGACAGGTCGTAGCCCCGCGCCGCAAGCGCCTGCTTGCCCACAGCGGCCGCCAGCGGCAGCGCGTTGAGGTTGGCCAGCGTGCCCTGCCACTTGGCGAACGGGGACGACCAGTAGATACCGTAGGGGATGAAGGCGTTCATGGCAGATCCTTGGCAGCGGTTGAGCGGCGATTTTAGTTATTTATCATAACCAAATGACAACCCCGAAAAGCTAGGGAAACCCCCTAGCAAAGACCGGCTGCACGGCCTTGTTTTAGTTATTTTTGATAACCATAATTTCTCCAACTCATACACACCACCATGACCAAGACCTCCGACATCTCCCTTGAAATCCGTGGCGACCGCGAGGAAGTCGCGGTCATCCGGCTCACCCGCCCCACCAAGCGCAATGCGCTCAACGACGGCCTGATCCTGGCACTGCGCGACGTGATGGAAACCCTGCCCGCCAGCGTGGGCGCCGCCGTGATCGACGGTGAGGGCGAACACTTCTGCTCGGGCCTGGACCTCTCGGAGCTGAAAGAACGCGACGCAGGCCAGGGCCTGCACCACTCGCGCATGTGGCATGCAGCGCTGGACCGCGTGCAGTTCGGCCCCGTGCCCGTGGTGGCCGCGCTGCACGGCGCGGTGGTGGGCGGCGGGCTGGAGCTGGCCAGCGCCTGCCACATCCGCGTGGCCGACGAGACCACGTTCTACGCACTGCCCGAAGGCTCGCGCGGCATCTTTGTGGGCGGCGGCGGCGCGGTGCGCATCCCGCGCCTGATCGGCACGGCCCGCATGACCGACATGATGATGACCGGCCGCGTCTACAACGCGGTGGACGGCGAAAAGGTGGGCTTTGCGCAGTACCTCGTGCCCACCGGCACGGCGTTCGACAAGGCTTTCGAGCTGGCCCAGCGCATTGCCCAGAACGCACCGCTGACCAACTACGCACTGATGCACGCGCTGCCCCGCATTGCCGAGCAGCCCGCCGACCAGGGCCTGATGGCCGAGGCCATGATGGCCGCCATTGCCCAGAGCGCGCCCGAAGCCAAGGCCCGCGTGCGCGCCTTCCTGGACGGCAAGGCCGCCAAGGTCAAGAAACAAGACTGAGCCGAACGCCTTCTTCCGTTCACGCGCCAGCACCAGCCCCGAGACCAGCTCCATGACGGCAAACCTCCCCTCCCCCCGCTACCGGCCGCTGCGCTTTGGCGTGACCGAGGTCACCACCCGCCAGGGCGACAACGGCGTGGTCTATGTGCGCGCCACGCAAGACCTGCAGCCCCACCCCGTGCGCCTGACAGACCGCCTGGCGCACTGGGCACAGACCGTGCCCGACCGCACCTGGATGGCCCAGCGTGTGAAGAACGCCGACGGCAGCCTGGGCGACTGGCGCCACATCAGCTACCGCGAGGCCTGGGACAGCGCACGCCGCATTGCCCAGGCCCTGCTGGACCGCCAACTCAGCGCCGATCGCCCCGTGGCCATCCTGAGCGAAAACGACCTGGACCACGCCCTGCTGTCGCTGGGCTGCCTGGTGGCCGGTGTGCCGCAGTGCACGGTGTCGTCGGCCTACTCCACGGTGAGCAAGGACTACG
Organism: uncultured Verminephrobacter sp.; assembly: GCA_964466605.1. Taxonomy (GTDB): domain Bacteria; phylum Pseudomonadota; class Gammaproteobacteria; order Burkholderiales; family Burkholderiaceae_C; genus Acidovorax. The sequence continues at coordinate 32,106 of CAYXSL010000004.1, forward strand.
ACAAGCTGCGCCACGCCATCGACACCCTCACGCCCGGCCTGGTGTTTGCGAGCAATGCCGAGCGCTATGCCGCCGCCATCAACGCCACGGTGGGCGCTGATGTGCATGTGGTGCTGGGCCAGGGCACGCTGCCGGGCCGCAGCACCACCCCCTTCAGCGCGCTGCTGGCCACCGAGGCCACGCCTGCCGTGGATGCCGCACACGCCGCCATCTCGGGCGAGAGCATTGCCAAGTTCATGTTCACCTCGGGCTCCACCAAGGCGCCCAAGGCCGTGGTCATCACGCACGGCATGTGGGCCGCCAACCTGCAGCAGATGAACCAGTCCATGCCCGTGCTCGTGGAGCAAGACCTGGTGCTGGTGGACTGGCTGCCGTGGAACCACACCTTTGGCGGCAACCACAACTTCGGCATCGTCATCTACAACGGCGGCACGCTGTACCTGGACGAGGGCAAGCCCACGCCCGCCGGCATGGTCGAGACCATCCGCAACCTGCGCGAGATCGCGCCCACGGTGTACTTCAACGTGCCCACGGGTTTCGAGGTGATCGCGCACACCATGAAGACCGACGCGCAGCTGCGCAAGAACCTGCTCAGCCGCGTGCAGATGTTCTTCTTTGCCGCCGCCGCACTGTCGCAGCCCATCTGGGACTCGCTGTTTGAAAGCGCCGAGCGCGAAGTGGGCGAACGCATCGTGATGAACACCGGCCTGGGCATGACCGAAGGCTGCCCCTTCTGCGTGGCCGTGAACAGCCCCAACGTGCAGGCGGGCGACATCGGCGTGCCCACGCCGGGGCTGGAGCTGAAGCTGGTGCCCGTGGATGGCAAGACCGAGGTGCGCTATCGCGGCCCCAACATCACGCAAGGCTACTGGCGCAACGCCGAGGCCACGCGCGAGGCGTTCGACGAAGAAGGCTTCTACTGCTCGGGCGACGCCGTGAAGTGGATCGACGAGAACGACCTGAACAAGGGCCTGAAGTTTGACGGCCGCATTGCCGAAGACTTCAAGCTCAGCACCGGCACCTTCGTGAGCGTGGGCCCCATGCGCGCCAAGGTCATCGCCGCCTGCGCGCCCTATGTGCAGGACGCGGTCATCACCGGCATCAACCTCAAGGAAGTGGGCGCGCTGCTGATCCCCACGCCCACCATCCGCACGCTGGCGGGCCTGCCGGACAACGCCAGCCTGCAGCAGGTGCTGGAGAGCGCATCCGTGCAGCAGCACTTCCAGCAAGTGATCAACCAGCTGGCCGCGCAGGCCACGGGCAGCGCCACGCGCGTGGCCCGTGCCCACCTGATGGCCGAGCCGCCTTCGCTGGACAAGGGCGAGATCACCGACAAGGGCTCCATCAACCAGCGCGCCGTGCTCAAGCACCGTGACGCCCTGGTGAACGCGCTGCACGACGGCAGCCTGCCGTTCACCCTCGTTCCCCACCATTGAACCGAAGCAACAAGGACACCACCATGCAGATTCAAGGACAAGCCGCCCTCGTGACCGGCGGCGCATCGGGCCTCGGTGAAGCCACCGCCCGCGCACTGGCCGCCCAGGGCGCCAAGGTCGCGGTGCTGGACCGCAATGCCGAACTGGCCGAGAAGGTGGCCAGCGAAATCGGTGGCGTAGCCTGCCCCTGCGACATCACCGACGCCGCCAGCGTGCAGGCCGCCATCGACAAGGCCGCTGCCGCCCACGGCCCCGCGCGCATCCTGATGAACGTGGCGGGCATCGGCAGCGCCAAGCGCGTGGTGCAGCGCGACGGCAGCGCCGCGCCGCTGGAAGACTTCGTGCGCGTGGTCAACATCAACCTCATCGGCACCTACAACGTGAGCCGCCTGTTTGCCGCCGCCTGCGCCAAGCTGCCGGTGCTGGACAACGGCGAGCGCGGCGTCATGATGTTCACCGCCTCGGTCGCCGCCTTTGACGGCCAGGTGGGCCAGCAGGCCTACAGCGCATCGAAGGCCGGCCTGGCCGGCATGACGCTGCCCATGGCACGCGACCTGGCGCAGCACGCCATCCGCGTGTGCACCGTGGCACCCGGCCTGTTTGCCACGCCGCTGATGAAGGAACTTCCCGAGGCCGTGCAGCAATCGCTGGCCGCCAGCATCCCCTTCCCGCCGCGCCTGGGCAAGCCCGAGGAGTTTGCCGAGCTGGCCTGCCACATCGTGACCAACGGCCATCTCAACGGCGAAGTGATTCGCCTCGATGGTGCCCTGCGCATGGCGCCACGCTGATCTAATTTTTCCCCCGCCCCCAGAGCTTTCAACGACACACAGGAGACAACACCATGACCATCACCCGCCGACAACTCGTTCAGGCCTTTGGCGCCAGCGCCGCGCTGGGCGCACTGCATCCTTTTGCTGCCCACGCCCAGGTGGACCAGGTGAAGGTGTACTTCGGCTTCCCCGCAGGCAGCTCGGGCGACACCGTGGCGCGCCGCGTGGCCGAGAAGTGGGGCGGCTCGGCGTTCAGCAAGAACGCGGGCGTGGTGGAGAACAAGCCCGGCGCAGGCGGCCGCATTGCGCTGGAGTCGCTGAAGGCCGCACCCGCCGACGGTTCGGTGCTGGCCGTGGCGCAGGTGTCGGCGCTGGCCAACTACCCGCACATCTACAGCAAGATGAATTACACCGACAAGGACTTCGCGCCCGTGTCGATTGCGGCCGTGATGCACCACGGCCTGGCCGTGGGCCCCATGGTGCCCGCCAGCGTCAAGAACGTGAAGGACTTCCTGGCCTGGGCCAAGGCCAACCCCAAGGACGCGAGCTACGGCTCGCCCGGCGCGGGCTCCACGCCCCACTTCCTGGGTGCGCTCCTGGGCATCAACAGCGGCGTGGACCTGCGCCATGTGCCCTACCGTGGCTCCATCCCCGGCGTGACGGACGTGGTGGGGGGGCAGATCGCCGCCATGGTCACGCCACATGGTGACTTCATCGCCAACTACAAGGCGGGCAAGCTGCGCATCCTGGCCACCTCGGGCCCCAAGCGCTCGCAGTATGTACCCGACGTGCCCACGTTTGCCGAGCAAGGCTTTCCTGAGCTGACCACCGAAGAATGGTTCGGCTTCTACGCCCCGGCGGCCACGCCCAAGCCGGTGATTGCCGCAGCCAACGCCGCCATCAACGCGGCGCTGAAGGAAAAGTCGGTCATCGACAGCCTGGCCATCGTGGGCCTGATGCCCCACGGCTCCACGCCCGAAGAGCAAGCCCGCTGGCAAAAAGCCGAGTACGACACCTGGGGTCCGCTGATCAAGAAGATTGGTTTCACCGCAGATTCTTGAGCTCCCCCCTGAGGCGCTGGCGCGCCTTCCCCCTGCGGGGGGACGCCACCAGCGCGGCGGGGCGGCCCTTGCGCGGCGGCACTGGCAGGGTTCGCGCCGGTGTCGGAGGGCGTGAGCGCAGCGGTCGTTCATCGCCATGCACCCCCACCCGTTCGGGCTGAGCCTGTCGAAGCCAGGGCGCAAGCAGTCGCCCCACTTCTCCAGCGAAATTTATAAGAAAAACAGCCGTTACCGCGCGTTCATCAAGCGTTAACAGCTATCAAATCAAGAGCAACCGATGCAAGCACGCCAGGCCCTCACCGACATCCAGTTCCTGCTGACCGAGGTGCTGCAGGCCCCTGCGCGGTGGCAGGCGCTGGCGCCGTTTGCCGACACCGATGGCGATCTGGCGGCGCAGGTGCTGGAAGAAGCCGCCAAGTTTGTGGACAGCGCCGTGGCGCCGCTGCAGCGCACGGGCGACGAGGTGGGCTGCCGGTTTGACGCAGGCCAGGTACACACGCCACCCGGCTTTCGCGACGCCTACCAGGCCTTCTGGCGAGGCGGCTGGCCCGCGCTGGCCTGCGCGCCCGAAGACGGCGGCCAGGGCCTGCCCGCCGTGCTCGAATGTGTGCTGTTTGAATGGCTGGCCGGTGCCAACCACGGCTGGACCATGGCGCCCGGCCTGCTGCATGGCGCCTACGAATGCATCAAGCACCACGCCAGCGACGCCCTGAAGGCACAGTACCTGGAGAAGGTCGCCACCGGCGAATGGCTGGCCACCATGTGCCTGACCGAGGCCCACGCGGGCAGCGACCTGGGCCTGGTGCGCACACGCGCCGTGCTGCAGCCCGACGGCAGCGCGCGGGTGAATGGCAGCAAGATTTTTATCTCCGGCGGCGAACACGACCTGACCGACAACATCGTGCACCTGGTGCTGGCGCGTTTGCCCGATGCACCTGCGGGGCCCAAGGGACTGTCGCTGTTTCTGGTGCCCAAGGTGCTTCCCGATGGCGACGGCCGCCGCGCCGGGCCGCCCCAAGCAAGGCCAGCCCCCTCGGGGGGCCGCGAACCACACGCCGTGGGGAGCGTGGGGGCGCTGAACGCAGTGGTTTGCGAGCGCATCGAAGAAAAGATGGGCCTGCACGGCAGCCCCACCTGCGTGATGCGCTTTGACGACGCCACCGGCTGGCTGGTGGGCGAGCCGAACAAGGGCCTCGCCGCCATGTTCGTGATGATGAACGCGGCCCGCCTGCATGTGGGCCTGCAAGGCATCGGCCTGCTGGAGGCCGCATGGCAAAAGGCCAGCGCCTACGCCGCAGAGCGCCGCCAGATGCGCGCCCCCGGCGCCAAGGACACCAGCCTCATTCACGACCACCCCGCCATCCGCCGCATCTTGCACACGCAGCGCGCCTGGATCGACGGCGGCCGCGTGCTGGCCTACCACACGGCCCTGCAGCTCGATGTGGCCAAACACAGCACCGACGCCGCCGCGCGCGCCGCCGCCCAGCGCTGGTGCGCGCTGGTCACGCCCGTGCTCAAGGCCGCGCTCACCGACCAGGGCTTCCATGGCGCCAGCGCCTGCCTGCAGGTGTTTGGCGGCCACGGCTACGTGAGCGAATGGGGCATCGAGCAGATCGTGCGCGACGTGCGCGTGGCCATGATCTACGAGGGCACGAACGAGATCCAGGCGATTGACCTGCTGGTGCGCAAGGTGCTGGCCGATGGCGGCCAGGGCCTGGCTGCGCTGCTGGCCACACTGCCCGGCGCAGCGCCCAGCCCGGCCGCCAGCGCACGCCGCCATGCGCTGGTCGAGATCACGCAGACCCTGGCGATCGCCGCGCAGTCCGACCCCGAGCTGCCCTACTGGGTGGCCGACGACTACCTGCGCGCCGTGGCGCTGGTGCTGCTGGACTGGGCCTGGGGCGAGATCGGCGCTGTGGCCCAGGATGAGCGCTGGAGCACCCCGGCCCAGGCACTGGCCCAGTGGGTGCTGCCCGAGTTCGAGATGCGCGCTGCCATGTTGCGCCAGCGCATTGCCCAGGCACTGGAAATCAAGCCAAAAATGGCCGCTACCGCCTGATGGACAAGCACCAGTAGCTACTCAATTTGTAGCAAAACACACCTACACCACCCCATCCCCTACAGCGTGTTGAGGCCACGCTGCGGGTTTCCTTGCGCCTCAAAAAAATGGAGACAACAGCATGAACCGTACGAAAAGAAGAATGCGCTTGCACCCTCTCGCACTGTCGGCCCTGCCGGTGGCGCTGCTGGTCGGTTGCGGAGGGGGATCGTCAGACGCGGGGTTGCCGCAACTTGGCGCGGCCACACCGGGCACGCTGGCCACTTGCGCCGAACTGGCCAGCAAGTTCACCCACCCCAACACACAGATCAGCCTGGCCGAGCCGGTGGCCGCAGGCGTGCTGAAGCGGGGCGAAGTCCCCGTTGCCGCCCACTGCCTGGTGCGCGGCGAGATGTTTGCCCGCACCAGCCCCCAAGACGGCCGACGCTACGCCATCGGCTTTGAGATGCGCATGCCGCTGGCCTGGAACGGCCGGTTCTTCTACCAGGCCAACGGCGGCTCGGACGGCGAAGTGCTGACCGCATTCGGCGGTGGCGGCCCCATGCCCACCACGGCGCTGCAGCAAGGCTTCGCCGTCATCAGCTCCGACGCCGGGCATGCGGGCGGGCGGGATCTGATCTTCGGCATCGATGCGCAGGCCCGGCTCGACTACGGCTACCAGGCGGTGGCCAAGCTGACTCCGATGGCCAAGGACTTGATTGCTTCGGCCTACGGAAAAAAGCCCGACCGCTCCTACATCGGCGGTTGCTCCAATGGCGGCCGCCACACCTTTGTGGCCATGACCCGCATGCCGGGTGAATACGACGGCTACCTGGCCGGGGCGCCCGGCTACCGCCTGCCCCTGGCCGCCATCGCCAACCAATTCGGCGCCAAGCAATACGCCACCATTGCCACCAATCCGGCCGATCTTTCGACCGCCTTCACGGGCGCCGAACGGGCCTTGGTCTCGGCCAAGGTGCTGGAGAAATGCGATGCGCTCGACGGAGTGAAGGACGGCAGCGTGCAAGACACGGCCGCCTGCCAGGCCAGCTTCGACTTCCAGCGCGACATCCCGTCGTGTTCCGGCGCGCGGGACGGCAGCTGCCTGACGCCCGCCCAGAAGACAGCCATCGCGCCCATCTTCTCGGGTGCGGTGGACAGCAAGGGCAACAAGTTCTACGCAAGCTTCCCGTTCGACAGCGGCCACAACGCAGCGGACTCGTCGTTCTGGGAGTTCTTTGTCCCGACCAACATCGACCCCGCGATGACGGCCATGACCTGGGGTTCGCCACCGGTGTCCCCCACGGGCTTCAGCGGCGCGGCGTATGCGCTGAACACCTCCATAGACACCATGCTCGCATCGGTGGCGGCCACCAGCGGTGTCTACACCGAGTCGGGCCTGTCGTTCATGCAGCCCGTCAACCCCACGAACCTGGCCGCGCTCAAGCAACGCGGTGCCAAGGTCATGGTCTACCACGGTGTGAGCGACCCGATCTTCTCGGCCAACGACACGGCCAGCTGGTATGAGGGCCTGCGCACCAACAACAGCGGCGACGCATCGAACTTCGCGCGGTACTACCCCGTGCCCGGCATGTCGCATTGCGGCATGGGCCCATCCACCGACCAGTTCGACATGCTGACGTCGCTGGTCAATTGGGTGGAAAAAGGCCTGGCCCCAGACAGCGTGGTTGCTGGGGTGAGAGCCGCCGGCAATGTGGCTGGCGCCAACCCCGACCTGCCCGCAAGCTGGTCTGCCAACCGCACCCGGCCGCTGTGCGCCTACCCCAAGGTGGCGCGCTACAACGGCACGGGCGACATCGAAAGCGCCAGCAGCTTCAGCTGCAAATAGCGCCCCAGGCCCTGGCCCCTGCGGCCCGGGCCTTTTTTTCTTGGGGTGTGCTCCTTCGCCCAAAGCGCAGGGGCACACCCTCCACCCTTCGGAGACCCGCATGCCACACCCTCTCCCGCGCCCCCTCCCCCTGTCGGCCCTGGCCATGGTGGGCACCGCCACGCTGCTGGCGGGCTGCGCCAGCGCACCAGGCACCACGCCCCCGCCCCAGCTCAGCGCCGCCACCCCAGCCACGCTGAAAAGCTGCACCACGCTGGCCCAGAGCCTCGCGCTGCCCGACACGCGCATCACCTCGGCAGAGATGGTGGCCGAGGGCCCGATCACCCTGCAGGGCAACACCACGCAGGCGCCCGCGCACTGTCTGGTCAAAGGCAAGATGAAAGAGCGCACCGGCCCTGTGGACGGCGCCAGTTACGCCATCGGTTTTGAGATCCGCATGCCCGTCCACTGGAACGGCCGCTTTCTGCACCAGGCTAACGGCGGGCTGGACGGCAGCGTGGTGACCGCACTCGGTGCGGTGAGCGGCGCTGCGCCCGTGGCACCCGGCTTGGTGCAAGGCTTTGCGGTGCTCAGCTCTGACGCAGGCCACGGCGCCCCCACGCCCTTCTTCGGGCTGGACCCCCAGGCCCGGCGCGACTACGGCTACCAGGCCGTGGGCACCCTCACCCCCATGGCCAAAGACCTGATCAAGGGCGCCTATGGCAAGGGCCCCGACCGCTCGTACATCGCAGGCTGCTCCAACGGCGGCCGCCACGCCATGGTGGCCGCATCGCGCTATGCCGACCAGTACGACGGCGTGCTGGCGGGCAACCCCGGCTTCAGCCTGCCCAAGGCGGCCACCGCCCAGCTGTGGAAGGCCCAGCAATACGCCAAGGTGGCCACCAAGGACGCCAATGGTCCATCTGGCCAGCCCGACCTGACCAAGGCCGTGAGCCCCGCCGAATTCCAGCTCATCGGCCGCAAGATCGTGGAGCGCTGCGACGCACTGGACGGCGCCACCGACGGCCAGGTGAACGACGTGCAGGCCTGCCAGGCCGCCTTCAACCTGCAGCGCGACGTGCCCACCTGCACCGCTGCCAGCAACGCCAACCCTGCGCGCGATGGATCGTGCATCTCTGCCGAACAAAAGAACGTGCTGGCCAGCGTCTTTGCCGGGCCCAAGAACAGCAAGGGCGAAGCCCTGTACACCGGCACCTGGTTCGACCCCGGCGTGGCAGGCAGCAACTTTGCGTTCTGGCACTTCAACGCCCCCACCACGCGCGACGCGGGCGCCGTGGCCTTCCTGTTCACCACACCGCCCTCCACCCTGGACGCCTTCAAGGCCACCACCGGCCTGCAGTACGCGCTGAACTTCAGCATGGACGCGGACTACCCCAAGATGTTCGCCACCACACCGGTCTACACCGAGTCATCCTGGTCGTACATGACGCCCCCCAACGCGGCTGACCTGAGCGCCCTGCGCAACCGGGGCGCCAAGATGATGGTCTACCACGGCGTGGCCGACGGCGTGTTCTCGCCCATCGACACCGCCCACTGGATGGATCGCGTGCAGGCAACCCACGGCGGCAAGGCCGACGACTTTGCCCGCCTGTACCTGGTGCCCGGCATGAACCACTGCTCCGGCGGCCCCGCCACCGACCAGTTCGATATGCTGGCCCCGCTGGTGGCGTGGGTGGAACAAGGCAAGGCGCCCGACAGCGTGACGGCGAACGCGCGTGGCGCGGGGGCCAAGGTGGTGAATGCCGAGCTGCCCGCCAGCTGGTCTGCCAACCGCACCCGGCCGCTGTGTGTGTACCCCAAGGTGGCGCGCTACAACGGGACGGGGGATGTGGAGAGTGCGGACAGTTTCAGTTGCAAGTGATGGCTGCGTGAGAGTGCAAAGCCCGGCTTGTGCCGGGCTTTTTCTTTGTGCGGAAGGGTGAATAGAAGTGCTGCCCCGCGCGGCCCTGGAAGCTCAAGACTTTGCGACCCGGGCTGCACACCAGCGAGATGCGATTTACGCAGATTCATTGGCTGCTCTGCAGCGGGTGCGGTCCTTCAAGCCGCTGAGGTCAGCGCCCCAAAGCGGCCTTTCAACGTTGGATGCAACGGGCGCCGGAGCGCAGTGGAGGAAACCAACCTGCGCAGTTTGTTGCCCCCTTGACGGAGTAGTTGAGTTGCACTTTCGATCTCCGAAACGTGACCAACGAATCAAGTGGGAGGCCGACGGTGGTAAGACCTTCTTTACCAACAGTCTTACGTTCCGCCGCGGCAAGGAGCTGGACGAATTTGCGACGCCACGGAAGGGGCGATTCGGGTAGGGCTTCCGTTATTCTGCAAGCGTGCGATTACCAGACTACAAATATCCCGTCGATCAGTGCAGCGTGCCCGCGGTAAGGCTGCCTGCCCTCGAAGCCTACAGAACCTTCCGGCGCGATTGCCTGGAGCGGCTGCAGGGCGAAGCCGACACGTCGGTGCTGAACCAGGTGCTGAACCTGACCTGGCACACGGCCGTGTTCCGCACCCTGAACGAGAGTCGACGGCTGGAGCCTACCCGCAGCGTCAACGGCGCGATGTGGGAGCTGATGACGGCTGGCTACTCGAACATCATCACGCTCGGCATCCGGCGTGTGGTCGACACCTACCCCAACGCCGACTCAGTCTGGAACGTCATCGGCCGGATTGAGCGGCGACCCGAACTGCTCACCCGCGAGTTCTACGTCTGCCATGACGGATTACCCTTCGACGACGAGGCAGTCTACAAAGCGCACCTGGAGACGTACAAGTCCGATCCAGGCCCGCAGTGGCTGGCGACGACGGGACCCGAGGCCTTCGACACCGCGGCACGCATCCATAAGGCCTTTGACGCTGTCTGCGGCTACCCGCAGGCACGCAAGCCCCTGGACCGCATCGACGGGTCGCTGCTCGCGAACCTGCGCGTTCAACTGAAACATCCGACCATCGAGAAGGTGTGCACGATGGTCGACAAGACAGTCGCCCATGCTGAGCGCCTCGCCGCCGACGCACCGGGCGTTCCCGCGGCGACCTACAACGATGTTGACGAGGCCCTGGGCATCATCGTGCGTGTGTGCCAGCTCGTATCCTGGAATCTCCTGGCCGAGGGCGGCTTCGGTTCAGTGGTCGCAACGCCGCAGTTTGACGTCCTGGAGCACCTGGATCAACCTTGGAGCCTGCCGGAGACGTTGCCCGCCCTCCATGAGCGCTGGCACGAGATTGCGCGGTCGATGGATGATTGGGCGTCGACCAGCGAGGCCAGCCTGCTGCCGAAGAAGCCGACCTGAGGAGCGCCATGCAAGACATGTTTCGCCATCTCCATTTCGACCCGGAACTGGCCGTCGAGTTCTTGGCAGTGTTCTCTCGCATGGAGTACGCGCTGAAAGTAGGGGGCTTCGCCGTCGGCAACGACAAAGGCGTAGACCCGAACTGGGACGTCTTCGCCAACAGCGTCAACGCAGCCTTCATGGCGATTGCCGACGCAGACGTTGTCGAAGCCCGGAACTATTTGCTGCAGTCCCCGCCTCGCAAGCATGTCCTGCTGGGCGACCAGCTCGGCTTCGCCAATCAGAAAATCGACCCCAAGCAAGCGCCGACGCAGCAGGTAATTCGCATGGTTCGCACCGTCAGGAATAACTTGTTCCATGGTGGGAAGTACCTGCCAGACGGCGAACAGGAGCCCGGCCGTAATGAAAAGCTAGTGCAGGCCAGCCTGCATGTTCTGCGGGCTTGTGCGGTACTCGACCATCGTGTGCAGCTGAATTTCGAACACTGAGACAACAGCATGGATACAGGACTGACCGAGCGCCAAGGCGTAGCTGCGCTGGCTGCGTTCTTCGCCAAGAATGGCTGGTACTTCCGCGAACAGTTCACCCACGATTGGGGCATTGATGCGCACGTTGAAATAGTTCGCGGGGGCGCTCCTACCGGCGAGCTAATTGCACTTCAAATCAAAGCGGGAAAGAGCTATTTCTCGAACGAGACGGATGACTCAGTACCGTTCCCCTCGGACGAGAAGCACATCCGATACTGGACGGAGCACTCTATGCCCGTCGTCGTGGTGCTATTTCATCCCGAGACGCAGCAGATGTATTGGCAGCACATCTCGAAGCAGACAGCTGTGAGCACGGGGAAGGGATGGAAGGTCGTTGTTCCTAAAGCCCATTCGTTTGATGACCCCGAGCGCTCGCTTCGCCTGCTATCGGAGATTCTTCAGCCTGAGCCGTATGTCAGGCGGTTGAACAAGCTTCGCGTCGACCGCCGCTGGATGGAGCGCATTGCCGACGGGGATCAGGTCGTCGTCGAATTCGACGACTGGGTCAACAAGTCTCTTCCGCGGTATCAGGTCACTCTGTCATGCTTTGAGGAGTCCGAGGTGCTGCCGATGACCTACATGCCTGGCACCGGCATTGAAGGCATGCTCGAACACATCTTTCCATGGGCCGAGTTCTCGATGAACGAGGTTGCGTACAACGAGAATTCGGAAGAGCCGTGGGATGAGGATGCCCACCCTGAGCGCAACTACTTCGTGCCGGTGTACGAAGACGGCGAAATTGAGCGTTACAGCCTGGTACTTTCGTTGAACGAGCTGGGTGAAGGCTTCCTTGCGACCGACGCCTTTCTGGATGCCGACTCGGATGAGCCGCGCTCATTCACGCTTGAGGACCTCGAGGACGAGGCGGCTAGAACCAGGACTCAGCGTTAGGCGGCGAGCCCTGCCCCTGGGGGATTTTTCGACGGCCTTCCCAATGGTAAAAGTTCAAGACTGATAGCCCGCGCGAGCAGCTCCAAGCTCTTGTTCAAACGGCAGGAACGGCGTCGTCCGCCGCCTCCATGGGCAGCAATTCCTTGGCACGCAGCTCAGCGACGATGAGGCTGGATAGTTGTGACAGCATTTCCTCCGGTTGCGAGCGAATCCATGCTTTCACCTTGTCTGGTGTCAGGGACGAGTCGGTAATCAAGCCGGCAATCGCAGAAGCTGTGATGCGCGACAAGCCGAACTCGACGAGAGACCTGCCCGTTGTCGTGGAGACCCCCAGCTCGAGGGCGAGTGAAAAGTCGTAGACCAGCGGAACCATTTCAGGCCGCCCCTCTACCTCAAGGGCGTATTTAAGGAGATCGACGTAGGCCTTCGCCCACTGGACGAGCTTGAACCGTATCGTCTGTTCGATGAGCGTGAACATGTCGCGAATGGCCGCGTCGACTACCGCCTGATCGGGCTTGGATTTCGTCGCCTTCCTGGCGACCGACAGCTTGAACTTGACGGCCTCCCGAACGAGCTGCGTGAGCGGCTCGCCCCGCATCCACTTGAGGGCAGTCACGGTGACGTGGCTGACATAGCCTCGCGCCCCCTTGCCTTGCTCGCCACCAAGCCTCATGCCGCCGAGCTGCTTGTACATACGGCGGAATATGCTGTTGTAGACCGTGTACGCATCGGTCGACGGATTCACTGGCAGCAGCTTTTGAAACTCACCCTTTCGAATAAGTTCCTTCTGTCGCTGTAACAAGCTGGCCAGCGCCACAGGATCAACCATCCAGCTGCTCGTCAGGACCGCCGTCGGAAGCCCTAGCTGGGCGAGCGCAAGGTCAGCGCTTGCTGAAAGCTTTGTTCTTTGGGGCTGCGTGAGCGTCAGGTTCGCTCGGTCTAGAAGGGCCTGCAGGTTGCCCTGCGCAGCCCGGAAGAGCACGAGCCCGGCCGCCGCAGTGATACGTTCATCTGCGCGCTTTCGGTCCTCATCTGGCTTTGGTTGGCTGGCGACCTCAAGCACGCTGACAACGTCGTCAAAGCAATCCTCGATGGCTTCCTTGAACGCGACCTTCAGCGCGAAGGGCTTACGTGTCGTCAGGGGCTTGGTTTCCCAGTTCTCATAGTTGACCAGGAAGACATTGCCAACGACCTCCTCACCAAGGCGGCCGGCTCGACCCGCGAAATTCCAAAGTGCTGCTTCATCTAGCGGCTCGCCCTTGTTCCCGCGCGTCGGGGTGTCGATGAAGACATTTCGGGCTGGCAAATTGACGCCCTGGAACAGCGTGGTCGTGCAGCAAAGGTAGTCGAGTTTGCCATCGCGAAAGCTTGCCTCAATACCTTCGCGAAGAAGGCTGGGCATGTTCCCGTAGTGGAAAGCCACTCCGCGACGCACAAAGCGGGCGAGGGAATACTGCTTGTGGACATGCTGCTCGATGAACTTCGCCAGTTCCTTGAGAGACGTCGATTCCTTGTCTTTCCGATTCAGAGCTATCAGAGCCGTCAGGTCTTCGGCGTTCTTTGCTCCCGTGGCATAAACCAGCGACCGTCCCGACGCGCCGAACTCTTCGGCCACTGCCGCGAGCTTGGCGTCCTCCGTGAGAGCAAAGCCGCGCTCAAAAGTGTAGGAGCCAATACGCTCAAGCCGCTCAGCGGTCACCAGGTCAAGCTCCACCAGGTGCTCGTTCTCGATGGGAAATCGAACGCTGATGCGATTCTGGACCACCGGCGACAGTCCGGTTTCCTTCACATCCAGGTTCGGAAGCCCAACGCTGTCTCCGACGAGCCCAAATCCGCTGGCGCCCGGAGCGAGGAACAGAAAGCGCGCATCCGGATTTCCGGCGCGAACCTTTTCAACTGCATCCTGCAAGATCATGCCTCGACTGTCGTCGCCAATAGCCTGAGCCTCGTCGATGATGACTAGGTCTATAAGGCCGCTGACGTCGACGGCGGAGAGCAGCAGCTGAGCCCTTTCCTGGGTAAGGACGTAAATCTGCTTCGGTCGCTGCTCCGGGTCGAGCACCGGCACGGTTGTGACTCTAAGCTTGTTGCCGACCGAGGCGAGACGCTTCTCAAGCTTGCCCTGAACCTCGGCCAGCAGCGCTCGCGTAGGGGCGATATACAGCGCGACGAACTGGTCGGCAGCGATGGCGTTCTCACAGAGATACTCCATCACGACGTACGACTTGCCGGCTGATGTCGGTGCCGATATTGCCGTCGAGAACTTTGTTCGCAAGCTTTCCCAGACGTCGAGCTGGAACTCAGTAAGGGCAACCCTCTTCCCAGCCATGTCGACCGAGTTCAATTCGCGTAGTAGGGCGTTTCGCATGCGGGCTTGGAGCCCCAGCGTCACCGAACTTGCCCCTTGAAGCTTCGCCAAGCCAGGAAAATTTCCGAGGCTCGTCAGGATATGGACCGCGGCATCGTGGATGTCGTCGTCTGCGGACGCGAGAAACGCAAAGACTGCGATTTGCTGCGCGAGGTCTTGGCTACCTTCATCGGCTGCCTGGGCAAAGACGCTCGCCGAGTTCAAAAGCCTGGCAAGAGCGTCGTCGGTGAGGTCGGGTCCGTTGATAGTAGGCGCTTCAGCAAACAAGTCCTGCGCCCTTGTGGACATCAAAGTAGCGCGAATGCCCACGGCTCGCAGCGAGGCCAGGTCCTCCCAAAACGCGGGCTGATGGCGGATGTCAGCGGCGAGTTCTGATGCAAAGCTTGTCATTTGTTGAGCTCCGCAAAAGCGCGTTTCAGTTCGTTGATGTCCGGAACGGCCACCAAGAAGACGATGCAGTTTCCAAGGTCGAGACTTTTCGCAGCGGCCTGTCGCTCAAGGTTTGCTTTGAAGCGGTCGTGCTTGGCCTTGTACAGCTTCTCTAGGTGCTCTTCATGGATCGTGATGGGCTTTGTGAGGTCCACCGGGAGCCGCTCCTGATACGCAGATTCACTAAACACCAAGCTGCCAACATGAACGTCACGTCGCTTGAGATGATTGCCGTTTCCCTGGTACGCATTGAAGAATGACTTGGCTGCTTCGCGTTGCTCACCGATCAGCGAGTCAAGGTTCGATAGGTCAGTCACCAGCCTGAGTTCGTTGAGTTTTTTGGAGCGGTCGGACCGGTAGTCCGCAATCGACGCGACCATGTCTCTGGACGCATCGGTAGCATCTGGCATCACCTTGGACTCGAGTACAAAAAATGTGACAGTCCCATCGGAATTGGCCTTCACATGCAGCCCGTCGACGCCGTGAACAGGCATCCCCTGGGATGTCTTGAGGGCCATCTTGGACCCGATCTGCGCGGCGCCGAGGTAGTGCACGGCCAGGGCATACGACAGCAACTCCCCAAGTTCGCCGTACCGTCCTTGATTGGCCTTCTCGTACTCGATGAGCAGTCGCTTGGCTTCGCGGTACAAGCGGACATGCATGACCGTGTTGCCCTTAGTTGCCGAGTTACTGCCGGCGACGTTTGCCTGCTGTCGCTTGTTCAACGGGATGGCGTATTCGACCAGCAGATCGGTCAACAACTCGGCGAGCGCGTCGAGTTCAGGGTCTTGCTGTCGAAACCTCAGAAACAGCAAACGGGGCTGTTCGAGCCGGGGGCTGGAATCCACCTCTTTTAGGACGTTGTCGAGCCCGTCGATTGGGTCGAGCAACTTTTCGAACGGCGTGTCCGGTGCTTCTGCCACTAGCGAGTCCCCCTGATTTATTTCCTCCAATTGTGGCGTAACTCCATTACGTCGCAGTTGCATAGAACCTGCTGATCGCCGGCCCAACCATCTGGAAACCGCTGCGCGGCTCCCTGCGTCCACGCAAGGCGGGCGCAAGACAGCTCTCACACTAACCCCACAAGCCCTCGCAGTCGGCGGACCTTGATGAAGGGGGGCGGACCCTCGCAGCAGGATTGTCCGACGCCATCACATGTACGACCAGACCTTCCAACGTGTTTTCATACGCGCGGCCCAAGCCGCTGACGTGACCAGACCTGTGTCGCCGCACACGCTACGGCATTTGTTCGCGACTCATCTGCTTCAATCAGGCTACGACATCCGGACGGTCCAGGCACTGCTCGGTCACTCTGATGTCGCTACCACCATGATCTACACCCACATTCTCAAGGTCGGGGGTGGTGGGGTGCCCAGCCCTTTGGATTCCCCTCCAGAAACTGCAGTGCCGCACAACGGTCGTTGGTGAGCGGCCGCTGTCAGCCTGAAGCAGTCACCCCAAAATACCTGCTTCGCAGCGCGCCTTGCCTAACTTTCGCAGTGGCTCAGTTCACGCCATCGATTGCCAGCCGATCACAGTACCGTGGTCCAGTCAGTCGATGACTTTGGAATGACTGGACCTCTGGGTTGGTGCTATTCGCACGTTGTTGGACTGATGCAGCCCAGACCGTCGCCTGAAATCAGCGACTACTCCGACGCGCCCGGCGTCCGTTCCATCAAGCCCTGCCGTTTATTGGCATCTTCTTTCTCCTTCTTCCCTTGGTCGTAGTGCCACTTGATAGCGAAGAACATGCCGGTGCCGAACACGGCCACCTTGAAGACAATAAAGACTATCGGGACCCAATCCATTTTTGAGATTTTCCTGGCTGGTGATTGGCACTATCGGATGTGAAGTGCACTGTCTCAAAACGCTGCGTCAGCAGCTTCATCGTGTTCAAGCCATCGTCGAATCTCACATCGACACCACTGGGCACATGATCTGAAAACTTGGTGCGATGCTATCGGGCCTGCTGTGCGGGCGTAAGCATCAGTTCCGCCTAAATTTTGCGTAGCAGATGGAGACCGCTGCCCAACGCGACTGCCTGCACTGAGCGCCGATCTGGGCACAAAAAGGCTTGCAGGGAGACACCCCCTGCAAGCCTTTAATTGGGTAGCAGTGCTGCTGCCAGGCGCTCAGAACGGCAACCCTACATAGTTCTCCGCCAGCGACCCCAGCGCCTTCTCCGACGAGAACAGATACGCCAGGTCCGTGTCCTGCAGCTTCTGGTCGTACGCGATGGAATCCGGGAAGGTGTGCAGCATGGTCGTCATCCACCATGAGAAGCGCTGGGCCTTCCACACGCGGGCCAGGGCCTTTTCGGAGTATTTGTCGAGGCCGGTGCTGTCGCCATTTTGGTAGTGCGCCACCATGGCGTGGTACAGGTAGTAGATGTCCGACGCGGCGCTGTTCAGGCCCCGAGCACCCGTGGGCGGCACGATGTGGGCGGCGTCGCCCGCCAGGAACAGGTTGCCGTAGCGCATGGGTTCGGCCACAAAGGAGCGCAGGGGGGCGATGGACTTTTCGATGGATGCGCCCGTAATCAGCTTGTCGGCCACCTCGGCGGGCAGGCGGCGCTTCAGTTCGGCCCAGAAGGCTTCGTCGGACCAGTCTTCCACGGTGTCGGTCAGCGGCACCTGGATGTAGTAGCGGCTGAGCACCTGCGAGCGCAGCGAGCACAGCGCAAAGCCGCGTTCGTGCTTGGCGTAGATCAGCTCGGGCGAGACGGGTTGGGTGCGCGAGAGCACGCCCAGCCAGCCGAAGGGGTAGACCTTTTCATACTCCTTGAGCACGTCGCGCGGGATGGACTTGCGGCTCACGCCATGGAAGCCGTCGGCACCGATGACGAAGTCGCAGTCGATGCGCACCACCTCGTCGCCGCTGCGGTAGGTCACATACGGGTTGGCGCTTTTGAGGTCGTGCGGCTGCACGTCTTCGGCGTTGTGGATGACGATGCCCTTCATGCGGTCGCGCGCTTCGTACAGGTCGCGTGTCAGCTCGGTCTGGCCGTAGACGACCACCGAGCTGCCGCCGCTGTACTTGTGCAAATCGATCCGGTCCATTTGGCCGTCGTGGGCAATGATGAAGCCGTCGTGGATCTCGCCTTCACGGTCCATGCGCTCGCCGCACTGGGCTTCGCGCATGAGTGCGGCAAAGCCGTGCTCCAGCACGCCGGCGCGGATGCGGCCCAGCACGTATTCGCGGCTTTGGCGCTCCAGCACGATGGTTTCAATGCCCTTGAGGTGCAAGAGTTGCGAGAGCATGAGGCCCGAGGGGCCCCCGCCGATGATGCAAACCTGGGTTTTCATAGCGTCTCCAGTAGTGGTTGGTGTGTTCATGACATGGGTCAAAAGGACCACCCAAAGATACGTGGCACAGTCGCCGCGTTGAATGGACGGATGGAGCCAGAACATGCACTTTTCGAACAT
>CAYXSL010000004.1:50280-55650 GCA_964466605.1 uncultured Verminephrobacter sp.
CATGTGCACGCGTTCCGCTTTACGCAGCACACGCAGGGCTGGGTGGCCACGCTGGCCGATGAGCTGATGGACGAGATTTTTGTGCGCGTGGGCGATGTGCGGCGCGACCTGGCGCGGCCCGCTGTGGTCACCGCCAGCCCGCCCATCAGCCAGGCCATGGGGCAGATCTGGCAGGAGTTTTCGGGCCGCGCCAAGGCGCGTGCGCTGGTGCTGAGGGGCCTGAGCGCCACGCTGCTGGGCTGGGTGGCGCGGGCCATTGAGGACCACAGCCCGGGCGACACCGCGGCACCAGAGTCCAGCCTGGTGCAGCGGCTGGAGGCGCTGATCGAGGCGCATTTTCTGGAGCACTGGCAGGTGGCCGACTACGCGCGGGCGCTGGCCGTGTCGCCCACGCACCTGAGCCGCGTGGCGCGGGCTGCCACGGGCGTGTCGGCCCAGCGGCTGATTGAAGCGCGGCTGATGCGCGAGGCGCGGCGCAACCTGGCCTACACGCACCTGGGCGTGGCCACCATTGCCTACACGCTGGGCTACGCCGACCCGGCGTACTTCACCCGCGCTTTCACGCGCGATGCGGGGCTGTCGCCGCGTGCGTTTCGGGCGCAGGTGGCAGCGTCGGCGCCCACCCCGGCGATGTGATGCCGCGTGACAGGCTGCTGACACTCCGCTGTCAGCAGCCCCCATTCACCATCACGGCTTCTTTCTTTCCATCACCCGTTAAACGACAAGGAGCCTTTCATGAAAAACGCCATCGTCTGGTTTGAAATCCCCACCACCCAGCTGGACCGCGCCCAGGCCTTTTACGAAGCCGTGCTGGGCCAGCCCATGCGCCGTGAGAACATGGGCCCGAGCGAAGGCGCCGTGTTTGCCTACGACCCCGAAGCCGATGGCGCGGGCGGCGCGCTGATGATGGGCCCCACCGCGCCCCAGGTGTCGGGCAGCGGCACGCTGGTGTACCTCGATGCATCGCCCTCGCTCGACGCCGCGCTGGAGCGCGCGGTGGCCCAGGGCGGCCGCGTGGCCCTGCCGCGCCAGGCGCTGCCACCGGGCATGGGGTTTTTCGCGCACATCCATGATCTGGATGGCAACCGCGTGGGCCTGCACGCACTTTCCTGAAGAGGTACCAACCATGGAAGCGCAACATATTCACCGTGGCCGCCTGATTGACCACATCCAGCTCGTCGTGCGCGACCTGACGGCCAGCCAGGCCTTTTACACGGCCGTGCTCGGGGCCCTGCAGGTGCCGATGGGTGGTGCGGACGAGGGCTACTTCTGGGCCGATGAGCTGTTTGTGTCGTCGGCCGACAGCCTGGCAGCGCAAGGCCAACTGACCGGCCGCACGCACCTGGCCTTTCAGGCGCAGGACCAGGCCATGGTGGATGCGTTCTACCGCGCTGCGCTGGCCCATGGCGGCACCGACAACGGCGCGCCAGGCGAACGCCCCTACCACCCCGGCTACTACGCCGCGTTTGTGCTGGACCCGGACGGGAACAACATCGAGGCGGTGTTCCACGGAGAGGCGCAGCGCAGTGCTGCGTCAGTGAAGATCACGTTCTGAACGGAGCGGTCACGCTGCCTCCGGCCGGGCCAGGCCGCGCAGCGGGATGGGCGTGGAGAACACGACGGACGTGCGCGTTTCGCCATAGCCGTTGATGTCGCCCAGAAAGCGCTCCAGATCCGGCAGGTCGCGCGCCACGACCTGCATCACATACGAGTCGTTGCCGCTGACATGGTGGCATTCGAGTACCTGGGGCGACTGGCGCAGCTTGTCGATCAGCACCTTCTTGCCGGGCTGCGGCACGTTGATGCCCACCACGGCGCGCACGCCGTAGCCAACCTTGGCAGGGTCGATGTCGGCATGCACGCCGCGCACCACGCCCGCCTCTTGCAAACGCCGCAGGCGCTCGAGCGTGGCGGGCACCGACAAGCCCACGGCCTCGGCCAGTTCCTTGAGCGAGGCGCGGCCATCGGCCTGTAGCGCACTGATCAGGCGCCAGGCTTTGTCATCGACTTCCATAAAAGCCTTTATCGGTTGGCACAGAAAAAAACGAAGCCCAATTCTGGATTCGCCGAATTTTCTGCATTCTCCACTGTCCACCGCCACCCTAGCATCGGTGCATGGACTTCGCATCACTCACCGTGTTTCTGCAAGCCGCCGTCATCGGTGTGCTCATCGCCGCCCCTGTGGGCCCCATCGGCGTGCTGACGATGCAACGCACCCTGGAGCGGGGCCTGGCGGCCGGACTGGCCACGGGCCTGGGCGCCGCTGCGGCCGATGCGGTGTATGGCGCCATTGGCGCCTTCAGCGTGCGCTGGCTCATCGACGGGCTGACGCAGGCCAAGACCCCGCTGGCGCTGGGCGGCGGCGCCCTGCTGCTGGCGTTGGCCTGGCGCACCTGGCAGGCGCCCGTGGCCCACAGCGCCGCACCGGCCCGCGATGCGCGGGGCCTGCTGGGCCTGGCGGCGGGCACGTTTGCACTGACGCTGGCCAACCCGGCCACCATCGTGTCGTTCATTGCGGTGTTTGGCTCGCTGGGCGGCGGTCGGCCCAGCCTGCCGTCGCCGCTGTGGATGGTGGCGGGCGTGCTGGCGGGCTCTGCCGCCTGGTGGCTGCTGCTGACCGGCGCGATTGCCTACCAGCGGCAGCGCTTTACGCCCGCCTGGCGCCAGCGCATCAACCGGGCGTCGGCCCTGCTGCTGGGCGGGTTTGCGCTGTGGCAGTGGGCGCAGTTGGTCTGAGGCGCTGCGTTACGCAAAGGGATGCTGCAAAGGTACTGACACTGCGGTGTCAGCAGCGCGCCCGCACCATCTAGGCTTCTTTGACCAGGAGCTTTCTCATGACTGACGCCGTGCTGCAACACCCCCTTTGGCCAGATGCCGAGCCTGCGCGCAGCGACATGCCTGTGTCGGCAGCGACCTCTGCGGCCACCAAGCGCCGCAACTGGATCGCCGTGGCCTGCGCCCAGCACGCCCGCCGGGGCTGCGCCACGCCCGGCGCGGGCTACATGCAGGTGTGCCATGGCAAGGTGGCGCCGCTGCAGCGCATACGCCCCGGCGACCGCGTGGCTTACTACGCGCCCACGGTGACCATGGGGGGCAAGGACCGGCTGCAGGCGTTTGTCTCGATGGGCATCGTGTTGCCGGGTGCGCCCTATGCGTTTGACATGGGCGGCGGGTTTGTGCCGTCGCGGCGGGACGTGGCCTATGTGCCAGCGTGTGATGCGGCGATTGCGCCGCTGCTGGACGCGCTGGAGTTTGTGGACGACCGCCAGCGCTGGGGCAGCAAGTTCCGCTTTGGGCTGCTTGCCGTGAGCGACCACGACATGCGCCTCGTTGCGCAGGCGATGCAGGCCGAGCTGCAATCACTATATTTTTGATAGCGCTTTGGGCAATAGGAACGCGCGCAGGTAGTCAAAAAAGGCTTCAAAACAGCCCCGTGGGGCTCACGTACAAACCGCAGGCGGGTGTCAGCACACCGCCATCAGCGTGTCCACCACCCGGCGTTGGGCGACGGTCAGTGCGGCATAGCCTTCACGCAGCAGTCGCAGCACGATCTCGTGGACTTCCAGTTCGCTAGCGGGCATGGTCTTCTCCTTAAACACAGCAGTGGGCGGCCGCCGCGCGGGCTGGCCGGGGACTTGGGCGCCTGCCAGGACGAAGATGCGGGCGCCCGGGCCTGCCCCACCATGGACCAAGCCCCGATGCCACTGTGCCGAGGAGCGGGCGCAGGTGGTGGCGCGATAAAAGGGGAAGTTCGCGGCCTTTTTGGCGCGCCGCTGCAAAACTGAAGCGCTTATGGCGCCGTGGCCCCGGGCACGTAGGCGTCGATGACGGGCGGCTCGCTGTCGCCCGCTGCGGTGCGGGCCAGCTTGAACCAGGTCCAGGTCTCCACATCGGGCGCGTCGTAGCTGCCGTAGGACTGCCCACCCCACGAGAAGTACGAACCCTTGTTGCCCGTGCTAAGGGTGCGTTTGCCCACGGCCAGCCCGCCATCCTTGAGCAGCGCCAGCCTGAACCCCTGCAGCACGCCCGAGGCGCCGGGCTCCTTGTCCGGCGACACGGTCTGCGGCACCAGGTCGAGCATGCCGGAGCTGCAGCGGGCCTGCGCGCCGCTGTAAGTGACGAGGCTCCACTGCCGGTTCAGCGAGTTGCGCACGTTGCGCGCGCGGTTGACGGTGCGGGTGCGCACGGTGGTTTCGCCGCGCTGCTGCTGCACCCAGACCTGCATCTCGGGCGAGCCGGTAAAAAACGGCAGGCTGCCCCGCACGCCACCGTGCTCGACCGGCGGCCAGGCGTACACCCCTTGCAGGGATGGGCAGCCGAACCAGCTGCTCTGCACCGGGCCCAACGACTGGGGTGGCTTGGGCGACCCCTGTACTTGCGGCCCGCAGGCCGTGAGGGCCAGGCAACACACGGCCAGCGTTGCCGCCCGGCAGGCGCGCCGCACGCGCCACAGCGGGGTACGGAAGGCACTGTGCGATGGCAAGGGGAAGGCGGGTGTCATGCTGTCTTGGCGGTAGTGAAGCCCGATTGTCAGGCCGAACCCTGCATCCTTCATTGCTCTGATTTTTATAGCATTCAACACATGCCCCGCAGGCGACAGCGCCCCAGAAAGCCTCAAGGATGTGCTGGCCCCGCCCGCACACGGGCCAGCGCCTCGGGCACATCGCGCCACGCCGGGCGGCCGGGGGCGTAGCGCAGGCGCATGTAGCCCGCCAGCTCGGTGATCTGCGCGTCGCTGAGCGCGTGGCCAAAGCCGGGCATGAACCCGATGTCGCGCGCGGCGGGCTCGCGGATGCCGTGCACGATGACCTGCAGCAGGTTGTCGGGCTGGTCGCTGTGCAGGTTGCTGTTGAGCGCCAGGGGCACGTTCACGCCCAGCAGCTTCGGCCCGTCACCGTCGTGGTGGCAGGCGGCGCAGGCGCCGTCGAACAAACGCTGGGCCTGGCCGGGTTGTGGCGCCAGCGCGGCGGCCTGGGCCACGGCGGTTTGTGCGCGCTGCTGCGGGTCGGACACAGGCTGTGTGCCTGGTTGGGTAGCCGCTTGCCCAGCGGTGAACGAGGCCAGGTAGCTCGCCATGGCGCGGATGTCGTCGTCGGGCAAATGCGCCAGCTCGCGCACCACGGGCGCCATGGGGCCGGAGGCGCTGCCGTGCTGCGGGCTATGGCCATGGCGCAGGTAGCCATACAGCGCATCGGCCGTCCAGGGCACGGGCGCTTTCGACAAGCCCGTGAGCGCGGGCGCCTCCCAGCCATCCACCATGGCGCCAGAGAGGAACGCAGCCCCGCCCAGTTCGGCCCCCAGCGCATTGCGCGGCGTGTGGCAGGCGCCGCAGTGGCCCACGCCCTGCACCAGGTAGGCGCGGCGGATCCA
>CAYXSL010000005.1:0-54692 GCA_964466605.1 uncultured Verminephrobacter sp.
AGTCCTTCCACAGCGCGCGGAACTGGCCCTGCTTCTTGGCTTCGATCAGGGTCTTGATGGTGAGATCAATCTCCTTCTTGGTCATGTTGCCCTTGTCAGGGTACTTGTAGATACCCATGGCCTCGACCACCATGGCCGCGTCCATGATGCCGATGCTCGGGATGTTCAGGATCGCGGTCTTGCCCTTGAACTCGGGATTGAGCAGCTCGGCCCAGGAGTTGATGGGGCGCTTGATCAGGTCGGGACGAATGCCCAGTGTGTCGGCGTTGTACACAGTGGGAATCAGGCTCATGAACTGCGTGGGCGCAGTCGCAAACTTCTTGGACTTCTCGCCTTCCAGGTAGATCACCTTCTTGGGCGCCGTGCCCTGGTCGCCCACGGCCTTGCCCGCCACCATGCCGGTGGTGAACAGCGTGGTGATCTTGTCGGCGTTCTTGATCTTCTTGGTGTCGATGCCCTTCAGGTTGCCCGTGGGCACGATCTTTTTCAGCGAGAAGTACTCGGTGTCGATCAGATCGAAGCTGTTGGGCGCGGTGACGGCGCGCTTGGTCACGTCGTCCGTTGTCACGGCCACGTACTGGATCTCGATGCCGGTGTCGGCCTTGAACTTCTCGGCAATCGCCTTGTCCTGGTTCACCGCTGTGCCCAGGTAGCGCAGCACGATCTTTTCCTGCGAATGCACGGCCGGGAACATGCCAGCGGCCAGGATGCCCGCCGTGCCCTTGAGCAGCGAGCGGCGAGCCACACCAGTGGCTTCACGGACAACGCCAGTGGCATCGGAGACAACAACAGGGGAATCAACACGGGAAGCATCGGACATGGGAAAACTCCTTGGGTTGCGGAAGGGGACGGATGGAAAAAACAGGCGACAGGGAGCAGCGATCAGGCCGCTATCGCCAGGGCGGGTGAAGAGACGGGGGGCGGTGCAGACAGCGGGTGCGCCTGGTCTGGCGCCCAGTGCAGCTGCACCGCCTGCCCGACCTGGTAGGGCTGCGCGGCAAAGGCGGCTTCCGAGACCATCACCGAGTACGCGGCCGTGGCGTTGGCCGACAGGGCCACGCCCTGCTTTTGCAGGCCCAGCAGCACGTAGGTGCCCTGGTACTCCACATCGGTCACCACGGCCTGCATGCGCTGTGCGCCCCCAGGCAGCTCGGCATTGGCAGGGGCGATCTGCAGATGGTCGGTGCGCACGCCCACCTTGCCTTCCGGCGTGTCGATCACGTTGTGGCCGCCCATGAAGCGCGCCACGAACTCGCTGGCAGGCCGGTTGTAGACCTCGTGGGGGCTGCCCACCTGCTCGATCACGCCATGGTTCATGACCACCATGGTGTCGGCCAGGGCCATGGCTTCCTCCTGGCTGTGGGTGACGTGGATGAAGGTCAGGCCCAGTTCTTTTTGCCAGCGGCGCAGCTCGGCGCGCATCTGGATGCGCAGGAAGGGGTCCAGCGCGGACAGCGGCTCATCGAGCAGCAGCACACGCGGCTGGGTAATGAGCGCACGCGCCAGTGCCACGCGCTGCTGCTGTCCGCCCGAGAGTTCCGCTGGCTTGCGTTCGGCCAAGTGGCCCATGGCCACCCGCTCCAGCAGGTCGCGCGCCTTGGCCTGGCGCTCGGCCTTGGCCACACCCTTCATCTTCAGGCTGAAGGCCACGTTGTCCAGAGCCGACAGGTGCGGGAACAGCGCAAAACTCTGGAACATCATGGCCGTGCCGCGTGCGGCGGCGGGCAGGTCGGTGATGTTGCGGTTCTCCAGCAGGATGTCGCCACTCGTCACCGACTCATGCCCGGCGACCATGCGCAACGTGGTGCTCTTGCCGCAGCCCGAAGGCCCGAGCAGGCAACAGTAGCTGCCGCTGGCAATGCGCAGGTTGATGGCATCCACGGCGGGTTTGCCACTGGCATAGCGCTTGGTGAGCGCAACAATTTCAATGGCGACGGGGGCCGGTGCAGAAGTGGTGGCATGCATGGGCCAGGGTGTACGCAAAGCCCATGCCAACTTTGTACACAATATTTTTATCACATTGCATACAAAGTGCACCAGCAATGTGCGCAGCGGCCTGAGAGGGTGCATCCATGCACCATCCCTGGCCAGCGCCCTGGTCCTTCCCGGTGCACTGGCGCCCGGCTGCAGGTGTCTGCGCCGCCGATGGGGCGCCTACAACGCATGGCTATACTGATCCCGGGCGGAAGAAACAATTACTTACGCAGGCGCGCCACCCACCCATCGACCACGGATGACGAACCTCGACCCACGCTCCATGATTGCCATGGCGGGCTTCATGTCCACCATCATGGCCGTCGTTCTGCTGTTCATGCGGCGCCACTACCCGCGCTCTATCCGGGGAGTGGGCGCCTGGGCTGTGGCGCCCCTTTTGTGGCTGGTGTCCACCGTGCTCTTCAGTGCGCGGGGTGCGATTCCGGCCTGGCTCGGTCTGGTGCTCGCCAACCAATTGCTGGTGCTGGGCGCCCTGATCTACTACATGGGCACCCGCCATTTTCTGGGGCACAGCTTCGACTGGCGCTTCTGGGGCTGGGTGACGGCGGGCAGCACCACGGTGTTTGTGGTGCTCACCTACTGGTTTCCCAGCTACACGCTGCGGGTGGGCTTTTTCACGGTGCTGATGGGCTGCATCTATGTGGCGCAACTGCGTTTCATGCTGCGCCATGGGGACCGCAGCTTCCCGGTGCGGCTGGTGGAGGTGGTGCTGGCCGTGCACACGCTGGTGCTGGCCGTGCGCCTGATGTCCATCCTGATCGGCAAGGGCGGCTCCGACCTGATGGAGGCCTCGCTGTTCCAGACCCTCTACATCGGCGCCTACGTGTTGATGGTGCTCATGCTCTCCATCGGCGCGGTGCTGATGGCCACCGACCGCCTGCGCACAGAGCTGGAACACCTGGCCACGCACGACTCCCTGACCAACACGCTCAACCGCCGCGCGCTGCTGGAGCGCTGCGAGGATGAGCTGGAGCGCGCCCAACGCTACGGCCAAGGCCCGTCGATCATGATGGTGGACCTGGACAACTTCAAGGCGGTCAACGACACCCGGGGTCACCAGCATGGCGATGCGGTGCTGGTGCATTTTGCCGACTGCACGCGCCAGGTGCTGCGCCGCGCAGACCGCCTGGGTCGCTACGGCGGCGAGGAGTTCCTGGTGCTGCTGCCCGGCAGCGATGCCGATGCGGCCAGGGTCGTCGCCCAGCGCATCCACGCCACGCTGGCCACCGGCCATGCGCTGGATTGCCAGGTCAGCATTGGGCTGACCAGCTGGACCGGATTGCACGAAACGCTGGACGCGATGCTTTCCCGCGCGGACGCGGCGCTGTACCGCGCCAAACACGAGGGGCGTAACCGGACCGTGGTGGCC
This sequence comes from uncultured Verminephrobacter sp., assembly GCA_964466605.1. Classification (GTDB taxonomy): domain Bacteria; phylum Pseudomonadota; class Gammaproteobacteria; order Burkholderiales; family Burkholderiaceae_C; genus Acidovorax. The sequence goes on from CAYXSL010000005.1 coordinate 3,365, forward strand.
TCGGAGCCCGTTCAAACACCACGCGCGGCGCAGGCAGGCTCCGCCCAAACGGTCGCCTGCGATTGAGCGCAAAGCCGTGTCAGGCAGTCTGGGTAGCCACCCCGGCCGACTCAAAGCTCGCCATCTCGGCCAGTATTGCGCACGCCGACTGCAGCAGCGGCCAGGCCAGCGCGGCACCCGAGCCTTCTCCCAGCCGCAGGCCCAGATCCAGCAGCGGCTCGGCCTGCATCTGCGCCAGCATCAGGGCATGGCCCCGCTCGCCCGAGCGGTGGGCAAACACGCAGCGCTGCAACACGGCGGGCTGCAAACGGCTGGCCACCAGCACGGCGGCGCTGGTGATGAAGCCGTCCACCACAACCACGCGGCGCTCGGCCGCGGCCTGCAGCACCGCGCCCACCAGCGTCGCCACCTCGTACCCCCCCAGCGCAGCCAGGGCTGCCAGCGGCGTGGTGGCATCGGCATTGGTATCCAGCGCCCGTTGCAGCACGGCGCGTTTGCGCTCAATGCCTGCTGCGTCCAGGCCTGTGCCAGCGCCCGTCACCTCGGCCAGCGGCAGGCCGGCCAGCCGCGCCAGCAGCAGCGATGCCACCGAGGTGTTGCCAATGCCCATCTCTCCCAGCAGCAATGTATTGCCCGGCAGGCCACGCACCACGTCCGTGCCATTGGCAAGGGCCTGGGCACACTGCTTTGCCGTCATGGCCGGGCCCACCGATGCATCGGCCGTGCCGGGTGCCACCTTGTGCACCAGCAGGCGCGGCGCACCGGGGGCTGTCTCGCGCTGTGCAATGGGGCGCGCTACGCCGCAGTCCACCACCGTGAGCTGCAGCCCGTGCTGGCGCGCCAGTACGCTCACTGCGGCGCCACCGGCCAGAAAGTTCTCCACCATCTGCCAGGTCACGTCGCTGGGGAAAGCCGAGACCCCCTGGGCCGCCAGGCCATGGTCGCCCGCACACACCAGCATCTGCGGCTGCAGCAGCGCGGGGGCGTCGGTGTCCAGCACCTGGCCAATGCGCAGTGCCAATGCCTCCAGCCGCCCCAGCGAGCCAAGGGGTTTGGTCTTGTTGTCCAGCAAGTGCTGCAAGCGAGCAGTCAATGCTGCATCGGAGATATCGGCAATGGCGGGGACGGTGAAGGCGGCGAGGGATTGCATGGTGAGAGGAGAAGAAGCAGAAAAACGAAAAGGAACGAGGAGCAGGCGCTCAGGCAGCTCAGGAATCTGGCGCGATCAGCGCCTGCAGTGCACCGGGTGCAAAGCTGGCCTCGGCCATGCGGGCCAGGCCGTCGAACACGGCGTCGAGCGTGGGAACTGGGGATGCGCCCCCACGGCCAAAAAGGGCCTGCAGCGCAGCGGGGTCTTCGAGCAGGCCGTGCAGATACACGCCCAGCACATTGCCCGCCGGGTTTTGCCACGCAATGCCCGGGATCACTTCGCGCGCCACATCCCCCTTGGCGGCCATGGCCGGGTGCTGGGCCGTCTGACCGTGGTGGATTTCATAGCCTGTGACGGGCACACCGGCCAGCGCGGCCCAGGCGCCCCGCACCGCGCCAAACCGGGCCTGTGTGCGTTGCACGGTCTTGGCGACCTCGAAGGTGGTGACCAGCGGCAGCAGGCCCAGGCCCGGCGCATTGCCATCAATGCCTGCCGTGTCGATCAGCGCCTCGCCCAGCATTTGCAGGCCACCACACACCCCGAGCACCATGCCGCCCTGCACTGCGTGCTGGGCAATGGCCTGGTCCAGGCCCTGCGCGCGCAGCCAGGCCAGGTCGGCAGCGGTGGCCTTGGAGCCGGGCAGCACCACCCAGTCGGTGGGCTTCAAGCCACCCAAGTCTGCCGGGCTGCGCGCCCACAGCAGGCGCACACCGGGCACGTTCTTCAGGGGCTGGAACTCATCAAGGTTGCTGATGCGCGGGTAAGCCACAACCGCCACCGTGGTGTGTACGGCGCCCGCCGCAAGGGTACGGTCATCGAACACGCCGTCCTCTTCGGGCAGGCCATGGCGCCACTGCATGGGAATGGTGGCCACGGTGGGCACGCCGGTCAACTCCTGCAGCATCTGCGGGGCGGGGGCCAGCAGGCTGGCATCGCCGCGAAACTTGTTGAGCACGAAGCCATGGATCAGCGCCCGCTCATCTTGGGGCAGCAGCGCCCAGGTGCCGTACAGGTGCGCAAACGCGCCGCCCCGGTCGATGTCGGTCACCAGCAGGCAGCGCGCATCCGCGTGCCGGGCCACGCGCATGTTGACGATGTCGCTGGCGTGCAGGTTGATCTCGGCGGGGGAGCCCGCGCCTTCGATCACCACCACATCGTTTTCGGCACGCAGGGCATCCAGCGCAGCCGCTATCTGCGGCCACACCTTTTCACTGCGGCCGCGCCAGGGCATGCCCGTCAACTCCGCACTCACCTGCCCCATCAGTACCACCTGGCTGTGCGTGTCGGCCTCGGGCTTGAGCAGCAGCGGGTTCATGCGCACCTCGGGCTCGGCACGGGCCGCAAGGGCCTGAAAGTACTGGGCAGAGCCGATCTCGCCGCTGCCTCTCTCGCTGGCCACCACCCGCGCGTTGTTGCTCATGTTCTGCGCCTTGAACGGCGCGACTTTGAGCCCCCGGTTGCTGTAATAGCGGCACAGCGCGGTGGTGAGCCAGCTTTTGCCCGCCCCGCTGGTGGTACCCAGCACCATCACGCAACGGGCCAGTTGGGAAGAGGTGATTGAAGTCAAGGCAAAGGGCGGACCATGCGGTCCATGATGTGTTCAAGTGCCGCCGCCGCATCGGTGCAGCGGCCCGTGTGCACGGGGGATGTCTGGATGATGGCGCTGCGCTTGGCGGTGAGCCAGTGAAAGCGCTGGCGGTAAGGCAGGCGCGCAATCGGCCCGCAGCCTGCATCGCCCGCACAGATGGCCACGATGGCGGCCAGGTGGCGCCGCACGGTGTCGATGTCAGCCCGCGGGTCCATGGCCAGCAGGCGGGCCTCGTCGAGTGCAATGGCCGCCTGCAAAAAACCGGTGCGCTGGCACGACAGGATTACGCCCGCGTTGATGAACTCCTCGCGCTCTACACGCGGCACCACGCGCACGATGGCGTAGTCGTAGACCTCAGGCGCGTGCATCGACGGCCTCCTTCAACGCATGCACCCACGTTGCGCGCCCGGCCAGGCGCGCGCAGAAGTAGTCCACGTATGCCTGGCGGTGTTTTGCGGGCGATGCCAGCGGGCCCTCGGTGTGCTCGGCCCCGGCCAGTGCCAGGAACTCATCGGGCACGTCGCCAAGAATGTGCGCGACCACCTCGGGCGTGAGGCGTGCGGCCAGCCCGGCATCCACCTGCGCCAACGCCGTGGCCTGGGCCAGCAGCACATGCTCGGCAATCGGCGCGAAGGGTTTGGCGGGCTGGGCCACAACACCGTTCCACGCATGGTGAAAGGTCAGCGCCGCACCATGGTCGATGAGCCAGGGCTGGCGGTGCCACATGAGCAGATTGGTGTTGCGCGCGGTGCGGTCCACATTGCCCACCAGCGCGTCGAACCACACGAGGCGCGACGCGAAGTCATCCGACACCAGATCCACCGCCGGGTCGAAGTTCAGTGCGCCCGAGAGGTAGTCCAGCCCCACGTTCAGGCCGCCGCTGGCGCGCACCAGGTCCTGGATCTCGGGGTCGGGCTCGGTCTGCGCCAGGGCAGGGTCGAGCTGGGCCAGCACGATCTCGGGCACGGGCAGGCCCAGTGCACGCGCGATGCCGCCGGCAATCATTTCGGCCAGCAGGGCGCGCACGCCCTGCCCCGCACCCCGGAACTTGAGCACGTAGGTGCCCAGGTCATCGCCCTCGACGATGGCGGGCATCGAGCCCCCTTCGCGCAGCGGCGTGACATAACGGTTGACAGTGATGGTTCTCACAAGGTGTCCTCAGAACCGGTTGAACGGCTGACAGCGATGGTACGGCTGCTTTCGACTGCCCTCCACGCCTGCCGCAACGCGTCCTGCGCAGCGGGCGCCAGCACCCCCAGTCGCACGCTGCCCGGCAGCCCGAACGAGGCGGTATCGCGCAGCTTGATGCCCGCCGCGCGCAAGGCCGCCAGGTCTGCCGCCAGCGAGGAGCTGGCAGGTTGCGCGCAGAAGTAGTTCGCCAGGCTGCCCGCGTGCACGGCCCAACCCAGGTCCAGGCACAGCGCCTGCTGGCGCGACTTCCACGCGCGCAGCGTGCACAGGCTGTACACCAGCCATTGCTGCACCACGGGCGACACCCAGGCCTGCAGCAAGGCCACGCCATGCGCCCCCACTGGCCACGAAGGCGCCAGGGCCACGAGCGCGCGCACTATTTCCTCGCTGCCAGCGGGCGCAACGGCGTAGGCCGCGCGCACACCGGTCAGCCCCAGGGCCTTGTTGGGCGTCCACAGCTGCCAGCAGGCCGATGGCCAATGCGCAGGCGGCGTGCCGGTCCACGCGCCCTCCGGGTCCAGGCGCAGGGGCACATAGGCGCAGTCGAGTACACACAGCACGCCGGCTGCATCGTCGCCATTGCGCTCCATACCCTGCTGCTGCCAGGCCTGCACCGCCGGGTCGGCCAGGCCCAGCGGGCTGGAGGGTTCACATGCCCACTGCAAGCCCGCCGCCGCGCCACCACCTCGCACCAGGTCCAGCCCGCGCACCTGTGCCGCCTGGGCATAGTCGCCATAGCTGTGCGCAGGCAAGGCCACCTGCACCACGCCCTGCTGCGCCGCCAGCGCCGTGATGCGGTGGATGAACTCGCTGGCGCTGGCCGCCAGCACGATGCGGGCGGGGGCCACGCCGTGGAAGGCGGCCAGGCCCTCGCGCAAGGCCGTGTACGCCGGGTCGGGATACCGCGTGGCGTCGGCCACCTGCACCGCCTCGCGCGCCTCTGCACAAGGGCCGCAGGCGTTGCTGTTGGTCGAAAAATCAAACAGCGGCACGCCTGCAGCGTCCGGGCCGCCGTGCATGCCTCCCCACATGGGCGTGATTTCATGTTCTGTCATGCAGACATCCACGCTGAGAAAACCACGGCCACCAGCAACTGGATGGCAGCCACCACGGGCACCAGGGCCAGCACCACCCGGGTGCCTACCCGTGCAGCCTGCCGCGTATCCAGCGGCCCCGCCCTGCGCCCCTTGCCGTGCAGGGTGTACACGCCCGGCTTGGCCAGCCGCACACCCAGCACCAGCGCCATGGCGGCCATGGGCCATCCGCTGTTGGGCGACGGCGTCTTGCGCGCCTGGCGCGCCAGGGTGCGCAGCGGCAGGCCCCGGGCACCCAGCACCAGCAGCAGGGCTGTGATGCGTGCAGGCAGCCACGACAGCACATCGTCCGCCCGCGCAGCCCATTTGCCCGCCCACTGCCAGTAGCGCCCCCCGCGCATGCCGGGGTAGCCCCACATGGCGTCGGCCGTGTTGGCAAAGCGGTACAGCGCCGCCCCTGGCAAGCCCAGCAGAGCAAACCAGAACAGCGGCGCCACCACCGAGTCGTTGAGGTTCTCGGCCAGCGACTCGATGGCAGACTCGCGCACCTGCACGGCGCTCAGGCTGCTCACATCGCGGCTCACCAGGCGTGCGAGCTGCGCGCGGCCTGCGGGCAGCGACTGGCCCAGCGCCACCTCCACCGCCAGCACCTCGTCGTGCAGCATGCGCCAGGCCAGCAGCGGCTTGAGCAGCAGTGCCAGCAATGCCGCTGCCAGCAACCCGTGCAACATCAGCGCCAGGTGCTGCGCCAGCCCATAAGCTATCAAAACAATAGCTACCAGGACACACCAGACGAGCGCAGAGCACCAAAAAACCTTGAAATCCCGGGCCACGGGGCTGGCAGGCGCCAGCCGGTCGCCCGACCACTGCAGCGCCTGCCCCATCCAGACCACGGGGTGCCAGGCCACGGGCGGCTCGCCCAGCCACCAGTCCACCGCCAGCGCCAGCAGCGGCACCCCCAGCCACACGGCCACCAGGGACCAGTCTCCGGCGAGGGGGATCAGCACAAGCCAGTGGTCAGACACAGCGGCCTAGTCCTCAATACCGCGCTGCGCGGGAATGCCGGCCTTGAACGCGTGCTTGACCATCTGCATCTCGGTCACCGTGTCGGCCAGCTCGATGATCTCGGGCGGGCAGCGGCGCCCGGTGAGGCACACATGCACGTCCTTGGGCCGCTCGCGCAGCGTCTGCAGCACGCCGTCCAGCGGCAGCCAGCCGTAGATCAGCGGGTAGGTGATCTCGTCGAGCACGACCAGGAAATGCTCGCCCGACAGGATGGCGGCGCGCGCCTTCTCCCAGCCGTCGCGTGCGAGCTGGGCCGAGTGTTCCAGGTCCTTGCTCTTCCAGCTGAAGCCATCGCCCAGGCCTTCGATGGGCAGGCCGATCTGCTCGAACATGCGGTGCTCGCCAAAGCGCGCCGTGGGCACCTTCATGAACTGGTAGATCTTCACGGCCTTGCCCCGGCCGTGGGCGCGCAGCGCCAGGCCAAAGGCTGCCGTGCTCTTGCCCTTGCCGTCGCCGGTATTGACGATGACGATGCCCCGGCGCTCGCCCTCGGGCTTTTCATAACGCTTCTCGGTGGGTGGGGTTTCGATCTGCATGGTGTTCATTCTTTCAGAGGGACCGGGCATCAAAGACCGGCGGGTTGCAGCCGGGGCGCGGAGAAGGACGGGCGGCGCGCCTGCCAGGCCGCGCCCGCGAGCATCACCAGGGCCATGACCAGCAGGGCCACGATGCCGGCCATGCGCTCCACGGGGCTGGGCTCTTTGGCGGCGTCGGGGGCTTCGCGCTCGGGCTGACGCTCCAGCAGCACGCCCAGGGCGGGCACAGCGGGGGCAGCAGGCGGGGTCGCTGCATGGGGTGGCGGGGCCGGCAGGTCGGCCACAGGCGGCGCAGGCAGCGGCAGTGCGGGCGACTGCGGCGTGGCCACGGCCATGCCCACGGGCGCGGCATCCGCTGCCAGGGTGCCCTGCACGGCCAGCTCCACCCAGCGGCGCACGCTGGGCAGCTCGGCCGCCAGCGGCGCGGCGCGCGTGAGTTCCTGGTAGGCCTGCGCGAGCTGCTTTTGCGTGTCGGCATCGGCCTGCCAGTAGCCCTGGCGCTGGGCCTGCACCAGGCGCTCCAGCGACTGGGCATAGGCCTGCGGGTGCTCTTTGAGCCATTCGGGCAGGCCCAGCCGGTGCTTGTCGCGCACCAGCACGTCGTAGAAGCTTTGCCAGTGGTCGCTGCGCACCGTGTCGGGTGCGACGGCCTGCCAGCCCCAGGCGAACTGCACGGCCTTGAGCACCTGCAGCGTGCCCGCATAGCCCTCGGCCTTCTGCGCCTGGAGCCAGCCCGGGTGCAGGTAGCGCGACTGCATCTCCAGCGCAATGGCGCGCTGCGCAGTTTCGGTGGTGGGCTCGCCCACATCCTGCAGCTGGGCCACGTGCAGCTCCAGCCCCTGCGGGCGCCCCGCCACGCGGGCGGCAGCCGACAGGCCGCCGAGGTACTGGAACGGGTCGTCCGAGCTGACCATGGCATAGAGGTGCGAGCTGCGCGAAAGAATGGCGGCGTCGGTACGGCGCAGGTGGGCCCCGAGGGCCTTGGCCGCCGTGCCTCCCGCCACGCCCGTCACGGGCTCGCCCTCCAGATACGGCTGGCTCATGCGTTCAAGGAACATCTGGCCCAGGCGCGCATCGTTGGTTTGCAAACCATCGCTTTGCACCGCGTCCGACAGGCCGGTGCCATAGTCGCCCACCGCATTGCCGAACGATCGCACGCGCGCCAGTTGCTCGGCCTGGGCGCGGGGCACGCCGCTCTTGCGCAGCTCCTGGCCGATCTGCGCGGTATTGCGAGCGATCACGTTGCCGGGCTCGGCCGTGGCGGCCTGGGCCACCGCACGGTCCAGCAGCGCCATGAGCGCGGGGAACTGGTCGCGGTACGAGCCGGTGATGCTCATGAGCACATCGACGCGCGGGCGCTTGAGTTCATCGGCGGCGATGGTCTCCACGCGCACCGGGCGGCCGGAGTCGTCCCACACCGGGCGCATGCCCAGCGCCACGAGGGCCTGCGCTTCCATGATGCCCTGGTGGCGCAGCGTTTCGCCCGCCCACAGCGACAGGGCCATGCGCTGCGGTGCCTGGCCGCCATGGCGCGCCTGGTAGTCCTTGAACCAGTCATTGAACAGCGTCTGCGCTACGGCATAGGCCTGGCGCGTGGGCAGACGGCTCGGGTCCAGCCCCGTGAGGTTGCGGCCCGTGGGCAGGCTGTCGGGGTTGCGGATGGGGTCGCCGCCGTAGGCCGCGGGCAGGTAGCGGCCCTCCAGCCCCGCGAGCAGGCCGGGCATCTCGCCCTCGGTGGCCAGCAGGCGCTCCAGTTCCTGCGCACGCTGGGCCAGCTGCAGCAACGCGGGCGTGTCGATGGGTTGGCGCGCGGCGCGGTTGGGCACATGGTCTTCGGCGCGCACCACGTCGGATGCGGCCTGCGCGGGCAGTGCGGGGCGCAGGTCCAGCTTGCTGGCGGCCTCGGCGTCCACCAACGCCACTTCCAGCCAGCGCGCGGGCCGTGCGGCCAGCACCGCGTCGTGCTTGATCAGAAAGGCCTCATCAATGTCCTCGCCCAGCGCCTCGATCAGCGGCTTGCGCAGCGCTTGCAGAATGGTCTCGCGCCGCTGTTCGGGCGCGGGCACGCGGCCGAACACGGCCAGGCCCTTGGGCTGCGAGCTTTGCGCGAGCTGGTCCAGGTAGGGGTGCAGGATTTCGAGGAAGCCGCTGAAGTCGGCCGCAATGCGCGCGGCGCTCCAGCCCAGGTCACGGTGCAGCTGGTGCTCCACGAACTGCGCCACCAGCTGCTTTTCGAGCGCACGGCGCGTGGGGCCTTCGTCCACGGTTTCCCACTCGTGCATCACCTCGTGCATGTGGGCCATGCGCGCCTCGAAGCCCGCAGGGGCGAACACGGGCGTGCGGTGGCTCACCAGCACGGCGCGGCCCCGGCGCTTGGCCGTGAGCGCTTCGCCCAGGTTGTCCACGATGTAGGGGTAGACCACGGGCAGGTCGCCCAGAGGCAGCAGCGCATCGTCATGCACATCGAGCGCGCGCGCCTTGCCGCCCGCCCATTCCTGCGTGCCGTGGGTGCCGAAGTGGATCAGCGCATCGGCCTCCAGTTGCGCCCACAGGTACACCGCCAGGTAGTGGTGCGACAGCGGCGCCTTGGACTTGTGCATGAACGGGTTCTGGCCCAGGCGCAGGGTTTCCTCGCGCGGGGGCTGGGGCAGCACGGACAAGTGGCCCACCTGCAGGCGCGGAATGGCGAACACTTTTGCGCCCTGCCAATCGACCACGTAGCGGCTCTTGTCGGGCGGGCCCCAGTGCGCGTTCATGCGCTCGCGCACGGCCTTGGGCAAGGTGGCGAGGTGCTGCTCGTAGCGCGCCAGCGGCAGCGCGGCGGCCTGGCCGGTTTGTAGCAGCGCGCGCACATCGGCGCCGGGGTAATACGCGGCCAGTAGCGGCTTGAGGCCGTCGATCCAGCCCTGCTCGGGCACCTGCTGCGTGCGGTAACCCGCCTGCGCCAGGCCGCCCGACACCTGCTCCAGGCTGCGCGGCACGTTGAGGAACGACGCACCGAAGTTGGTGCCGCCCGGCGGGTAGTTGTAGACCATGGCCACCAGGCGCTTGTCGGCGGCAGGCTTCGTCTGCAGCGCAATCAGGCGCCGCACCTTCGCGGCCACGGCCTGGGCCTGGCGTTCGATAAGGCGAAAGTCCCGACCCTCGGCGCCGTGGGCGGCCACCAGGACGGGGTCGATGGCGCCCGCCGCCTCGGGCTGCGCCAAGTAGAACGGCACATCGGACAGCGAGAGCCCCGTGTCGCTCGCCTCCCACGCGGCGGCATCGCCCGCGCGGTAGGGCTGCGTGCCCAGCAGCGGCACGCCCCAGCGCGCCAGCAGCGGCTGCAGCGCGGCGGCCTGGGGCACAAGCTGGTGCAACACCAGGGCCGAGGCATGCAGGCGGCCGGGGCCAGAGCCACTGGCGGGGGGCAACTCCAGCACCTCGGCCAGCGTCTGCGCCGTGACCTGCTGACCAAAGGCGGCATAGGCGAACAGGCCCTGCTGGCGGAAAGTGCGCAGCCAGGCATCGAGCCATTCGGTGCTGCCGTCGATGAAATGGTGGCGGTGCACCAGCACGGCCACGGCGGGCAGGCTGCGCAGCGCGGGCTGGCCCTGGCGCCAGGCCTCCAGCGCGGCGGCGTTGGGCAGCAGGCGGGGTGCGTCGGGGTGGTAGAGGCCCCGGTTGGGCAATACATCGGGCGCGGGCAAGGCGGGCATGGCAGCGCCTGCCACAGCGGCGCGCGCAAGGGCGATGGCGTTCTTGAGATTGCGCGGTCCGCCTGCCTGCAGATAGGCCACCGTGCGGGCAGAAGCATCCAGCGCAGACAGGTCTGGGGCGGGCGTGCCCGCCGGCACCCAAACCACGCGGCCAGGGGTGCGCACAGCACGCGCATCGAGCTGCGGCCCTGCCATGCGGCGCAGGCGCGCCTCCACGCTGGCATGGGGTGCATCCACCCACACCATGGCGGCGCCCGCCAGCGCGCGCTCCAGCTTCTGGGTCTGGGCCACGTCCAGCACCGCCGGGCCACCCAGCGGGTAGTCGATGTGCGCAAAGCCCAGGCCCGCCTCCGTGGCCAGGCGTTGCACCATGGCCGTGCGCGGGGCCGTGGTGATGTCGGAGGTGAGCCACAGCAGCACGGGCGCCGACTGCGCAGCCTGCACCAGCGGCGCAGCCGCCAGCAGGCACCACAGGGCCGCACGCAGGACGAGCGCCGTCATAGAAGCCTTCATGGCTTGGCGGGGTCGGCCGCGCCCGCTTGTGCAGGCGCCGCACCGGTTTCGGGGATGTAGACGATGTTGCCGTCTTCCAGCTTGTAGGCCACGCCCGCACGCACACCCTGCCCTTGCGCCGCGCTGCCCGCACCCTTGAAGCGCACTTCCTTGCCCTGCTCGCGCACCACCACTTCCATGTCGGGCTGGCCCGCGTTGCGGATGATGGTGACGCTCTCGTTGGCGCTGGTCTGGCTCTGCACGGCCACGGCGGTGAGCAGAGCCACCACCAGCACCAGGAACACGTCCACCAGGTTCACGGCCGATAGCATCGGGTCGTCGTCGTCCTCGGCCAGCACATTCAGGTGCTTCAGCGTCATTGCGCCACCCCACGCTCCTTGCGCACCACCAGCAGCTCGGCCAGCAGCCAGCGGCGGCGCACCGAATACACCACCAGGCCCACCGACGCAGCGGCCAGCGCCAGCACCACACCCGCAAACGCGCCGCTGAACACGGCCAGCGCCTGCTGGCCGTTGCCCGCCGCCACGCTCTGCAGCGCGGGGCCCAGCGGGATCATCGTGGCGATCAGCCCCAGCATGGGCGACAGGCGGCTGAGCAGGCGCACGGGCTCCACCTGGCGCACCAGTTGCAGCTCCAGCTCTTCCATCGACAGGCCCGGCGCCACGCGCAGCGAGCGGTACTGCGGCTGGCGCCAGCGCTGCCAGGCCTCCATGAGCGTGGCGCCGCCCGTCCACAGCGCATAGACAAACGCCAGCCCCACCAGTACGAGCACCGGCCACAGCAGCGACTGCGCGACCTGCGCAAAGCCCGATTCAATGTTCATGTGTTTTCTCCCTTGATTGGTTGATGGATGCGGTGCATGGACGGCAGCGCCATCCACATGCCGTCCAGGTGCCGCACCCGGATGCGGTGGTCAAACACCTGCTCCAGCGCGGCATGGGTGGCAGGCGAATCGCAGGCGCCCTGGTGCAGCACGCGGCCGTTCGCCATCACCACCATGTCGTCGGCCTGCAGCGCCAGCGACACCTCGTGCAGCACACTGACCACCGTGCCGCCCGCATCGACCAGCGCGCGCATGGTGTGCAGCCAGTCGGTCTGGTGCGGTGGGTCGAGGTTGGCCAGGGGCTCGTCCATCAGCAGCACCGGGGCCTGCACCGCCAGAGCGCGGGCCAGCAGCACGCGCTGGCGCTCGCCGCCCGACAGCTGCGACAGCGGGCGGTGGCGCCAGTCCCAGGCCTGCGTGGTGCGCAGCGCCTGCTCCACGGCTGCGTGGTCGGCCGCGCCGGGCGGGGCCAGCCAGGCCTGGTGCGGCAGGCGGCCCAGCATGGCCACGTCGTAACTCGTGAGGTCGTCGGCCGAGCCTTCGTTCTGGCCCAGCCAGGCGAGCTGGCGGGCGCGCTCGCGCGCGGGGATCTGCGCCAGCGGGCGGCCCAGCAACTGCACTTCGCCCTGCACCGATGTGCGCGGCAGCAGGCCGGCCAGCACCTTGAGCAGGGTGGACTTGCCCGCGCCGTTGGGGCCGACGATGCTGGTCCAGCGCCCGGCGGGCAGTGGCAGGTCAATGCCCTGCAAAATCAAGCGATTTCCGATGCTTGCGCCTATCTGGCATGCCTTTATTGCTATTGAATTCATAGCGAACTGCCTTGCGCGGTGCGCCGGTGCATGAGCCACAGCAGGTAGGTGCCGCCCAGCGCCGCCGTGAGCACGCCCACCGGCAGCTCCTGCGGCGCCAGCAACCAGCGCGCCAGGATGTCGGCCGCCATCAGCAGCACCGCGCCCATGAGGCTGGAGAGCACGATGTGCCGCTCGTGTGTCACGCGCACGATGGAACGCACCAGGTGCGGCGCGGCCAGCCCCACGAAGGCGATGAGCCCGGTCTGCGCCACGGCAGCACCCGTGGCCAGCGCCATGGCTGCTACCAGCCCTGCGCGCATGGGCATGAGTGGCAGGCCCAGGCTGGCGGCCGTGGCCTCGCCCAGCGTGAGGCCGTCGAGCGCACGCGCCAGCATCCAGGCCACCACCGAGCACAGCGCCCAGGCCGCAGCCATGAGCACGCAGGCCATCCAGCCCACAAAAGCCGTGCTGCCCAGAATGAAGGCCTGCATCGCCTGCAGGATGTCGGGCGAGGCCAGCTCCACCAGGTCGCGCAGTGCGCCCAGCACCACGCCCACGATCACGCCCGCCAGCAGCAGGCGCAGCGTGTGCTGCACGCCCTTGGCGAGCAGCAGCGTGAGCACCACCGCCCCCGCCGCACCCAGAAAGGCCATGCCCGTGATGCCAATGCGCGCCAGCCACTGCGCCGCCACCGGCGACACGCCAAACATGGCCATCGCCACGGCGCCGCCCAACGCCGCGCCCGAGGCGCTGCCCAGCAGGTAGGGGTCGGCCAGCGGGTTGCGGAACAGTCCCTGCGCCACCGCGCCCGACAGGCCCAGCAGCGCCCCCGCCAGCCACGCGCCCAGCGTGCGCGGCAGGCGGATATCCCACACGATCTGCCAGGCCACGGGGTCGCCATGCATGCGCAGCACGCTGTCAAAACCCGTGCTGCCCACGCTGGCGCCACACAGGGCCAGCACCAGGCTGGCCAGCAGCAGCCAGGCAGCGCACCACACCGCGCGGCGGCTGGCGGCATCTGAGGGCAAGGCAATCTGAGCGCGTGTCATGGGGCCTTGTCCGCGATGCAGCGCGCCATGATGCGGGCCGCTTCGGCCATGCGGGGGCCAGGACGCACCACCACGTCGGAATCACCGATGCCGAACACGCACAGCCGGTTGCCCTGGATCGCACGCATGCTGGCCCAGCCGGGGTACGGCACCATGGCCTGCATGCTGCGGTTGCCGATCATGATGATGTCGGGGTTGGCGCGCACCACGAACTCGGGGTTCAGGCGCGGAAACGGCCCCAGCGATGCTGGCACCACGTTGCGTACGCCCAGCCGGGTGAGCGATTCGCCAATGAACGACGCCTCGCCTGCGGCATAGGGCCCACGGCTCACCTCGAAGTACACACGCACATTTTTGGCCTTGGGCGGCAGGGACTGTGCAGCCGCCAGCACGCCCGCGTCGATCACACGCCAGAGGCGGTCGGAGCCTTGCGCGCGGGGCACGCCCAGCAGGTCGCTGACAATGCCCAGCACGCGTCGCACGTCGGCATGCGTCTTAGGCTCCAGCTGCACGACGGTGAGGCCCAGTGCCTCCAGCCGGTCGCTGGCACGCGAGCTGACGGACATGAGCACCAGGTCCGGCTTGAGCGCTACGATGGCCTCGATGCTCGGGTCCAGCCCGCCGCCCACCTTGGGCAGCTTGGCAATCACGGCCTCCGGCCAGTTGGAATAGCGGTCCACCCCCACAAGCCGGTGGCATTGCTCCAGCTCGCACACGCTTTCGGTCAACGAGGGCAGCAGGCTCACAATGCGCTGCGGCGGACGGGGCAGCGACACCTCGCGGCCCCGGTCGTCCTTGATATGCACAGGCTGCGCACGCGCCAGCCCGGCCATGAGCAGGCCCAGCAGCACCAGGATGGCAATCACCCACAGGATGCGGCGCACGGGGGTTGGTTTCATCAGCGAGGTTCTTTCAAAGTGAGGGGGAGCCCGGCGGCCATCAGCGTGACACGGGGGCACACCTGGGCCACCTGCTGGTTCAGCGTGCCCAGTGCATCCACAAAGGCGCGCACCTCGCGCCCCATCGGGATGACCCCCAGGCCAATTTCGTTGCCCACCAGAACAACGGGGCCGGGGGATTTCCGAACCGCTCCTAAAAACATAGCTGATTGCGCTTGCCAGTCGCGCGCAAGGGCCTGTTTTTGTTCAAAATTCATGCCCTCTGCACCCAGGGGCATGGTCCAGTGGGTGAGCCACAGCGTGAGGCAGTCCACCACTAGCAGGGTCTGCGGCGTGCCAAGCCGCGTGAGGGCTGCGGCCACGTCGTGCGGCTCTTCCACCGTCTGCAGCCCGGGCACACGTTCGGCACGGTCGCGCTGGTGGCGGGCGATGCGCTCGCGCATTTCGTCGTCCCAGGCTTCGCCGGTGGCAATCAACACCGCGCGGTGATCGGCGGACTGCGCCAGCCAGTCGCGCGCCAGCAGCTCGGCACGGCGGGACTTGCCGCTTTTCTGGCCGCCCAGGATCAGCTCGGTGGTGATGGTCATTCGGAAGTGGCCCCCAGCAAATGCGCCACCGCCTCGGGGCTGGACGGGAACCACGCATGGAAGTAACTGGCGTGGATGCTGCCCCGCTGGTACAGCGCCTCGCCCGCATCTGGCGCAACCGCCTCGTTCGGGCGAGCCGTGCGGGCCACCACGGGGGCGGTGCTGTCGCAGGTCGAATAGTGGAAGGTGTGGCCGCGCAACGTGTGCCCGGCCACCGCCAGTTGCTGCGGCCCCAGCGCCGCCAGGCGTTTTTGCATGGTCACGTGGCCGGGCAACAGCCCCCACAGCGGGGCCTGGCTGCCGTCGGCCAGGGTGATGGACTCGAACAGCGCCATCATGCCGCCGCACTCGGCCCACAGGGGCTTGCCTGCGGCCACATGGGCGCGCAGGCCGGTTTGCATGCCAGTGTTGGCAGCGATCTGCGCGGTGTGCAGCTCGGGGTAGCCGCCGGGCAGCCACACCGCGTCGCAGTCGGGCAGCGCTGCATCGTGCAGGGGCGAGAAGAACACCACGCGCGCGCCCATCTGCTCCAGGCACTGCACATTGGCGGCGTAGATAAAACAGAAGGCGGCATCACGCCCCACGGCCACCGTGCGACCCGCCAGCAGGGGCGCCACAGCCGGCGCCGCGGCGGGGGCCGGAAAGTCCACGGCCCAGCACTGCAGTTCATCCAGCGTCATCTGGCCCAGGGGCGTGGCGGCCAGCGCGTCGGCGGCGGCGTCCAGCCGCTGTTGGCTGTCGTCCAGCTCGTGCGCGGCCACCAGGCCCAGGTGGCGCTCGGGCAGCAACGCACCGGCGGCCTTGGCGGCGGCAGGCGCATGGCCGGCGGCCTGCACCCGCATCAGGGCGCCCATCCAGTCGTCGGCATCCTGCAGGCCGTCCCGCAGCATGTCGGCATGGCGCGCGCTGCCCACGCGGTTGGCCAGCACCCCCGCCCAGGGCAGGCCAGGGCGGTAGTGGCGCAGGCCAAAAGCCAGCGCGCCAAACGTGCCCGCCATGGCTGAGGCATCGACCACGGCCAGCACCGGCACACCAAAGTGCCGGGCCAGGTCTGCCGCGCTGGGGCTGCCGTCAAACAGGCCCATCACGCCTTCGATGAGAACCAGGTCCGACTCGCGCGCAGCGTCATGCAGGCGCTGTGCACAGTCGGCCTCGCCGTTCATCCACAGGTCAAGCTGGTGCACGGGTGCGCCGCTGGCCAGCTGGTGCCAGTGAGGGTCCAGAAAATCCGGCCCGCACTTGAACACCCGCACGCGCCGCCCCTGGCGCGCATGCAGGCGCGCCAGGGCTGCGGTGACAGCGGTCTTGCCCTGCCCGGAGGCCGGGGCTGCGATCAGGATCGCCGGGCAACGGGCAGGGTGGACCATCTCGCTTCTCCTCTTCCACTCTCTAAACCCGTGGGGCTTTGTTGCCTCACTGCGGCGCCCACTTCACACCGACGTACACCGTGCGGCCAGCAGTGGCGTAGGTGCGGGCCAGCTGGTAGTCCTTGTCGGCCAGGTTGTCGATGCGGGCGAGCAGGGTGTAGTCGCGCGCAATGCGGGTGCTGGCGTACAGGTTGACCAGCGCATAGCCGCCCAGCACGTTGGTGTTGGCCACGGTGTCGAAGCGGCGGCCCGAGGCCTGCACTTCGGCGCCCACGGTCCAGCCCGCCAGGCGCGTATCCGCGCCGAAGGTGGCGTGCTGCTTGGCGCGGCGCGCGAGCTGCTTGCCGGTGTCCAGGTCGCGCGGGCGCTGCAGGTCGATGGAGCCATGCAGCTGCACATCGCCCACGCGGTGCGTGCCAGCGAACGTCACGCCCTTGTACTCGGCCCGCGCCGTGTTGGCGTAGCAGCCGAACTTCGAAGCGCAAGCACCTGCGCCGCCAAAGGAGATCAGGTTGCTCACGCGGTTGTGGAACAGCGTGGCCGAGAAGGTGCTGTTGCCCTCGGCGTAGCGCAGTGCCAGCTCGGCATTGCGGCTGCTTTCGGGGCGCAACGTGGCCAGGCCGTATTCGCTGAAGCGGTGATACAGCGTGGGCGCACGGAAGGCCGTGCCCACCGATGCCGTGGCACGCCACTGCGGAGTGATGGCGTAGCCATAGGCCGCGCTGCCGGTGCTCTTGCCACCGAATTCGCTGTCGGAGTCGTGGCGCAGATTGAGCTGCACGGTGTGGCCTGCGGCGTTGTAGCCATAGCCCAGGGCCAGCGCATCCTGCGAGCGCTTGGCGTCGATGGGCTTGTTCTCCAGGCGGTCTTCGCGGCGCTCCAGCGCGGCCGTGACCAGGTGCGGGCCCTGGCGGTATTCGTTCTGGAAGTAGTAGCCGCGCAGGCGCGTGTCGGTCAGGTAAGGCGAGGGGCGGGTTTCGTATTCATCGCGCGAATCGGTGATGGACAAGCGCGTCTTGTAGGCGCTGTTCCACTGCGCACTCCAGTTCAGGCCCAGGGCGTGCATGGTGTGCAGGCTGCGGTCGTCCTTGCCCAGGCCGTTGTCGTAGCCGCTGTTGGTTTCATTGACCATCAGCGTGCCTTCGAGGCGGTGCACGGCATCCACCTGCAGGCCCATGCGGGCGTGGCCTGCGGTGCTGCGGTAGCCGTCGCGGTCCCGGTTCTGGCCAGCGATGGGGCGCGCATTGAAGCCCTTGCTGTTCTCGCGCGCCAGGCCCAGCGCGTAGTCCAGCGTGCCGTTGGCGCCGCTGATGCCTGCCTCGACCTTGGTGGTGTGGTGGCTGCCCACGCCGATGCCCACATAGGGCGCCGTTCCGTTCTCGCCGCGCTTGGTGAAGATCTGCACCACGCCGCCCATGGCGTCCGAGCCGTACACGGCACCGGCAGGGCCGCGCAGCACTTCGATGCGGTCGATGAGGCCGAGCGGAATGCTCTCCCACGGCGCGCCACCGGTGGACTGCGAGTCCATGCGCACCCCGTCGATGTACACCGCCGTGAAGCGCGACTCAGCGCCGCGCAGGAACACGCCGGTGGTCGTGCCCGGGCCGCCGTTGCGCGAAAACTCCACGCCGGGCAGGCGGGCCAGCAGGTCGGCCAGGCCCGTGGCGCCGCTGCTTTCGATGGTTTCACGGTCCACGATGGAGACATCGGCCACCAGATCGGTGAGGGGCTGCGGCGTGCGCGTGGCGGCCACCACGGTTTCGCTGAGCTGGGGGGTACGCAGGTTCTGGGCCAGCAGCTCACCCGCGCCGGGCGCGGTTTGGGCCAGGGCGCTGCAGGCGGCGCCGACGGCCAGGGTCAGCAGGGCCAGGCGCCCTGCGGGCGCGCGCAGCGACGCCGCGGGGCGCGCACGAAGAGTACGGTTTTTCATGGGGATCATCGTCAACAAACAACCCGGGCCGGCCTCCCGCCAGCATGTGGGTGATACAGCCGCGCAGCACCTCCAAAAAGGCGCACGCAGCCACCGTGTTGGCCGGTATCCGGGCTGGCGGAACACTCCCCAAAGCCTTCCCAGACACTTGTTCAAGGCGTCCAGTGGCATGTGGTTGAAGAGAGAATCGGGTGATTCGTCCGCTGACCGTTGCGGGGGCAGCGCAGGCTGGGGACGGCCGTGTGCGGCCGTGCCTCCCTGCTTCCCGTTGAACTGCGGCATGTGAACCACACCGCGAGCACCAACGGTGGGATTTTACGACCGTTTACAACCGCCAACCCTACAATCGGGGGCTGTATGGCAATACCGTCCCCCACCGACCAGATCGCCGATCGCGTTGAGCGCCTGCTGCTGCGCCATGCCGAACTGCAACGCACCAATGCCCTGCTGACGGAACAGGTGGCCGCCCTGGCGCAGGAGCGGGACTCGCTCAAGTCGCGCCTGAGCGCAGCACGCGCCCGTGTGGACGCCCTGCTCGAACGCCTTCCCGCGGCCGCGCCGCTCACGAAAGACGCCGAATGAAGCAAATCGAGGTGCAGATCCTGCAGCAAAGCTACCTGCTGACCTGCCCCGAAGGCCGGGAAAGCCGCCTGCTGGATGCCGTGGAGCGGGTCGATACCGCGATGACCCGCATCCGCGACGCCGGCAAGGTGCGCGCCCGCGAACGCATCGCGGTGCTGGCGGCCCTGAACCTCGCTTTCGAGATCGCCGACCGGGAAGCCGCCGACCTGGCGGCAGGCTCTGCAGCCAAAGTGGCGCCGTCCGCATCGGCTGCGCCAGCGACCGGGCAACAGGAATCCCTGCTGCCTGAAGACGACAACCTGCGCCTGCAGACCCTGGTACAGCGCCTGGACCAGGCCCTGGGCGACGACGGCCGACTTCTCTGAAGCCGCGCCACCCGGCGCATCTCCACAACGCCAGTGCGGGCAGCGCCCGCAACCGTCCAGCAATGCTCCAGCCAACCTGTGGGCTTTTCCGCGGCTGCGCCATAACGCCCGCTGCAAGCGCCTACAATGAAGGGGTCTGCGAAGCCGCCGGGCTTTATATTTCCTTGAACCAATGCTCAACGAGCTCGGGCTTGGTACATCGCCCGGTGAGCGTGATCATCTCGCGTCAGATGAACCCAACGCTTGGCTGCCCTCGCCCACCTGAACCCCCGGTTCAGGATGAGAGTCCGGTGGCATTCGCAGACACCCTCTTCCCCATGACCCTGCCATCGCACGCTACCGCTGCCCCCTCTTGGCAGGGCATTGCCCCCTCTCTGCGGGGCCGCGCCCCTCTCTTACCTTTCTTTTCATTGCGCCATGCTGGACCCTCTCCTGATTGTTGAACTCGGCGTGTTGGGCCTGGCCACCGGCTTTCTTGCCGGCCTGCTGGGCATTGGTGGCGGCATGTTGCTGGTGCCGTTTCTGACCTATATCCTGGGAGCACAAAAGGTCGCGCCAGACCTGGCCGTGAAGATGGCGATCGCCACATCGATGGCCACCATCATGTTCACCTCCGTCTCCAGCGTGCGGGCCCACCACAAACGCGGAGCGGTGCGCTGGGACATCGTCAAGCGCCTGGCCCCGGGCATCGTGCTGGGCGGGTTTCTGGCAAGCCTCGGGGTCTTTGCGCTGCTCAAGGGCTCCTTCCTCGCCATCTTCTTTGCGTTGTTCGTGAGCTTCTCCGCCACGCAAATGTTCCTGGACAAGAAGCCGGCCCCTACGCGCCAGATGCCGGGCGGCGCCGGTCAGGTGGCGGCTGGCGGCGTGATCGGATTCCTGTCCGGCCTGGTCGGCGCGGGGGGGGGCTTTGTGAGCGTGCCCTTCATGACCTGGTGCAACGTGCCCATCCACAACGCCGTGGCCACCAGTGCTGCGCTCGGGTTCCCGATTGCGCTGGCCAATGTGGTCGGCTACGTGGTGGGCGGACAGAACGTGGCGGGCTTGCCCACGGCATCCCTGGGCTATGTCTGGCTGCCAGCGCTGGTGGTGATTGCTACCTGCAGCGTGCTCACGGCCCCCTTGGGCGCCAAGGCCGCGCACAGCCTGCCCGTGAAGCAGCTCAAGCGCGTGTTTGCATCCCTGCTGTTTGGCCTGGCGGCCTACATGCTGTGGAAAGGTGT
The DNA here is from genome assembly GCA_964466605.1 of uncultured Verminephrobacter sp. Taxonomy (GTDB): domain Bacteria; phylum Pseudomonadota; class Gammaproteobacteria; order Burkholderiales; family Burkholderiaceae_C; genus Acidovorax. Next base: position 23,753 of record CAYXSL010000005.1, read on the forward strand.
AGCGGCCCTTTGAGCCCTAAGCGCAACAACCAAAGCCCTTGGCGCGGGCCTGCAGATGCAGGCGCCACAGCCACCTGCCGTCAGCGGCGGGCTTACGAAATGATCGGCCGGTGCTTGCCCTGCGCCTTCAGCGGCAGGGGCTCGCGCAGCATGGCGCGGAACTTGTCGGCCGGAAGCCCGGGGGCGCACAGGAAGCCCTGGTAGTGCTCGCACAGCATCTGCTGCAAAACGGCCTGCTGGGTTTCGGTTTCCACACCTTCCGCCACCACCTCGATGTGCATGGCGCGGCCCATGTTGATGATGGCGCTCACAATGGCCCGATCGCCGTCGTCGTCGGGCAGGCCACGCACAAAGGACTGGTCGATCTTGAGCTTGTGGATCGGCAGCTTCTTGAGGTAGGCCAGGCTGGAATAGCCCGTGCCGAAGTCATCAATGGCCAGGCCAATGCCCAGATCAGCCAGCACCCGCAAGCGCTGTTCCATCTCCTGCGCGTCCTGCAGCAGGATGGTTTCGGTCAGCTCCAGCTCCAGCAAGGTCGGCGGCAGTTGGTGCACAGCCAGCAGGCGCGTGATCCGGTCCACAAAATCGGGCTGGCGGAACTCCAGCGCCGACACGTTCACGGAAATCATGATCGGCATACCGCTGTGCATCCACACCGCCGCCTCGCGCACCGCCTGCTCCATCACCCAGGCGCCCAAGGTCACGATGTAGCCCGACTCTTCTGCCAGCGGAATGAACACGCCCGGTGAGACCGCACCGAACTCGGGGTCGGTCCAGCGGATCAACGCCTCGGCCCCTGCAATGCGCCCTGTGGCCATGTTGACCTGCGGCTGATAATGCACGGCCATGCGCTGCAGGCCCAGTGCCTGCCGCATCGCATGCTCCATCTGCATGCGGGCCAGCAGGTTGGCATTCATCTGCGGCTGGTAGAAGCCGTAGCTGCCACGCCCCCGCTCCTTGACCCGGTACATCGCGGTATCAGACTGCTTGATCAGATCATCCAGCGTCGCCCCGTCCTGCGGATACAACGCAATGCCAATGCTGCATTGAATAGAGAAACCCATGCTGTCCAGCACGAAGGGCTTGAGCATGTCATCCAGAATGCGGCGCGCCACGCTCTCAGCTACCGGCGCCCCGCCCCCATGCAGGTAGATGACGAACTCATCCCCCCCCAGCCGGCACAGCATGTCGGTCTGTCGCAGACAAGTCTGCAGCCGCTCGGCCACGAGTTGCAGCACCCGGTCGCCAAAAGGGTGCCCCAGGGAATCGTTGATGATTTTGAACCTGTCCAGGTCCAAAAAGAGGATGGCAAACCCGGTATCGCTCTGGCGTGCCCCCTGGATCGCGGTGTCCACCCGCTGCGACAGCAGCAGCCGGTTCGGAAGGCCGGTGAGCACGTCGCTGTAGGCCAGTTCCTCGATGCGCTTCTGCGCCGCATGCTGCAGCGTGAGGTCACGCATGAAGCCAATGCTCTGCACCAACCGTCCTTCATCGTCACGCAAGGCCACCCAGGACAGCTGCACGGCGCAATACGCCCCATTGTCCCGAGGTAGCCAAAGCTCCCCTTCCCAGAAGCCATCACGCGTCCAGCCCTGCTGCACCCTCTCCATGAAGGCAGCATCCGAGCCACCACCAAAGAGCGAGGCCGCCATACAGCCCTCAAAGGTTTTGGCGGCGGGCCCCACCAGACGCTCACAGCCCGGGTTCATGCGCATGATGCGGTGCTGGCTGTCGGCAATGAAAATGGCATCCAGGCTGGACTCGAACACACGCGCCGCCAGACGCAGGCTCGCCTGGATTTCGGTCTGCCGAGTGATGTCTCGATACGAATAGACGCGCCCCACCGCCCGTCCCTGGTGAAATTGCGGCACGGTCCGCATTTCCAGCACCATGCCACTGCGCAGCTCCAGGATGTCCGTGCTCTCCTGCATCGGTTCGCGTTCAATGGCAACCATGCGCTCGGCATAGGCGCGGGCATCTGCCACCTGGCTCGCCATGAAGGCGTACACGGCCGCATCATCGCGCTCCAGCAACAACTGGCGCGGCAGGCCCCAGAGCTGGGCCAGCCTCTGATTGAAGGCTCGCACACTGCGATCCAGCCCGCAGACCAACATGCCGTCGGCCGCTGAATCCAGCGTCGCCCGTAATTCCGACAACAAGGTTTCCAGCTCGCGCTCCGTTGCCTCCTGCACGCTGCGGTCGAGCATGGTCAGCATGAAGACCGTCTGCCCATCCGGCCCCCAAGGCACACGAACCACATGCCGCTCCACAGGCACCAACTGGCCATTGGCATGCACCAGGCTGGTATGCGAATGGATGCCCGCTGCAATCACCCCCGGGGGCTCGGCCCAGAAAGCCTGGTCTTGCGGAGTGGCCGCGAGGCTCAGCACCGGCGTGCCTGCCATGTCGGGTGCGGGAATGCCCACCAGGCGCTCTGCGGCAGCATTGGCATGCAGAATGATGTGGCGCGACTCATCCACCAGCCAGACGGCTTCCTGCAGCCCATCCAGCCAGCCCTGCGATGGCAAATCGGTCACGTCCCCGCCTCTTCAGGGCCGGGGCTGACCGCTCGCTCAAAAAAGTAACAAATGCGCTGCCGGGGCGACAGGTAGTCCAGCGCCTCACGCGGCAGCTGGACCGGTTTGAGGCTGCGGCGTATGCCCAGCTCGGGAACAGTCTCCAGGTCAAGGATCGGGGCTTCATCCTTGGGTACCCGGGAATCGTGGACGATGACCTTGGGCCGCAAGGGGCGCGAAGAGTTCACCGAGGCCACGATCGCGTAGCGGTCATTGACCAGCTGGACAATGGAGCCCGGCGGATACACCCCCATCATGCGGATGAAAGCGCCGAGCACCACCGAGTCGAACTTCACCTTGAGCTGGGCAAAGATGACGGACAGCGCCTCGTGGGGCGTGAGGGCGTCCACCCCCACGGTAGGGTTGCACATGCGGTCATACCGGTTGACAAGTGCGAGCACCTGGCTCGCCCGCCCCAGGTCCGCCCCGGTGAGCCGCTGCGGAAACCCGCTGCCGTCGGCCATTTCATGGTGCCGGGCCACCGCGAGCAACACGGCCTCGGGAAAACCCATGCGCTTGGCCATTGCCACGGATTCCGCCACATGGGTTTCATACCGCGACCGCTCCATCAGGGGCATCGACGGCGTGGGCTGCCGCAGATTCGGCGGCAGCTTGAGCTTGCCCAGGTCGTGAATCAAGGCCGCCACCCCCAGGCCCTGCAGCTCTTCGCTTTTCATGCCCAAAGCACGACCCAGCAACAGCGAAATAACCATCACGTTGATAGGGTGCAGGGCATTGCGTTCGCCCACGCCTTCCGATAGCAACCGAATCACCGAGTCACCGTTTTCCAGCAGCTCAGAAACACACCCGGACACCAGCGCAACGCCTTTGTCGCGCGCCAGGTCGGGGTGTTCCGACACAGCCCGCTCCAGCGCCTGGTACTGCCGGGTGGCCTCGGCGAAGCGTTGGTTGCAGGCGGCCAGCGCCTTGTTCTGGGCTTCGAGCAACTGGCGCCGCCGCAGGGCTTCGACGTCCACCGCAGCGGGAGCACCCGGAGCCTCCAGGCCATTGGCGGGGGGCGCCACCATTTCGGGCACGCTCCATGCTGCGGGCACCAGCTCCTTGAGCGCCGGGTCGCTTTTCTTGGGGAGGTACCGCACCTCGGTCAACCCCAGCCCCCGCAAGGTGGCGATCTGCTCGGCCGACGCCACCCGGAAACTGCTGGTGGGGAAAGGATGATGCATCCAGCCTACATCAAGCTGGATGTACATGCCGACCCGCAGTTGGCTGATGTCGATGAGGATGGAAGAGTTCACTTCAGGCGCACGCGAAACATGGAGACATCAATGCCACCAATAGTTACGCAGATTATCACCAGATACCAAGGCTTGTCTAAGGAACACACCCTCCGCCGCAGCGATACGGCAACACTTGGGCAACACTTGGGCAACACTTGGCGCGAAAAGTGTCTCGACCAAGGCAGGCGACCCAAAAGATGGGGTCATGAGACGGACTGTTTTCGGGCCTGCCCGCCTTCGCAGCGCCTTTGCGGCCCCTCCGGCGGGGCCCTGCCTCAGCGGCACCAGAGTGAAGGTTTGTAGATCAGGTCCATCCAGAGAGCCCAGGCGGCCACTGCGCACAGTAGGCCTCCGGCGACCCGGGTGCCCCACTCGGCACGCACCCTGTTGAGACGGCTTCGAAGTCGGCTCCATGCCCAGGGACCGCCCAACAGCCACACGCCACTGCCCATGGCAAACAAGACCATGGTCATGGCGCCCTCCCAAGCCCCACCGCTCAGAGCGGCAACCAGCAGGGCCGAGTACAGCAATCCACAGGGCATCAACGCCCACAGGGCACCGGCTGCCAGCACACCGGCGGGTGCCCCCACCAGCGGCCGCACACGTCCCCATACGGCCCGCCCGGCCCGCTCCACCCAGGCTGGCTGACGCGACTGCACCATCATCATCAGGCCCCAGGCCATGGCAGCCACGTGCATCAGGGTCCACACGGGGCGCAAGGCCGCAGTCTGCTGAGTCAGCCACGCCAGGCTGTCCATGGCCAAGGCTGCCAGGGCACCTGCAGCAGCGTAGCCCGCCAGCCGCCCCCCGTGGAACGCAAGGGTGCGCAAAACCACACCGCCCCGAGGCATCCATTGCACAACCTGCACCGCAGTACCTTCTTGCGCCTGACTGCCCGCGCCCTCTACCGCCGCAGCCCGCCCCACCAGAGCACCACAGGGCGCGGCGCACATGGCCAGGCAATGGGACCCTCCCGCGAGTCCCATAAGCAAAGCCGTCCAGGCCACGGTTGCGAGCATAGGCCTCAGATGATGCGCGAAAACCGCGCGCGGTTGCGGTCTGCCTGCAGATAACGGTCAAACACCATGGCAATGCCCCGCACAAAGAACCATCCCATGGCAGTCACCTCGATCCCCTCCGGCCCCACCCGCACCAGCCCTTGTTCGGCCATGCCTTCAAGCTGGGCAATCTCGGCCGCAAAGTACTGCTGCACGTCGATCAACCAGGCCTGCTCCATAGATTCGTAGAGCAACTCGCCTTGGCACATCAAGGCCATGATGGCAGCGCGGCGCACCAGGTCGTCGCGCGTGAGTGCTAGGCCACGCACCACCGGCAGGCGCCCCTGGTCGAGAAAGTCGTAGTACTCGTCCAGCGTCTTCGAGTTCTGGCTGTAGGTTGCGCCCACGCGGCCGATGGCCGATACGCCCAGGCCGATCAGGTCGCAGTCGGGCTGTGTGCTGTAGCCCTGGAAATTGCGGTGTAGGCGTCCCTGCCGCTTGGCCACGGCCAGGGCATCCGAGGGCAGCGCGAAATGGTCCATACCCACATACACGTAGCCAGCGTCCATGAAAGCATCCAGTGAGCGAGAAAGCATGGACAGCTTGCTCGACGCCGTGGGCAGTTCGGCGGACACAATGCGGCGCTGGGGCTTGAAACGCTCCGGTAGGTGCGCGTACGCATACAGCGCAATGCGGTCGGGCCGCAGCTGCGCGACCTGCGCCAAGGTGCGATCAAACGACTCGGGAGTCTGGCGCGGCAGTCCATAGATCAGGTCCACGTTCACCGAATCAAAGCCCAGCGAACGAGCCGTCTCCACCAGCGCAAACACCTGCTCGGCGGGCTGGATGCGGTGCACCGCCTTCTGCACTTCGGCATCAAAATCCTGTACACCAAAGCTGAGCCGGTTGAACCCCAACTCGGCCAGCAACGCCAGCCTGTCCGCGTTCACGGTGCGGGGGTCCACCTCAATGGAGTACTCGCCGCCCGGCGCCAAGGTAAAACTGCGCTTGAGCATGGCCATGAGTTCACGCAAACCGGCATCGGACAGGAACGTGGGCGTGCCCCCACCCAGGTGCAGCTGGCTCACCACCTGGCCTACTCCGCAGTGCGCGGTGTGCAGATCGATCTCACGGCTCAGGTAGCGCAGATAGATTTCTGCACGGTCGTGGTGCTTGGTGATGATCTTGTTGCAGGCGCAGTAGTAGCACAGCGATTCGCAAAACGGAATGTGCACATACAAGGACAAGGGCAAGGCCTTGGCCACTGAGCCCGCACGGCGCTGCTCCAGTGCCAAAATGTAATCTTCCTGCCCAAACGCTTCGACAAACCGGTCAGCTGTCGGATAGGAGGTGTAGCGGGGCCCCGGCACGTCAAAACGGCGCAGGAGATCGGGCGAAACAGCGGTCATGGGGGAGTATCCTTGCGTACACCCTGACTGTGCCGTACCCTTTGGAACATGTCCTTGACCTGAATCAAGTGATTGCCCGGGCCGACGAGCGACAATTTGATGCATGTCAGTCGCTCAGGCGCGCCCGAAGGCCCTCATGCCTTCCGTAACGGGTGCGACGTGCTCGACACCTCAACCCTAGATCGCGTGCCTATGAACCCGCTCACCATCAAAGTCGCCTGCTCCAACTGCAACCTGCGCGAGCTGTGCATGCCCGTGGGCCTGAACGAAGAGCAACTGCAACGCATCGATGAAGTCGTTGCTGTTCGCCGCAAGGTCAAAAGGGGGGGCACGCTTTTCCGCAATGGCGAATCCTTCACGTCGCTTTACGCCATCCGCACGGGTTTCTTCAAGACCTGCGTAGCCACCGAAGATGGCCGCGACCAGGTCACCGGTTTCCAGATGGCTGGCGAGATCATTGGCCTCGATGGGATCGTGAACGACCACCACACCTGCGACGCAGTGGCCCTCGAAGACGCCGAGGTTTGCGTCATGCCTTTCGACCGCATCGAAGAACTCTCGCGCGAGGTCACGGCCCTGCAGCACCATGTGCACAAGATCATGAGTCGCGAGATCGTGCGCGAACACGGCGTGATGCTGCTGCTGGGCAGCATGCGCGCCGAGGAACGCCTGGCAGCCTTTTTGCTGAACCTGGTGCAACGCCTGCATGCCCGCGGCTTCTCGCAATCCGAGCTGGTGCTGCGCATGACCCGCGAAGAAATCGGCAGCTACCTCGGCCTGAAGCTCGAAACGGTGAGCCGTACCTTCTCCAAGTTTGTGGAAGAAGGCATCGTGGAAGTCAAGCAGCGCCATGTCCGCATCCTGGACACGGACGCCCTCAAGCGCATCGTGAACAGCCAGCAGGCCTGCCACTGATCTGGCGGCCATCCCGGTCGGCTTCTCCAGCCGACCAGAAACGCCTTTGTTTAGGAGCAGGACGATGTCTTGCGGCAGTCGTCCGGCCGCTCGCCCTCAGGGACCGGGCAGCGGTTCAACTCAAAGGGTGACATGGCAAGCAGCGTGGTCAACGCACTGGTTGCCATGGTGATGATCCAGAACGCAAAAAAGGCCAGCGTGTAGACCCCCTGCCGCGACAGCGCCAGGGGCTGCCCGAACCAGTGCAGATCCTGGGGGTCCACCATGGCGAATACCAGCATCTCCAGCACCCCTGCCATCAAGAAGGCGGGCCATGCAATCCACATCAGGCGTTGCGTCCACATATCGTTCCTGTCTCCTCGGGTGCTTGATTGCAGCAAGGCTGCATCACTGATCGGCCATGGATGGCCTTGCGCAATTTCAACGGGGCTGGTCCTGCACGGGTGTGGCCGCATGGTTACGGCCCTTCATGGCGGGTGCCAAGCTCTTCTCGGGGGCTTCCAGCGTCTTGTTGATCTCAATTCCCTGGCGGTAGTAATCCTCTGCCACCACGGGATCGGGCCGGGACAGCGCCAGCCACAAAGTCACAAAACCCGCGACGACCACGATCGCCGGACCCGCAATCACCAGCCAGACATGGCCGAACTTCCACCAGGGTGCTGCCACCACGGGGGCAATGGCTGGGTTTGAAGACATGGCGATTCACTCCTTCACAATCATCTCAATCAACAAAAGGCCTTGTGGGGCCCTTCACCAGGGAGCCGCTCAACGCGGCACCAGAAACACCGATTTTTCAGCCACATGGGCGGCAGCGCCGACGGCCTGCACATCAAACTGGACCGCATGGGATCCGGGGCTTGCCGAACCATACGGAATCTGCAAACGCACCGCCACCCAGCGCGACTCTGCAGGGCCGATGTCCACCTCGGCGTCAGAGGACACTTCCAGCCCCTCCAGCCCCCGTGCGCTGATGCGATAGCGCTGTTCGCCTTCCGTCGCATTCATGATCTGCAGGCGGTAAATGTTCTCCAGCTTGCCTCCAGCCACAATGCGCGAAAGCGCTGCACGGTCACGTACCACATCGACCTTGAGCGGGGTCCGTACCACCAGGCTGGCCAGCAAGGCCACGCACAAGGCCACCAGCACCGCGCTATAGATCAGCACACGGGGCCGCAGCACACGCCGCAGCATCTGTGACTGGGTCCAACGCTGGGTCACGCCGTTCTGGGTGGAGTAACGGATCAGCCCCCGGGGATACTGCATCTTGTCCATCACGGTGTTGCAGGCATCCACACACAGGCCACAGCCGATGCACTCGTACTGCAGCCCTTTGCGGATGTCGATGCCCACGGGGCACACCTGCACACACAAAGAGCAGTCGATGCAGTCGCCCAGCCCCTGGGCCTTGTAGTCGGTGTTCTTCTTGCGCGGACCACGCTGCTCACCCCGCTCGGGGTCGTAGGTGACGATCAGCGTGTCCTTGTCGAACATGGCGCTCTGGAAGCGTGCGTAGGGGCACATGTACTTGCAGACCTGCTCGCGCATGTAGCCGGCGTTGCCGTAGGTGGCAAAGCCGTAGAACAGCACCCAGAAAATCTGCCAGCCCCCCTGCAACGCCAGCAACTCGCTGCCCAGCTCGCGGATGGGCACGAAGTAGCCCACAAAGGTGAACCCGGTCCACAAGGCCACCGCCACCCACACCACCTGCTTGAAGAACTTCTTGCGGATCTTCTCGAAGGTCCAGGGCCCGTTGTCCAGCCGCAGCCGCGCACTGCGATCGCCTTCGATCTTGTGCTCGATCCACATGAACATCTCGGTGTAGACGGTCTGCGGGCAGGCAAAGCCACACCACAACCGCCCGGCCACCGCTGTGAAGAGAAACAGCGACAACGCCGAAATGATCAGCAGCCCGGTGAGGTAGATGAAGTCCTGCGGGTACAGCACCAGCCCGAAGATGTAGAAGCGGCGCGCGCCCAGGTCGAACAGCACCATCTGGCGCTGCCCCCATTCAAACCAGGGCAGCCCATAAAACACGATCTGCGTGAGCAGCACCATGCCCCAGCGCCAGCGTGCAAACAGGCCGCTGATGGAGCGCGGATAGATCTTTTTCTGCGCTTCGTACAGCGAGACGATCTCGCCCTGCGCAGACGGCTCGGGCGCCACGGGCGCGATGGGAATGACCTTGCGAGCGGGCTCGCTGGGGGGCTTCATGGTGTCGATCTACTCACAGGGAGGTAAACAGCCTTAGAACAAAGAAGCCAGGCAACCACGCCAAATGCGGGTCGCCTGGCAGCACCCATCAACGCGCGGCAGCCGCCTGCTTGCCGTTAGACAAACCCCAGACATAGGCCGAAAGAACCCCGATCTGGGCTTCCGTCAGCTTGTCGGCCTGCGCGGGCATCTGGTTGACCTTGCCGTTGTTGACGATGGCAGTGATCGCCGCCTCACCCCAGCCGTGCAACCAGATGTCGTCCGTGAGATTGGGGGCGCCCAGGGCCTGGTTGCCCTTGCCATCCATGCCGTGGCAGGCTGCGCATGCGGTGAACTTGGACTTGCCCAGCGAAGCGCGCAGCGAGTCATGCGGACTGCCCGACAGGCTCAGCACGTAGTGCGACAGATTGCGCACATCTTCTGGCGAGCCCACAGCAGCCGCCATGGGAGGCATGTTGCCGACACGGCCCTTTTCCAGCGTCTCGCGGATCTTCTCGGGGGCACCGCCGTGCAGCCAGTCACCGTCGGCCAGATTGGGAAAGCCCTTGCTGCCACGCGCATCCGATCCATGGCACTGTGCACAGTTGTTCATGAACAGGCGCTCGCCAATGGCGTGGGCCTGCGGGTCCTTGGCCATGTCCTCGGGCTTCATCGAAGCGAAGCGGGCATACAGCGGTTCCAGCTCGGTCTTGGCCTTGGCCATCTCGGCCTCGTACTCGCCCTTCTGGGTCCAGTTCAGCTTGCCGGTGAAACTGCCCAGCCCCGGGTAGGCGGCCAGATAGCCCAGGCCGAAGATGATGGTGATGACAAACAGCCACACCCACCACCGTGGCAGGGGGTTGTTCATTTCGACCAGGTCTTCGTCCCAGACATGGCCCGTGGTGTTGTCGGCCGTGGCCATCACCTTCTTGCGGCCCGCCATCCAAAGCAGGATGCCGCAGGCGATGATGCCGACCAGTGTCAGCGCGGTCACAAAGACCGACCAGAAATTGCTGGTGAAGTCACTCATGGGATGTTCTCGTTCTGGTGAGGGTCAATCTTGTTCGAAGGGCAGCCGTGCTGCCTCGTCAAACCGGGACTTGTTGCGGCCCCGGTAGGCCCAGACCCAAATGCCAATGAAGCAGGCCATCGATGCCAGGGTGGCGACGATGCGCATGGTCGTGATGTCCATGGCCAATCTCCTTACTTGAGCGCGCGGCCCATGACTTGCAGGTAGGCGATGAGGGCGTCCATTTCGGTCTTGCCCTTCACCTCGGCTGCGGCGGCAGTGATCTGCTCGTCGGTGTAAGGCACGCCCACCGTGCGCAGCGCTTTCATGCGGGGCGCCACACTGGCGGGGTCCACCACGCTCTTCTCCAGCCAGGGATAGGCGGGCATGTTGGACTCGGGCACCACATCACGCGGGTTGTTCAGATGGATGCGGTGCCATTCGTCGCTGTACTTGCCGCCCACGCGGTGCAGGTCGGGGCCCGTGCGCTTGCTGCCCCACTGGAAGGGGTGGTCGTACACAAACTCGCCCGCCACCGAGTAGTGGCCGTAGCGCAGCGTCTCGGCGCGGAAGGGGCGGATCATCTGCGAGTGGCAGTTGTAGCAGCCCTCGCGGATATACACGTCGCGCCCCACCAGCTGGGTGGCGGTGTAGGGCTCCACGCCCTTCACCGCCTCGGTGGTGGACTTCTGGAAGAACAGGGGCACGATCTCCACCAGGCCGCCAATGGCGATCACCAGCAGGATCAGCACGATCATCAGGAAGTTGTTGGTCTCGACCTTCTCGTGCGAGAAGCCGGTGGAAGAAGATGAATTGTTGTTGGACATGAATTGACTCCTTCGGCTCAGGCGTGGGCAGCATTCACGGCGGGAATGGCCACCTTGACCGAACGGCCGGAAATCGCGGTCATCCAGACGTTCCAGGCCATGACGACCATGCCGCCCAAGTACAGCAGGCCACCGGCCACGCGGATCACGTAGAACGGATAAGTCGCCTTCACGCTCTCGACGAAGGTGTAGGTCAGCGTGCCGTCGGGGTTGATGGCGCGCCACATCAGGCCCTGCATCACACCGGCAATCCACATCGCGGCGATGTACAGCACGATGCCGATGGTGGCCATCCAGAAGTGCAGCTCGATCGCCTTGATGGAGTGCATCTTGTCGCGGCCGAACAGGCGGGGCACCAGGTAATACAGCGAACCCATGGAAATCAGGCCCACCCAGCCCAGCGCGCCAGAGTGCACGTGGCCCACGGTCCAGTCGGTGTAGTGCGACAGCGCGTTGACGGTCTTGATGGACATCATCGGGCCTTCGAAGGTGGACATGCCGTAGAACGACAGGGACACAATCAGGAAGCGCAGGATGGGGTCGTCACGCAGCTTGTGCCATGCGCCCGACAGGGTCATGATCCCGTTGATCATGCCGCCCCAGCTGGGCGCCAGCAGGATGAGCGAGAACACCATGCCCACCGACTGCGTCCAGTCCGGCAGCGCGGTGTAGTGCAGGTGGTGCGGGCCCGCCCACATGTAGGTGAAGATCAGCGCCCAGAAGTGCACGATCGACAGGCGATACGAATACACGGGGCGGCCAGCCTGCTTGGGGATGAAGTAGTACATCATCCCGAGGAAGCCTGCGGTGAGGAAGAAGCCCACGGCGTTGTGGCCATACCACCACTGCACCATGGCATCCTGCACCCCGGCGTAGGCCGAGTAGCTCTTCATGAAGCCAGCGGGAATGGCCGCACTGTTGACCAGGTGCAGCAGCGCCACCGCCAGGATGAACGCGCCAAAGAACCAGTTGGCCACGTAGATGTGCTTGACCTTGCGCACACCGATCGTGCCAAAGAACACGATGGCATAAGACACCCAGACCAGCGTGATCAGGATGTCAATGGGCCATTCCAGCTCGGCGTATTCCTTGCCGGACGTGTAGCCCAGGGGCAGGCTGATGACTGCGGCAACGATGACCAGCTGCCAGCCCCAGAACGTGAAGGCCGCCAGAGGGCCTGCAAACAACCGGACTTGGCTGGTGCGCTGCACCACGTAGTAGCTGGTGGCAAACAGCGCACAACCGCCAAACGCAAAAATCACCGCGTTGGTGTGCAAGGGGCGCAAGCGCCCGTAGCTGAGCCAGGGAATGCCAAAGTTGAGTTCTGGCCAGGCCAGCTGGGCGGCGATGACAACGCCCACCAGCATGCCAACCACCCCCCACACCACGGCCATGATAGAAAACTGCCGCACTACCGTATCGTTGTAGTGCGCAGTCATAGCTTTTTGAGAATCCATCGGGCACCTCTTTGTATTGCAGTAAGAGTTTGTTGCAGAGCGTCATTTCCGACATTGACACATGTCAATCGCCTCTGAGAATGCGCTCCCCTTCTTGCTCCACGCTCTCGAACTGGCCGTGGTAGACCGCCCACCACAGTCCGCCCAGGATCAGAAGGACCAGCAGCACAGACAGCGGGATCAGGAGATAAAGGATGTCCATCAGATGGGCTCCAGGGTTGTCTTGGGAAGGTTCAGGGGCGCTGGTTGCGCCTTGCCCGCAGCGATGGCATCGGCCCCCGTACCAGCATCTGCCAGGGCCGGCAGCACGGGCAGGCCGCGCGCCAGCCGTGCCGCGTTGAGCACCACCAGCAGCGAACTCAGCGCCATGCCCAGCCCCGCCAGCCAGGCAGGCATCCAGCCCGCCACGGCCAGCGGCACACACAGCGCGTTGTAGCCCGCAGCCCACCACAGGTTCTGGCGCACCACGCGCAGCGTGCGGCGCGCCAGCAACACGGTCTGCGGCACCAGGGCCAGGCTGTCACCCAGCACCACAAAGTCTGCGCGCGACTGGGCCAGCGGCACGGCACGGCCAAATGCAAACGACACATGGGCACCGGCCAGCACCGGGCCGTCGTTGAGGCCGTCGCCCACCATGGCCACCCGGTGCCCGCCCGCCTGCAGCGCCTGCAGGGCGTCCAGCTTGCCCTGGGGTGAACATTCGCCCTGCACCTGCGCAATGCCTGCCTGCGTTGCCACGCGCTGCACCGCATCCGCACGGTCACCGGACAGCAGCTGCACCGCCACGCCTTCCTGTTGCAGGGTGGCGACCACGGCCGGGGCCTCGCTGCGCAGGTCTTCCACCAGATCGAACCGGGCCAACTCCACCAAAGTGCCGCCGAGCTCTTGAGCCGACAGCACCACCTGCAGCGCGGCAGCGCCCTGCTGCGGTGCCACCCCGGCATGGCGGGCCGAACCCAGCCAGACCTTGCAATCGGGCACAACGCCCATGGTGTCCGACACGGTAGCGCTCAGGCCCCGGCCCGCGTCTTCCTGCTGATTGGCAACGCGCCAGCGCCCCTGCGGCGCTGGCGCCGATGCCGAGGCGGCAGCCACCACCGCGCGCGATGCGGGGTGCATGGAGTAGCGCGCCAGCGCGGCCGCCAGGCCCAGCGCGTCATCGGCCGCCCAGCCCTGCGCTGTGTGCACGGCCTGCAGCGCCATGCCGTCGCGGGTCAGGGTGCCGGTCTTGTCGAACACCAGGGTGTCCACCTGGGCCAAGGCCTCCAGCCCCTGCAGGTTGCGCACCAGCACCCCGTGGCGCGCCAGGGTGCCCGCTGCCGTGAGCATGGCCACCGGCGTGGCCAGCGACAGCGCACAGGGGCAGGTCACGATGAGCACGGCCACCGCCACCATGAGTGCATGCCCGGGGTCGGACGTCCACCACCACGCGGCTGCCAGCCCCGCCGCCAGCAGCACGGCCGCCAGAAACGGCCGAGCAATGCGGTCGGCCAGCAAGGCCAGCCGGGGCTTTTGCAGCGATGCGCTTTCCATGAGCGCCACGATTTGCGCAAAACGGGTCTGCCCGCCCGTGCCCTCCACCCGCACCTCGACAGGCGACTGCAGGTTGTAGCTGCCCGCCGTGACACGGCTGCCCACCGGCCGCGCCACCGGTGTGGACTCACCGGTCAGCAGGGCCTCGTCGGCATGCGTATTGCCTGCGGTGATGCACCCGTCGGCCGGAAAGGCCTCGCCCGGCAGCACGCGGATGGTGTCGCCCACCACGAGGCGGCGCGTGGCCACGCGGGCGAAGGTGCCCGTGGCGCCTTCGCGCCGCTCCACGCTGTCGGGCAGGCGGTTCATCACTGCCTCCAGCGCGCCAGCCGTGCGGTCGCGCAGGCGCAGTTCCAGCCATCGGCCGGTGAGCAGGAAGAACACGAACATGGTCAGGGAGTCGTAGTACACCTCCTTGCCAAAAATGCCGCTCGGGTCGAACGTGCCCGCCGTGCTGACCACGAAGGTGATCGCCATGCCGAGTGCCACCGGCAGGTCCATGCTGACGCGGCGCAGCCGCACATCGCGCATGGCGCTGGCAAAGAAGGGACCACACGAGAACACCACCATGGGCAGCGTGATGACCCAGGACGCCCAGCGCAGCAGCTGCTCCATCTCGCCCGACAGGTCGCCGGGCTGCGCCACATACGCGGGCCACGCGTACATCATCACCTGCATCATGCAAAAGCCCGCCACCAGCCAGCGCCACAGGGCGCGGCGGCTTTCGCGCTGGCGCTGCGCGCGGGCAAACGCATCCATCGCCGGCATGGCGCGGTAGCCCGCGTTCTGCACGGCTTTCATCCACTGCGAGGGCAGCACCCTGCCCGGCTGCCACACCACGCGCGCACGGCGCGTGGCCGCACTCACGTCGGCCTGCAGCACGCCGGGCACGGCGCGCAGGGCGTCTTCGATGGTGAGGGCGCAGGCGGCGCAGTGCATGCCCTCCAGCACCACATGCGAATCCCAGGTGGAGGCTTCGGGGCAGGCTTGCACCGCTTCCACGGCGTGGGCGGGCAAGGGGCTGCCTGCGGGTGTGCAAGGGCGGCCAAACGCCAGCCATTCCTGCGGGTCGTCCAGCAACTGGGTGGGCGCGGCGGGCGATGCATCCGCCATGCCATCAGGCAGATGCGCCGGGGAGGCCGTCGACGCATCGGGTCGAAACATTGACATGGTTCAAGCCTATCGTTGGGCCATGACAGGTACATTGACCTGCATCAAGTCCCGGAACATGATTCATCCTAAGCTTGATCCATCGTTTTGAGGAGACCTTTATGTACAAACGCATCCTGATCGCAACGGACGGCTCCCCCCTCTCGGACAAGGCCGTGGAACACGGGCTGTCGCTGGCCGCCCTCACCGGCGCCTCTGCGGTGGCCCTCAAGGTGGTGCCCCGCTACCCCCGCAGCTACTTTGAAGGCGGCATGCCCGTCGATGCCAACGATGTGAAGCGCATCGAAACGCAGTGGGGCGATACGGCCCAGGCCATGGTCGATGGCGTGAAGGCCCAAGGCGAAGCCCAGGGCGTGTCGGTCAAGCCCGTGATCGCCAAATCCGACCTCGTGGCCGAGGCCATCATCTCTGCCGCCAAGAAGCACAAGTGCGACCTGATCGTGATGGCATCACACGGCCGCAAGGGCCTCAAGCGCCTGCTGCTGGGCAGCGAAACGCAGCATGTGCTGACGCACTCGCACATCCCGGTGCTGGTGCTGCGATAAGAAAGTTTGGGCAAAAAAGGGCCCTGCCGCGCATCCACAAAGCGGTAGCAGCTATTAAAAAATGAGCAAAAAACAAAATGGGGCCTGTGCGGCCCCATTTGTTTTTGTCTTGCCACCGACCCTCTGGCCGTCTGGCCATCAGGCAAACAGCCCCTTGTGCTGCTCGCGCAGCAGGTTCTTCTGCACCTTGCCCATGGTGTTGCGTGGCAGCTCGGGCACCACAAAACACTTCTTGGGGATCTTGAAGTTGGCCAGCTGCGACTTGAGCTGCGCCACGATGGCATCGGGGTTGAGCAGCGCGCCGGGCTTGGCAATCACCACGGCCACGCCCACTTCGCCAAAGTCGGGGTGCGGCACGCCCACGAGCGCACTCTCGGCCACGCCGGGCATGTCGTTGATGTAGCCCTCGATCTCGGCAGGGTAGACGTTGTAGCCGCCGCTGATGATGAGGTCCTTGCTGCGGCCCACGATGCTCACGTAGTCGCGCTCGTCCACCTTGCCCACGTCGCCGGTCTTGAACCAGCCGTCAGCGGTGAACTCTTCCTTGGTCTTCTCGGGCATGCGCCAGTAGCCCTTGAACACGTTGGGGCCCTGCACCTGGATGTTGCCGATCTCGCCCACGGGCAGCGGCTTGTTCGCGTCGTCCACCACACGCAGGCCCACGCCCGGCAGCGGGAATCCCACGGTGGCACCGCGCCGCTCGGTCTGCCCCGCGTGGCGCTTGTCGGCTGCGTAGGGGTTGGAGGTGAGCATGATGGTCTCGCTCATGCCGTAGCGCTCCAGGATGGTGTGGCCGGTGCGCTGCTGCCATTCGGTGAAGGTCTCGATCAGCAGCGGGGCCGAGCCGGCGATGAACAGGCGCATGTTCCGCGTGGCCTCCTTGTTCAGGCCGGGCTCTGCCAGCAGGCGCACATACAGCGTGGGCACGCCCATGAACACCGTGGCACGCGGCATGGCGGCGAGCACCGCCTTGGGGTCGAACTTGGCGAACCAGATCATCTTGCTGCCATTGATGAGCGCGCCATGGATGGCCACGAACAGGCCGTGCACATGGAAGATGGGCAGCGCGTGGATCAGCACGTCTCCAGCCTTCCAGCCCCAGTAGTCCTTGAGCACCTGCGCGTTGGACAGCATGTTGCCGTGCGTAAGCATCGCTCCCTTGCTGCGGCCCGTGGTGCCGCTGGTGTAGAGGATGGCGGCCAGGTCATCGGCCGACTTCTGCACTGGCTGGTGCACATCGCTGTGGTGCGCGGCGCGGTCCAGCAAGCTGCCCGTGCGGTCGTCGCCCAATGTGAAGACATGGCCCGTGCCCAGGGTGAAGGCGATTTTTGACACCCAGCCGAAATTGCCCGGTGTGCAGACCACCACGGCGGGCTCGGCATTGCCGATGAAGTATTCGATTTCGGCGCTCTGGTAGGCGGTGTTGAGCGGCAGAAACACATAACCCGCGCGCAGCGTGGCCAGGTACAGCACCATGGCCTCGACCGATTTTTCGACCTGCACGGCCACGCGGCTGCCCTCGGGCAGCTTCAGCGACGCGAGCAGGTTGGCCATGCGAGCGCTGGCGCGGTCCAGGTCGCCCCAGGTGTAGAACAGGGGAGAGCCATCGGGCGCCGTGGTCTCCACGGCGGTGCTCGACAGGTCGGCAGGGAAGGCTGCGCGCAGGGCGCTGAAGAGGTTGTGTTGGCTCATGACTTGGGCTTGGCTTTTTTAAAACAAGGAAGAAGACGAAAGACAGCGCCTGCGGCGGTCCGGTCAAAACACCGGCGGGCGCTTGTCCAGGAATGCGGTGATGCCCTCGCGGTGCTCGGCGCTGTTGGCATAGCCATAGGGGTCGGGCGCACCGTTTACTATGCTTTCGATAGCTGAAAACTCTTTACTGTCGCGCGCAGAAGGCATTTTTAATGCCCTGAATGTCTGTTTGTTCATGCGCGCAGCCTGCGGGGCCAGCGCCGCCACCCGCTGCGCACTGCCCAGAGCGTCGGTGGCCACCATGTCGTCGGCCACCACCCGGCTCAGAAACCCACGCGCCAGCATCTCGGCAGCGCTGAAGGTGGCGGCCTCCAGCAGCATCTGGCGGGCCACCACCTCGCCCACCGCGCCCGCCACCAGCTGCGCCTCGCGCGGGGCCATCGGAAAGCCGAGCTTGGCGATGGGCGCACCAAAGCGGGCAGCACTGCCCGCAATGCGGATGTCGCAGCAACTCGCCATCTCGACCCCCGCGCCCATGCAGGCCCCGCGGATGCTGGCGACGATGGGCACGTCGCAGGCCAGCATGGCGTGGAGCCCGCCCCACACGTCGTTTTCATGGAAGTCGCGCAAGGCGGCAGCATCAAAGCGAAAGCCGGGGTACTCGGAAATATCCCCCCCCGCGCAGAACGCACCGCCATCGCCCTCGATGAGCACGCAGCGTGCGTCCGCATTGCGCTGAATGCCCTCAAACACAGCACGCAACTCGCGCCACATGGCGCGCGACATGGCGTTGAGCCGCCCTTCGTGGCGCAGCACGACGTGCACCACACCCCCCTCGCCCTGGCGGGCCGTGACTTCACCCGGCATGGCGCCCCTCAGTCCAGCTTGACGTCAGCGGCCTTCACCACCTGCGCCCAGCGTTTGATTTCGCCACTGACCATCTTGCCGAAGTCCTGCGGGCTCTGCGTGCCGAACTCGGCACCGTTGCCAGCCCAGAGGGCCTTGATTTCTTCCGACTGGCCAAGCTTGCGCACCTCTTCCACGATGCGCGCCTGCACGTCGGCGGGCGTGCCCTTGGGCGTCCACAGGCCGTACCAGGTGGTGACCGTGTAGTCGGGCAGCCCCACTTCGGCGGCACAAGGCACGTCGGGGAAGGCCGGGTTGCGCTTGGCGCCCGCCACCATGAGGGCCTTGATACGCCCGCCCTTGATGTGCCCGGCGGACGAGCCCAGGCCGTCAAACATCATGTCCACCTGCCCACCCACCAGATCTGCCAGCGCCGGGCCTGCGCCCCGGTACGGGATGTGGGTGATGAAGGTCTTGGACTGGATCTTGAACAGCTCCCCCGCCAGATGGTGCGAGCTACCCGAACCCGCCGAGCCGTAGTTGAACTTGGCCGGGTTGGCACGCACCAGGGCCAGAAACTCGCGGAAATCCTTGACCGGCATGTTCTTGGGGTTGACCACCAGCACCTGGGGCACGCTGGCCAGCAGGGCCAGCGGCACGAAGTCTTTCTCCAGGTCGTAGTCAAGCTTGGGGTAGACGGAGGGCGCAATCACGTGGTGCGCGCCGCCCATGAACAGCGTGTACCCATCGCCCGGCGCCTTGGCGGCAAAACTGGCGCCCACGTTGCCGCCCGCGCCGCCCCGGTTGTCGATCACCAGCGTCTTGCCGGTGATCTTGGCGAACTGCGCGGCCAGTGGCCGCGCGAAGGTGTCGGTGCCGCCCCCGGCCGGAAACGGCACCACCAGGTTCACCGGCTTGGCGGGCCAGGCCGATGCCTGTGCCCAGCTGCTGCCACTGGCCAGGCCCAGGCCTGCTGCGGCCGCGCCCAGCAACACATCCCGGCGTTGAATTCGCGATGGGTTCCTATTCATTCGCTTGTCTCCTGTCGTTGTAAAAACCATTGCCAGCAACACAGGCCGGGCCCCTGTGGTGCCCCTGGCCTCGCTGCGCTCCGTCATCATTCATTCGTTCATTCACCGACCTGCCAACCAACTCACCACTCACGCACCCCGCTGGCCACCTGCACACGCACTCAGTCGCGGCACAGGCTGTCAATGTCGCCCGACACCGGCACCTTGCCCTGCGCCAGCAGGCTGCGGTGCTTGTCGATGCGTTTCAGGTCATACAGGTAATTCACCATCAGCCCGTAGGACTGCTTCAGCCCTTTGGACGACGGGTCACCCGCCCAGTTGAGGCGCTCGACCCGCGCGCCGTTGCCCAGGTGGAAGCGGGCCACCGGGTCCACCGGCTTGCCCTCCTGCATCTCGCGGCCCAGATAGTACGCGGCGCATTCCAGCAACATCTGGCGTACGGGCGACCTGGCATCCAGCTCCAGCGCCTTGTCGATGGCGCCCAGCAGGTGCGTGGTCTGCGGCGGCTCGAAGCCCACGGCGCGGCCCAGTTCGGCCCGTCGCTTGTCGTCCAGGCGCTCCAGCATGGCGCCAGCGTGTTTGGAAAGCCAGGCCCGAAAGCCCGGGATGGGCGAGAGCGTGGCAAAGGTGCGCAGGCGCGGAAACTCGGCCGTGAGCGTCTCCACCACGTGCTTGATGAGCGAGTCGCCAAAGCTCACGCCGCGCAGGCCCGTCTGCGTGTTGCTGATCGAATAGAAGATGGCGGTGGTGGCCCGCGTGATGTCCACGGGTGCGGCGGCCTCGTCCAGCAAGGGCGTGATGCTGGCCGAGATCTTGTCCACCAGCGCCACCTCCACAAAAATCAGCGGCTCGTTGGGTAGCCGGGGGTGGAAAAAGCCGTAGCAGCGGCGGTCGCTGTCCAAGCGGTTCTTGAGGTCGGCCCAGCTGCGGATGTCGTGCACCGCCTCGTACTTGATGAGCTTTTCGAGCAGCGACGCGGGCGAATCCCACGACAGGCGGCGCAGCTCCAGGAAGGCCACATCGAACCAGGTCGAGAACAAGTGCTCCAGCTCGGCATCGAGCGGCAGCAGGCGCTTGTCGGCCTTGAGCAGGGGCAGGATCTCGGCGCGCATGTCCACCAGAAAACGCATGCCCTCTGGGAACGCCGAGAACCGCTGCAGCAGCCGCGTGCGTGGCGACACCAGCGCACGGCGCAGGCTGATCTCGGCCTGGCCTTCCTCGGCCGTGCCCGCCGCCGCCTCGTAGCGCTGGCGGGCCGACTTGAAGCGCGTGGCATCGGGCGCGAACTGTTCGCACATCAGCAGCCACATGTCGCGCCGTTCCTCGGGCTCGGCCTTGGCATACCAGTCGGCCACGGCCTGCGCACGGCGCCCCCCTTCGATCTCGCTCACCTGCGGGGCCACCACCTCCTGCAGGTCGGCCAGCAGGCGGCGCAGCGCGCGCGGCGACAGCGCCTCCTGCCCCCGGCGCAGCGTGGCGGCCAGCCGCTCGTTGGTGGAACGTGGCACGGCCACCTTGGCCACCACATCGGTCACGGATTTGTCGAGGGCCGACTTGGCCAGCTTGTCACCGCCCTTGTCGGCGGCGGGGGCACTGGTGCGCAGGCGCGACACGCTGCGGGCGATCCATTCGGGGGTGCTATTCATCATGGTGTCAACCTCGATTGCTGATTGCGGGCGATGTCGCGCAGCGCATCGCGCTGGCGCAACAGATGGGTGCGCATGGCCTCTTCGGCGGCTTCGGAGTCACGCGCCTTGAGGGCGGCAAACACGGCCAAGTGCTCGGCCAGGCTTTGCTGCAGGCGGCCCGGGGCATGCAGCGTCTGGTGGCGCGCCAGGCGCAGGATCTTGCGCAAATCACCAATCACCTGGGCCAGCCAGCGGTTGTCGGCCAGCGTGATGAAGGCCTCGTGGATGGCGTAGTTGGCCTCGTAGTAATCGGTGATGCGCCCCTCGGCCGCGCACTGCTGCAGCCGCTGGTGCAGCAGCTCCAGCGCCGCCACGTCGGCCCCACTGGCCTTGTGCGTGGCCTCGTGCGCCGCGCGGCCTTCGAGCAGCGCAATCACCGGGAACAGGTCGTCCAGGTCTTTGTCGGTGATCTCGGCCACAAAACAGCCCCGGCGCGGCTCGTGGCGCAACAGCCCCTCGGCCACCAGCACCTTGAGCGCCTCGCGCAGCGGCGTGCGCGAAATTTCGAGCCGCTCGCACAGCGCGGCCTCGTCCAGAAAACTGCCGGGCCGCAGATCCCCCGCAAAAATCTGGTCCCGCAGCCGCGAGGCGACTTCATCGTGCAGGGAATTCGGAACGGGACGCATGTTGGGCATGGGCTCCAGGGTCATTGACCCACTGGGGTACTTGGTTGATCGCTTGATTCCTATGGCGCACACGGACCGGAAGAAGCCACCACAGACATCCAGCGGCCTGCCCCACATTTACTGCTCGCAACACACCGTTAAAAGCCGACTACCGAATGCATCGCTTCGCCATACGCGTAATTTCTCATAATTACGCAAAATAACAAGCAAAAAATGCGTGTTGAAGGGTTCGGTTACACAAAAGTGGGGGATTGCGGCGGCGGAGCAACGTGGGGGCGGTGGGCGGGCGGTGCCTGGAGAGCCAACAAAGGGGCTCACACAGCACTCCGGCACTGCCGGGCCCCATCTCTGCGCGCTTCAGTCTGCCTGTGCCCAGCGAAGGCGGGTTTGTGATCGGAGCCCAGTGGCCGACCACCGGGTCAGAGTATCCTCTTGCTCGCGGCTCTTATCGGCCAAAACCGGACATTTACAGATGACCACACCTACTCAAGCGATTGACGAGACGATTTCAAAATTCTTGGCCGAGGTCGGTGCCGGCGATGTCGTCTGCGGACCACTCAACGGCTTCGGCATGTTCGGCTGGAAGATGGAAGCAGGGGATTCGCCATTCCCGGATGAAATGCAGGGAGGGGTCGATTACGGCGTTGCATACTTGAGGCACATGGCGGGACAAGGCTTCAAGACGGGATATGCGGTATGGAAGCAGCCGAGCCAAACGTTGGTCTGTCTGAAGACTTGGGAACCGGGGGAGGATGAACCCGAGTGGCCCATGGATACGTCAGCCGCGGTGGTAGTTTTCCACCGGAACTAGCCTCTGAAACAACGCAGCACAAGCGGAGCTTACTGTGGCCGCTCAGTGCCCGCTAGCGCACTTCACCGTGGGGCAGAATCCGGCCAGAAGCAGGCCTTCGAAGTCGCGGCAGAATTCGGTCGGTTGGCCGACCCTTCTTGGCCTGATGCCCTGGTGGGCTCCTTGACACTGTTGTACGGACCTATGACTCACGCGGAACTGCGTCGATATCTCTTGGCGAACTACCCCGAGTCTCGACTTGAGTTGCTCACCGAAGAAAAGAGGTGCACGCTCGTCGCCCGTCATCCCGAATTGCCCGCAGACTACTTTCAATTTCTAAGCGAGGTCGGCTGGGGCACCATCGGGGAAGGGCGCTACTCGGTCTACAGTGCGCCGGTCGAGCCGTCGTTCGTTTTCGGCCCGGGCGCAGGCGCAGCCGAGAGCCTAAATAGCGTGGTTCTTGTCGGCGACGACTTCGCCGGCGGGCAGGAGGCTTTTCGCTTCGAGAGGAAGGGTGTGGTCTTTGGTAGCGTTGACAGCTTGGATGGCCGCTTCGAGCCAGCTGGGGAGACGTTCTCAGAGTTCATCCAACGCTGGTTCGTGACGACGTAGAGCCCTTCCGAGTGAATGACCGAGCTCGAGCGCGACAGTCGTCCGCTCAGGGCCCATTGCAGCCGGTCAAATTGACAAACCCAGCAGGTACAAAAAATAGATTGACCAACGATTGCCCAGCCCACGCGTAGCGCCCTGCAACCCACCTTGATCCGAAGCGCGCACGAGGTCATCACGGCAAATGTTGAGACTTCCCGGCGGGAAGCCACCCGCCTCCCTTAAAACACCTACCCCACCCCCGCAAACCCCAGCACCAAGTGGTCAATCCACACCCGCAGCTTGGCAGGCAAAAACCGATTCGGCGGGTACAGCAGCCAGGCCGTGCCCGCATACGAGGTTTTGTGCTGCCAGTCCGGTAGCACGGCCACCAGCTCACCCCGCTCCAGCGCGGCGCGCGCGGCAAAGCCGGGCAGGCTGGCAATGCCCAGATGGCTCAGCGCCGCCTCCAGCCGCACCTCGCTGTGGTTGGCCACGTAGCGCCCGCGCACGGCCACGGTGGCGGCTTCGCCCGCACGTTCAAAACGCCAGTGCCGGTCGCGCTCGTCTTCGCCCAGGGTGATGCAGGCGTGCTGCTCCAGATCACGCGGGTGCTGGGGGTGGCCGCGCTCGGCCAGGTAGCGTGGGCTGGCGCAGATGCAATGGTGCAAGGTGGCCAGCGGCCGCCCCGCCAGGCCGGGAGGCGGCGTGTCGGTCACGCGCAAGGCCAGGTCGATGGATTCCTCGAACAGGTCCACCGTGCGGTCGGTGATGAGCAGCTGCACATCCACCTCGGGGTACTTTTGCAAAAACGGTAGCACCAGCGGGTGCACCAGCTGGCGGCCCACGGCCTTGGGCATGCTCATGCGCACCAGGCCTGAGGGCGCGGCAGAGTGGGTGTCGCTCAGCGCCCACACCTCGCGCGCGGCGGCCACCATGGCCTGGCAGCGGCTGTAGGCAGCGGCCCCGGCGTCGGTGAGCTTGAGCTTGCGGGTGGTGCGCTCCAGCAGGCGCACACGCAGCGTGCCTTCCAGCCGCGCCACCTGGCGGCTCACGGCCGAAGGGGTGATTCCCAACTGCCGCGCGGCCTCAGAAAAGCTGCCCGCGTCCACCACGCGCGCAAACACCGCCATGTCGGGCAGGCTGTCGAGGGGTTGATTGATGCTCATTGGGCACAAGTCCTGTTCTTTGATGTCGATTATCACCACGCATGAGCAAATTGATAATTTGAGTGCCCTGCCAACCCCACGCAGAGCCTCCTCCTCCATCCGCCGACCTGACCCGCTCGCCCCCCATGCACTCGACCCTGCCCCTCACCCCCGCCTCCCCCCTGGCTCCGCGCCTGTCTGACCTGGCGCTGCTGCTGGTGGCCGTGGTGTGGGGCACGAGCTATGGCGTGGCCAAGGGCGCGCTGGTGTTCTACCCGGTGCTGGGTTTTCTGGCCGTGCGTTTTTTGCTGACCTTTGCGCTGCTGCTGCCCGCGCTGCTGCGCGCCCCGGCGCCAGAGCGGCGCGATGCCCTGGCGGCGGGCCTGCCGCTGGGCGCGTTGATGCTGGGCATTTTTCTGTGCGAAACCTTTGGGCTGGCGCTCACGCAGGCCAGCAATGCGGCCTTTTTGATCAGCCTGTGTGTGGTGTTCACCCCGTTTGCCGAGTGGTGGCTGCTGCGCCAGCGGCCCGGCCGCGCGATGTTCGTCTTTGCAGCGGTCTCGCTGCTGGGCGCCGCGCTGCTCAGTGGGGGCTATTCAGGCGACTGGGCCCAGTGGGGCTGGGGCGACGCCCTGATGTTGGCCGCCGCCGTGCTGCGCGCCATCACCGTGTGCCAGACCACCCGGCTCACCCGCCGCCGCAACGCGCCTGTGCTGGCACTCACCGCCGTGCAGGCGGGGGTGATCGGCCTGGGCAGCCTGCTGCTGGCGCTGGCCCTGCCGGGCACGCTGCCGCCCCTGCCCTCGCTCACCGATGGCAGCGCCTTCTGGCTGGCCTGCATCTACCTGGTGCTGGGCTGCACGGTGTTTGCGTTTGTGGTGCAAAACTGGGCCCTGCGCCACAGCCCGCCCACCCGTGTGGGCCTGCTTATGGGCAGCGAGCCCGCGTTTGGCGCGCTGTTTGCGGTGTTCTGGCTGGGCGAGCAACTCAGCCCCACCGCCTGGTTGGGTGGCGCGCTCATCGTGGGGGCTGCACTGTGGACCATGGCCCGGCGAAGCCCATCGCCCGCCTGAGGCTTCCCGGTCGCATCACGGCTTGGTGGGCGCCGCCTTCTGGCTGATCTGGCCGATCAGTCGGTGATAGAACCGGATCGCATCCGCATAGTTGGCAATCTCCAGCCGCTCGTTGGTGCCATGAAAACGCTTCAGGTCTTCTGAATTGGCGCGCACGGGCGAGAACTTGAAGATGTGGTCGCTGATGGCGCCGTAGTGCTGCGAATCCGTGCCCCCCACCATCAGGCCCGGGGCCACCAGCACGTCAGGGAAGACCTCGCGGATGGTCTGGTTGAGCAGGCGGTACTGGGCGGAGTCGGTGGGCGCCACCTTGGATGCATCCACCGCGCCGGGCAGCGTGCTCAGCTCCACCTGCGCGGCGGGAGCGCTGATCTTGCTGCGCACATGGTCCATCACCTGCTCTTTGGTGTCGCCGGGCAGCAGGCGGAAGTTGACCGTGGCCTCGGCGCGGCCGGGCACCACGTTGTCGCGGTTGCCGGCACTCACGATGGTCAGCGCCGTGGTGGTGCGCAGCATGGCGTTGGTGCTGGCCGCGCCTTCGAGCTGTTTTTGCACCACGGGGCGGAACAGCCACAGGTTGGACAGCACCACGCGGTTCACGCCACCCATCTCGGGCGCGAGCGTATCGAACAGCTCGCCCGCCACGCCGCGGATGCCGCCGGGCATGGGCTCTTCGTCCAGCCGCTTGAGCGCGTCGCTCATCATGGCGATGGCACTGCTGCCCTTGTGCGGCGGCATGGACGAGTGCCCAGGCGTGCCCGACAGGGTCATCACCACCGACATATAGCCCTTCTCGGCCACGCCGATGACGGCAGCGGGCTTGGACAGGCCGGGCATCACGCCGTCCAGGATCAACAGGCCTTCGTCGATCACGAAGTCCAGGCGCACCTTGCGCTCCTGCAGCAGCGCGGCGATCTTGGCAGCGCCGCGCAGGCCGCCCACTTCCTCGTCGGCACCAAAGGCCAGGTAGACGGTGCGCTGGGGCACGAAGCCGCTGGCCAGCAGCATCTCCACGGCCTCGAGCTGGCTCATGAGGTTGCCCTTGTCGTCCCACGAGCCCCGGCCCCAGACGAACCCATCCTGGATCGCGCCGGAGTACGGCGGCTGCGTCCAGTCACCCTCGGTGCCGGGCGCCACCGGCACCACGTCCTGGTGGGCCATCAGCATCACCGGCGCAGCCTGGGCATCCTTGCCAGGCCAGGTGTAGAGCAGGCTCAGGCCGCCCACCACCTCGCGCTGGAGCTTGGCATGCACCAGCGGAAACCGCTGCTGCAGCAGCGCATGAAGCTGCAGGAACTGGCCCATGCTGGCCTTGTCATCGTCGCGCGAGGATTCGGTGCGCAGGCGCACCGCCTCGGCCAGGCGCTGGGCCACGGCGGCGTCGTCCACCGGCAGGCGGGCAATGGGCGCCACGTCCAGCTGGCGCGAACCCTTGCGCGCAGTGTTGATGCCCAGGGCGGCGGCCAGTAGCAGCACCAGGGCGAGCAGCCCGAGCAGGAGTTTTTTGATCATCGACGTCACAGCTTTTTCTGGAGATGGATGGGCGCCGGCAAGCAGCGCACCGAAAGAGAAAGCGGATGCTAATGCAGTAACCAAATGTTGGTCCAATGCATAGTTTTGACCCTTTTGTTCGGTTTGCTGCATGCCCAGTTGCGCCATTTCATCACCCTGGCCGACAGCGGCAGCTTCACGCGAGCGGCCGACAGCACCCAGCGCTCGCAGGCCGCCTTCAGCTGCAGCATCGCCATGCTGGCGGCGCATCTGAGCGCAGGGCTGGTCGGGCACAGCGGCCACCGCAACGCGCTCACGCCCATCGGCCGTACGACCCAACCCCGTGCTCGACGGCATCCGCCAGCAGGTGCAGGGGTGGCTGGACGAAGCGTGCCCGACGAGCTGAGAGCTTGCTGGCGGCGGTCAGCCGACCAGGGGCGATCTGAACACCGGGTGCTCCCCGGGCAGCACCCGCTGCGCCAGCGGCGCAGCCAGGGCCATCCCCCGGTCGCTGTTCGTCAGCAGCACAAAACCATCGCGGGTGGCGGGCGAAACCATGGCGAAGTTGCGAAAGCCCGGGTTGTTGCCCCACTGCCAGAGCAATGGTGCCGCATGCGCGCGCTCGATGCCCCAGCCATAGCCCCATTCCAGGGACAAATCCTTGTCTGCCACCACGGGGGCCGACAGGGCCAGCGCACACAGCTTCTCGTCAGACACGAAGGCCGCCAGCAGGCGCGCAAAGTCGCCCGCCGTGGTGTACAGGGATGCGGCGGCCACCGGCTGGCGCCACGTCACCCCACTGGCGCCGCCTGAGGCATGCATCGCCCTGCCTTCGTAGGCGCTTTTCCATACCAGACTGGAGTCGCGCATGCCCAGGGGCGCAAAGACCTGCGCGTCCATCCACGGTGCAATCGGCGTGCCGGTGACGACCTCCATCACGGCCTGCAGCAGCACATAGCCTTCGCCGGAATAGCGCCAGCGCTGGCCGGAATCGAAGCCGGGGACCAACGCGCCGCCCGTCCAGTTGGGCAGGCCCGAGGTGTGGTTGAGCAGGCTGGCCACCGGAATGCGGGCCAGCGTTGTGACGGGAACCGTGTCGCTGGCGTCGCCCGGCGCGCGCCGTAGCGCATGCTGGTAGTGCACATAGCCCTGCCGCAAGTACTGCGAGACGGGCGCCCGCAGGTCCAGTTGCCCTGCCAGCACCAGGCGCAGCGCCCCGTAGGCGACGGCAGGCTTGGTCAGCGAGGCCGCCTGGAACACGGCGTCCGGCGCTGCGCCACGGTGGCCGACCACCTCGGTCGGCTGCACCCTGCCGGAACGCAAGGTGGCGAAGGCAGCAGCGCATACGCCCAACTCCGACGCCACTTCGGCGACCGGCCGGCCCTGGTAGCGCGTCAGGTCTGCGGCGCACGAAGCCAGCAGTGGCGATGCTGCGGCACTGGCCAGAAGGAGCTGGCGGCGGGTCAGCGGTGGCACAGCAGGTCACCAGGTCAGGACTTGGATGCAGTGAGCGCGCCCGTGCCGCCTTGGCCGCCTTCGTGCTTGCCAGCCCACAACCACAGCGCAATGCCCCCCACGATCATCGGCACACACAGCCACTGCCCCATGCTCATGCCCAGCGACAGGATGCCCAGGAAGGCATCGGGCTCGCGGAAGTATTCGGCGATGAAGCGGAACACGCCGTAGCCGAACAGGAAGGCGGCGGCCACCTGGCCCGGGCGGCGCTCCTTGCGCGCATAGAGCCACAGCAGGATGAACAGCAGCAGCCCCTCCATCAGGAACTGGTAGACCTGCGAGGGGTGGCGCGGCTGCATCGAGCCGCTGTGCGCAAACACCATGCCCCAGGGCAGGTCGGGGCTGGCAAACCGGCCCCACAGCTCGCCGTTGATGAAGTTGCCCACACGCCCCGCCGCCAGGCCGGTGGGCACGCAGGGCGCCACGAAGTCGGCCACCTGCAGCCAGGGGCGCTGGCGCGAATGGGCAAACCACAGCATGGCCGCAATCACGCCCAGCAAGCCACCATGAAACGCCATGCCGCCCTGCCACACGGCAAATATCTCCAGCGGATGGCTGAGGTAGTAGCCGGGTTTGTAGAACAGGCAGTAGCCCAGCCGCCCGCCGATGACCACACCGGCCACGCCCAGGAAGAGGATGTCCTCCACGTCCTTGCGCGTCCAGGCGCCGGGGCCGGTGATGGAGGCAAAGGGCTCGTGCCGCAGGCGCCGGATGCCCAGCAGCATGAACAGGCCAAAGGCCGCAAGATAGGTGAGGCCGTACCAGTGGATGGCCAGCGGGCCGATCTGCAGCGCGACGGGGTCGATGTGGGGATAGGTCAACATGGTGGGCGGTATTGTGCCGCGCCGTGGATGGCCCCGGGCTTGCCACCCCAATGCAAATGCTTCTGATCCCGGTACGCATGCAGACCGGGTCGGCGGGGACATTCACCCCAAAGGGCACGGGCCAGCGCGATACTCCCCGCTTCAAGACAAGGACAACAACATGCAGGGCAACCCACAAGTCATCGACTATTTCAAGGAACTGCTGCGCGGCGAACTGGCCGCGCGCGACCAGTATTTCGTGCACTCGCGCACCTATGAGGACCTGGGCTTCATCAAGCTCTACACGCGCCTGGACCACGAGATGCAGGAAGAAACCCAGCACGCCGACGCGCTGCTGCGCCGCATCCTCTTCCTGGGCGGCCGCCCGGACATGCGCCCCAACCCCTTCACCCCGGGCGAGACCGTACCCGAGATGCTGAAGAAGGACCTGGCCACCGAATACGAGGTGCGCGCCGCCCTGCAAAAAGGCATGGCCCTGTGCGAGAGCGTGGGCGACTACGTGAGCCGCGACCTGCTGCTGGCCCAATTGCGCGACACCGAGGAAGACCACGCCTACTGGCTCGAAAAGCAGCTGGGCCTGATCGACAAGATCGGCCTGCCCAACTATCTGCAGTCGCAGATGGGCAGCGCGGCGGCGTAGACTGCAGCCTATCCCGACTCAACGTCAAAAAAACAGTTAAAAAACGGCCTCTCCGCGCTACTGATATAGAGTATTAGCTATTATATTTATAGCAACACGGCCACAAAAAAGCCGCACCCTCGGGATGCGGCTTTTTTGTGGGTGAAGGGGCCATGTTCCTCCCCTGCGGTCTGTCAGTCTTCCAGCAGCGACAGGTCGCGCACGGCGCCCTTGTCGGCCGACATCACCAGCTTGGCGTAGGCCTTGAGCGCGGCAGACACCTTGCGCGGGCGTGGCTGTGCAGGCTTCCAGCCCTTGGCGTTCTGCGCTTCGCGGCGCTTGGCCAGCTCCTCGTCGCTCACCAGCACATTGATCGTGCGGTTGGGGATGTCGATGCGGATGCGGTCTCCGTTCTGCACCAGGCCGATCGCACCGCCTGCAGCGGCCTCAGGCGAGCAGTGGCCGATCGACAGGCCGGACGTACCGCCCGAGAAGCGGCCATCCGTCAGCAGCGCACAGGCTTTGCCCAGGCCCTTGGACTTGATGTAGCTCGTGGGGTACAGCATTTCCTGCATGCCGGGGCCGCCCTTGGGGCCTTCGTAGCGCACGATGACCACGTCACCGGCCTGGACCTTGTCGGCCAGGATGTTGGCCACGGCCTCGTCCTGCGACTCGGTCACATGGGCCGTGCCCTCGAACACCAGGATGCTTTCGTCCACACCGGCCGACTTGACCACGCAGCCGTCCACGGCAATGTTGCCAGTCAGCACGGCCAGGCCGCCTTCCTTGCTGAAAGCGTGGTCGTAGGAGCGGATGCAGCCTTCGGCGCGGTCCAGGTCCAGGCTGGGCCAGCGGGTGTTCTGGCTGAACGCCACCTGCGTGGGCACGCCAGCGGGGCCAGCCATGTAGAAGGTGCGCACGGCCTCGTCCTGCGTGCGCACGATGTCCCACTGGTCCAGCGCGTCCTTGAGCGTGGGGGTGTGCACGGTGGGCACGTCGGTGTGCAGCTTGCCCGCACGGTCCAGCTCGCCCAGGATGGCCATGATGCCGCCTGCGCGGTGCACGTCTTCGATGTGGTACTTGTTGGTGTTGGGCGCCACCTTGCACAGCTGCGGCACGACGCGCGAGAGGCGGTCGATGTC